>NZ_CP136759.1:2117500-2420000 GCF_032931615.1 Palleronia sp. LCG004
GGTCGTCGACCTCATCATCTCGCTTGCCGAGGATGCCGCGAAGGAGCCGTTCGACTTCCAGCCGGCCGATTACTCCGTGCTCTTCGACGCGGTGAAATCCGCAGGCGAGCAGAAGATGCGCGATGCCTATGCGATCACCGACAAGCAGGAGCGGACGAACGCGGTCTCCAAGGCCAAGGAGGACATCCGGGCCGCGCTGACCGAAGATCAGCTCGCCGACGAGAACCTGGGTTCTGCGCTCAAGAAGCTCGAATCCTCTGTGCTGCGCGGTGACGTGGTCAAGTCCGGCAAGCGCATCGACGGCCGTCGCACCGACGAGGTTCGTCCGATCGTGGCCGAAACCGGCCTTCTGCCCCGGACCCATGGATCGGCGCTCTTCACCCGGGGAGAGACCCAGGGCCTCGTCATCACGACGCTCGGCACCGGCGACGACGAGCAGATGATCGACGCGCTGCAGGGGACGTATCGCTCGAACTTCCTGCTGCATTACAACTTCCCGCCCTACTCGGTCGGCGAAGTGGGCCGTTTCGGACCTCCGGGTCGTCGTGAGATCGGCCACGGCAAGCTCGCCTGGCGTGCGCTTCAGGCCGTCCTGCCTGCCGCGACCGACTTCCCCTACACGATTCGCGTCGTGTCCGAGATCACCGAATCGAACGGCTCCTCCTCGATGGCGTCGGTCTGCGGCGGATCGCTCAGCATGATGGATGCGGGCGTGCCGCTGAAATCGGCGGTCGCGGGCGTCGCGATGGGTCTGATCCTGGAAGACAGCGGTGAATACGCGATCCTGACCGACATCCTCGGCGACGAGGATCACCTCGGCGACATGGACTTCAAGGTCGCCGGCACCGAGAACGGCATCACGTCGCTGCAGATGGACATCAAGGTCGCGGGCATCACGTCCGAGATCATGGAGCGCGCGCTCGATCAGGCCAAGGCCGGCCGGATGCACATCCTGGGCGAGATGAACAAGGCCCTTTCGGGTGCCGGCGAGTTCAGCTCCTACGCTCCGCGCATCGAGACGATGCAGATTCCGACCGACAAGATCCGCGAAGTCATCGGATCGGGCGGCAAGGTGATCCGCGAAATCGTCGAGACGTCGGGCGCGAAGGTCGACATTAACGACGACGGCGTGATCAAGATCGCATCGGCCGACGGTGCTGCGATCCAGCGTGCCTACGACATGATCCATTCGATCGTCGCCGAGCCCGAGGAAGGCAAGGTCTACCGCGGAACGGTCGTGAAGATCGTCGATTTCGGTGCCTTCGTGAACTTCTTCGGCAAGCGCGACGGACTGGTCCATGTCAGCCAGATCGAGAATCGCCGCCTGAACCATCCTTCGGACGTCCTGAAGGAAGGCCAGGAGGTCTTCGTGAAACTTCTGGGCTTCGACGATCGCGGCAAGGTGCGCCTTGCCATGAAGATGGTCGATCAGGAGACCGGCGAAGAGACGCAGAAGGAGGAAGCGGCCGAATAAGCCGCCCCTTCCAAACGACCGGTGCCGGGCCCCGCATGACCTGCGGGGCCCGTCGCCGTTCGGGAACATTGGAATTTCACGAGAAGTTCGGGCATGATACGGTCGATTGCGGATCGCGCCCATTCCATCAAAACCGCGTGAGACGCATCGCACGATCCGGTCGTGATCGCGTTGAGGTCCGCAGGCATTTCTGGAGAAAATGATGAAAAGACGTGATTTCATGATGACGGGCCTGGCGGCCTTCGGTGCGGCTGGACTGGCCTCTTCGCGGGTCGAGGCGCAGGCAGCGGGCGTTCCACCCCCGACGCTGGTGCAGATGCGCGCGCCGCTGCCGCCCAACCAGATCCACGTATTCCCCGATCATTTCCAGCTTTTCCATACGCGACCCGAAGGGATGGCGATGCGGTATCCCTGCCGCGTCGGGCGCGACTCGCTTTATGAGGCGGGTCAGTTCTATGTCGGAGCCAAGAAGAAATGGCCATCCTGGAAGCCTACACCCGGCATGATCGAACGTGAGCCCGAGCTTTACGCGAAATACGAGGAGGACGGGATGCCCGGCGGCCCGGGCAATCCGCTGGGCGCGCGCGCGCTCTATCTCTTCCAGCCGGGTCGTGGCGACACCTATCTCAGGATCCACGGCACTGGCGATCAGCGGTCCATCGGTCAGGCCGTCTCCAACGGCTGTGCCGGCCTTATCAACGAGCATATCACGATCCTCTATGACAATGTGCCGATTGACACGACCGTCGTCCTCTATCCCAAGATGGGCTAGAGCGGCCGCAAGGTGACGATCGACGCAGTGATCGCCTGGGTGGATGGGGCCGATCCCGTCCACCGGGCAGCTCGCGCGGAATACGCGCAGGCACCGGCGGACGGGGACGAGACCCGTTTCGTTCAGTCCGGCGAGATCTATGTCGCGATCGCGTCGATCCTGAAATTCGCGCCGTTCATCCGTCGCATCTTTCTCGTCACCGACAATCAGGTCCCCGCGGATCTGGAGCTTTTCGCGGCGAGCGGACTTTCCGCCCCCGACGGCATCGAGGTCGTCGATCACGATGTAATCTTCAACGGGCTGCCGGCCGCGCGTCCCAACTTCAACACGCGCGCTATCGAAGGGGCGATGCACCGGATCCCCGGCCTTTCGCCGAGCTTCGTCTACTTCAATGACGACATGTTCCTGAACAGCACCGCGACACCGGGCGACTTCTTTCAGGGGGGACTCCCGGTCCTGCGGGGCGAGATGATAAAGACCCGCGCCGCGCGGCCCCTCTTCCGGGCGAAGTCAGCGCTCAAGCGTGCTGTCGGCCGCCCCGACACCCGCCCGTCGCATCTCGTCTCGCAGGAGGTGGGTGCGCGCCTCATGGGATTCGAGAGGACATTCCTGCGCGTCCCCCACGTGCCGCATCCACTTCGCGTGCCGACGATCGAGGAGGCGCTTGCCGCGCATCCGGGGTTGCTCGACGCACAGGTCTGGTTCCGCTTTCGCGACCGCGCGCAGTATTCGGCCGTCTCTCTCGCCAATCATGCGGAAATGGCGCAGGGCGTTCCCGTGCTGCCATCACCCGACCTCGTCTATCTGCGCGACGGACGGGATTCGAGTTTTGCGGACGACCTTGCGCGGATCGCGGACGGCGCGGCACCCTATGCCTGTCTCCAGGGTGTCGAAGGCCTTGCGCCCGAGCGGCGACGCGACCTGATGGAGACTCTCGTCAAGCGTTTCGCCTCGCATCTGCCGAACAGGATCAGGGAAAGGCTTCTCGACCCCGATCAAGACGCTAGGTCATCGTGTCATATTGGTGGCAAGATGGCTTCAAGCTAGTTCAGGATCGTCCAACTCCGCGAGGTATCCCATGGACATGTCCCTCGGCTTCGACGCGATCCTTCTTGCCCGGATCCAGTTCGCCTTTACCGTCGCGTTCCATTTCATCTTTCCCGCATTCACCATCGGGCTCGCCAGTTTCCTCGCTGTCCTAAACGGTCTCTATCTCTGGTCGCGGGACGAGGCATATCTCAGGCTCTTCACCTACTGGGTGAAGATCTTTGCGATCAGCTTTGCGATGGGCGTCGTGTCGGGCATCGTCATGTCCTACCAATTCGGGACCAACTGGTCGGTATTCTCCGATCTTGCGGGGCCGGTGATCGGTCCGCTCATGGCATACGAGGTGCTGACCGCGTTCTTCCTCGAAGCGGGATTCCTCGGCATCATGCTCTTCGGTCGCGAGAAGGTCGGCAACGGCCTCCACATGGTCGCCTGCCTCATGGTCGCCGTCGGCACAGCGATCTCGGCCACGTGGATCCTGTCGGTCAACAGCTGGATGCACACGCCCGCCGGATACATCATCGGCGAGAACGGCCAGTTCCTTCCCCAGGACTGGTGGGCGATCGTCTTCAATCCGTCCTTTCCCTATCGCCTCGTCCATACGCTCATCGCCGCATATCTGACGACCGCCTTCATCGTCGGCGGCGTGGGGGCCTGGCACCTGCTGCAGGGGCGCGGCCACAATCGGGGCGTGCGGACGATGTTCTCGATGGCGATGTGGATGGCCGCGCTGGTCGCCCCGCTGCAGATCGTGGCGGGTCACGAACAGGGTCTCAACACCTTGGAGCATCAGCCGACGAAGGTCCTCGCCATGGAGGGCCATTTCGAGAGCAGCGAGGACGGGATCCCGCTCATCCTCTTCGGCATTCCCGATCAGGAGGCGCAGGAGGTGCGCTGGAAGGTCGAGATCCCGCATATCGGCGGTCCGATTCTCGAAAAGGGCTGGAACGCGTCGCTCGACGGCTTGGACACGGTCGCGCGCGATCTGCAGCCGCCCGTGGCCATCGTCTTCTGGAGCTTCCGCGTCATGGTCGGGCTCGGCCTCCTGATGGTCGGGGTCGGGATCTGGTCGCTCTGGTCGCGCTGGCGCGGGGATCTCTACTACGATCGGTGGTTGCATCGCGCCGCCCTCCTGATGGGGCCATCCGGCCTCGTGGCGGTGCTCGCAGGATGGATTACGACCGAGGTGGGGCGCCAGCCCTACACGATCTACGGAGAGCTGCTGACGGCGGAATCGGCCTCCCCCCTCGCCGCGTCGGCGGTCGGGGCGTCCCTCCTCGCCTTCATCGTCATCTATTTCGCGATCTTCGGCGCAGGCGTCGTCTATCTGTTGAAGCTCATGGCCAAGCCACCCGAACGCGGCGAGACGAACGACGATATCCATCAGGGCCCGATCCGCACGGCCGGCATCACGCCCGCCCCCGGCGAGACGCTGCGCCACTCTCCCCATCCAGCGGAATAGGTGTGCCATGGAAGTGAGTTTCGACCTTACGATCGCCTGGGCGCTGCTTCTGGCCTTCGCCGTCTATGTCTACGTGGTGCTCGACGGGTTCGATCTGGGCATCGGGATCCTCTATCCCTTCTTTCCCGAAAAGCAGGATCGCGACCTCATGATGAACACGGTCGCACCGGTCTGGGACGGTAACGAGACGTGGCTGGTCCTGGGCGGAGGGGGTCTTTTTGCAGCGTTCCCGATGGCCTACGCGATCATCATGCCGGCGGTCTATCCGCTCGTCATCGCCATGCTTCTGGGCCTTGTCTTTCGCGGCGTGGCTTTCGAATTTCGCTGGCGCGCCGCGGGACGGTTCGCCGAATGGTTCTGGGACGGGGCCTTCATCGGCGGATCCCTGGTCGCCGCACTGACGCAGGGCATGATCCTCGGCACGCTTCTGCAGGGGATCGAGGTGGACGGTCGCGCCTACGGGGGTGGTTGGCTCGACTGGCTCACGCCGTTCACGATGCTCTGCGGGGTTGCGGTCGTCTGCGGATACGCGTTGCTCGGCGCGTGCTGGCTCAACTGGCGCGTCGCGGGCCCCGCCCAGCATCGCATCCGCGTGCTGGCGCGGACATTCGGGTTCGCCACCGTGGGCTTCATCGGGGCGGTCAGCCTTGCCACGCCGTTCCTTGAGCAATCGTATTTCGAACGCTGGCTCGCTTGGCCGCAGATACTCGAGGTCTCGCCGGTGCCGATCGTGGTCGTGGGACTCGCGCTCTGGCTTGCCAAGGAACTTTTCGACGAGCGCAACGACTGGATGCCCTTCGCGATCAGTCTTGCACTCTTCGGGCTTTGCTTCGTGGGGCTGGGGCTGAGCATGTGGCCTTACGTCATCCCGCCGGAAGTCACGCTTTGGGACGCGGCCAGCCCCGAGAGCTCGCAGCTCTTCATGTTCGTGGGCGCAGTGATCCTCGTACCGATCATCCTGGCCTATACGATCTATGCCTACTGGGTCTTCCGCGGCAAGCTGGGCCATGGCGACGGCTATCACTGATGCTGAGACGGCTCGGATGGTTCGTCCTGATCTGGGTGCTGAGCGTGGCCGCGCTCGGGGTCGTGGCTCTCGCGATCAGGACGATGATCGCCTGAGCGCGCGCCGCTGGTGCGAGAGATATAGCGCGAGTGAGACCACCACGATCGCGCCACCCAGTAGCGAGAGCGGCGGAACCGCCTCGCCCAGCGCGATCCAGACGATGATCGGCCCCAGAACCGTTTCGAGCAACATGAAGAGGCTGACATTCGCACCGCTCGTGTATCGCGATGCGCTGCCCAGCATGAAGAACGCTGCCGGAAGAATGATGGCCCCTGTCGTCGCGATGGCGGTGAGCGCTAGACCGTCTGCCTCGCCCCCTCCGGAAACCACGAGCCCGAGAGTACCGCCAAGACCCGCACCGACCCCGAGGCTGAGCATGATCGGCAGCCGGGGGGCCGCGCGATAACTC
The DNA here is from genome assembly GCF_032931615.1 of Palleronia sp. LCG004. Taxonomy (NCBI): domain Bacteria; kingdom Pseudomonadati; phylum Pseudomonadota; class Alphaproteobacteria; order Rhodobacterales; family Roseobacteraceae; genus Palleronia; species Palleronia sp. LCG004. The sequence continues at coordinate 2,123,731 of NZ_CP136759.1, forward strand.
GTGAACGCGCCCGCAAGCGCGATCGCCGTCAGGAGCCCGCAGAACGCCCCGAGAACCGGATTCACGCCACCATCGCCATGTCCGCCCGCAAGCACCGAAAGTCCGATCCCCGCGAGCACGGCAATGCAGGTCACGGCCGTCGCGCGGCCGATCCTGTCCCCCAGGAAAAGCGCGCCGAGGATCGCGGCCCAGATCGGAACCGTGGCGAGCGCGAAGAGCACGACCGCCACTGGGGCAACCGCGATGCCGGTCGCGAAAAGGATCGCATTGGCAGCCTGGCAGAGCGTCGCGACCAGTCCCGGCCCGCTGGCGAAGGCCGCAAGATCGCCCGACCTGTCGCGAGAGGTCACGAGCCAGAGCGACAGCATCACGATCGACACGAGCCCTCCGCGCCAGGCCATCATCTCGAACCCGTCGAGCCCGGACACCCGCATGAGGAGGGTGTCGGGCGACAGCAGAAGCACGGCGGCCAGCGCCAGGCTGAGACCAAAAGTGGAATTCTGTGGCAAGAGCCCTCCGGCGGACGGGGCGAACTACCCGGTTACTGACACGGATCGACAAGCGTCGCGAGGGGCCGCATGCCGTATCACTGAAGTCAGGCACCACTCATGGCGCTCACCGCCTGGGAGGGACTGAACCGGATGTCGAGGCGGGCCGACGCGCTATCCCGTCAGGATGACGCGCCGGCCTCGGCCACCGGAGTTATCCGGGCTGCTTCGTGGTCCGCAGATACGGAAGCTTCTGCTCGAAGCTGCCGAATTTCTCGCGCGCCTCGTCGTCGCTGACGGCACCGGTGACGATGACGTCGCCGCCCTGAACCCAGCCCGCCGGCGTCGCGACCTTGTGTTCGGCCGTGAGGCGGATGCTGTCGAGCGCCCGCAGGATCTCGTCGAAGTTGCGGCCGGTCGTCATGGGATAGGTCAGGCTCAACTTCACCTTCCGGTCGGGCCCGATGATGAAGACGGTGCGGACCGTCTGGTTGTCCGCCGGCGTCCGCTTTGAAGGATCGCCCGACGCCTCGGCAGGCAGCATGTCGTAGAGCTTGGCGATCTCCATATCGGGATCGCCGATCATGGGATAGCGGACCTCATGGCCGGTATAGCTCGCGATATCGCTCTTCCATCTCACGTGATCCTCGACCGGATCAACCGAGATTCCCATGATCTTGGCATTCCGCTTCGCGAATTCCTCGGACATTCCGGCCATCGCACCGAGTTCGGTCGTGCAGACGGGCGTGAAATCCTTCGGGTGGCTGAAGAGGATCGCGTAGCCATCCCCGATCCAGTCGTGGAAGCGGATCTCGCCTTCGGTGGAATTGGCGGTGAAATCCGGTGCGGTGTCGCCGATACGCAAGGCCATTTTGGGCTCCATCTTGGATATGTCTCGCAAGGCCATGTAAGCGTCGCCGGGCACGTTTCAAAAGCCTCGCACCGGCAAAAGGACCGGAAGCCCCCTGCCCGATCATTCACGCGAACGTATGATCGGGCCGTCAACGCGTGGATGGGACATCCGCAGAGGGACGGGGGTTTCGCCGCGCGCCGTCCTGTCGCATTCTGCAAGAAATTTCTTGAAGCGAGAAGCCATAGATGCGCAACGCCGTCAGCGGACTTCATCACGTCACCGCCCTCTCATCGGACGCACGGAACACGGAAGCCTTCCTTGCGGAAACGCTCGGGCTCCGTCGAGTGAAGAAGACCGTGAATTTCGACGCACCCGAGATCTATCATCTCTATTACGGAGACGAGATCGGCCGGCCCGGCACGGTCATCACGTATTTCCCCTTTCCCGATGCCGCACGCGGACGCCCTGGAACGGGAGAGGTGTCGACGACGGCCCTGTCGATCCCCGAGGGCAGTGCGGAAGACTGGATCGAACGGCTTGAGGCGCGCGGGGTCGCTGTCGAGCGGGGCGAGAACGGCTTTGGCGAGACGCGCCTTCAGGTCGCAGGGCCGGACGGCGCTGACCTGGCGCTTGTCGAGGATCCGGGCGACACGCGAGCGCCTTGGACCGAAGGAGGCATCCCCGAACGGATGGCGATCCGCGGCCTTCATTCCGTCACGCTGCGCCTTCGCGACTCCGATGCGACCATTGCGCTGTTGCGCTTCATGGGGTATGAACAGATCGAAGTCTGCGACGAGGTCACACGGCTGGCCATCACGGACGGGACAGCCGGGATCGTCGATGTCGAGGTCGCGGAGGACATGCCCCCCGCGTCGCAGGGGGCCGGGTCCGTCCACCATGTCGCCTTTTCGGTCGCGACGCGTGCCCGCCAGCTCGAGATGCGCGCGGAACTCGTCTCGGCCGGCTACGATGTCACGCCGCCGATCGACCGCGACTATTTCTGGGCGATCTATTTCCGCAGCCCCGGCGGCGTCCTTTTCGAAATCGCGACGGACGAGCCGGGCTTCGAGCGTGACGAGGATCGGGAGACGCTCGGTCGGGCGCTGAAGCTGCCGGCGCAACACGAATACCTGCGCGAAAGGCTTGAACGCGAGCTCGTGGACCTCGGGTGAGTTTCGTGGCGAAACGTTCGGCCGGGACAGACGATCATCTGGTCCTGACCTTCCATGCAGAGGGACGGCCCGTCGACCAGCTTCACGGTGCGGCATGCACGTTCCTGCCCGAAGCGCATGTGGTCTCGACCTCCCGGGAGACGGGCGGGACAGGCGAGCCCGATCTTGCGGAACTGGGTCGGGCCATGGCGTCCGCCGCGAGAGAAGAGATCGAACGAACGGGCGCACGTCGCGTTACGGGGATCGGTCATTCTCGCGGAGCGGACGTGCTTGCGGCCGTGGCAATCGCTGCGCCAGGGCTCTTCGATGCGATCGCACTCCTCCACCCGACGCGGCCCATCGCCGGGGGCGACGTTCCCGCGCTTGCCATGACGCGCGTGCTCGTGACAGGTGGAAAGACGGATGACAGCCCTCCGCCCGAGGTCACGCAGGCGATCGCCGATTGGTTCTCGATGCAGAAGGCCGACGTCATGCTGGCCTGGCACCCCGGAAAGCACGAGATCCCCCAGTCGGAGGTCGATACGCTCGGGGATTTCCTGATCTGAGGATCAGAGGTTGTCAGCGACTGCAAAGCCCTCGGGGATCGTGTCGTGTCCATCGAGGATCAGGTCGGCCATGACGCGCGCGACCTCCGGGGCCATGCCGAAGCCGATCTTGAATCCGCCATTGGCGACGAAATGCCCCGGCCGGCCGGGCCATGGCCCGAGCATCGGCGCGCGCGAGCGTGCCCGTGGCCTGAGCCCCGCCCAGCGCGCGACGACCGGGGCGTCTTCGAGCCATGGCAGGCTCGAGCGAATACGGGCGACGATGCCCTCTGTCTGAGCGTCGCAACGGTCGGGCGTATCGAAATCGCGCTCGGTGGTCGATCCGACGGCGATCGTGCCGTCGGCATGAGGAACGACGTGCAGACCATCGACGAAGAGTTGCGGCATATGCGGTGCCGAATAGGCAAGGAGCGCCGCCTGCCCCTTGATCCCCCGCCCGACCTCGCGCCCCAGATCCTGCGACAGCGCCGCAAGGCCGGCGGCACCGGTGGCCCAGACCACGGCACCCTCGTTAAGCCCCTCGCGCGCCACGATACCGCCCTGCGTCTCGATTGCGGCGGCGAGGGCCCGGCAGGCGCGGGCGGGATGGATCCGTGCGCTCAGCGTGTCGCGGACGAGCCACCCCGAAGGCGCGGAGATCGGCTGATCGTCCGAACGCTCGACGCACCAATCCGCCTGTCCCTGCCAGAGCGTCGCGGCGGATCGGGCGCGCGCATGGGCCAGCGCGACGGCATTGTCATCCGCAAGGGGCTGCAACCGGCCGCTCCGCGCATAGCCGGGATCGATGCCGCCGGCTTGGGCAATCCCGGTCCAGAAGGTCTCGGCCGACAGGAGCGAACGAAGCTGGAAGGCCTTCTTCGCGTTCCAGTTCTCGGGCACGTGCGGAGCGAGCGCGCCGACGATTCCACCCGATGCCCCTGCCCCGGGACCGTTTGGGTCGATGATCCGGACTTGCGCACCGCGACAGAGCAGCACCCATGCGATCGAGAGCCCGAAGATTCCGGCACCCCGGATGGTCACGTCGATTGCCATGAAAGCCCCTTCCGCCGATGGACACGATCAGCTACGCCGCGCGAAGACCGGCCGGCAAGGGGTGGCAGTCATGTCAGAGAGAATCGACTGGCGCGAGGAAGTGCCCGTCTCTTCGCGATACGACGACCCCTATTATTCGTTGAATGGCGGCCTCGACGAGACGCGGCACGTGTTTCTCGACGGCAACGACCTGCCCGCGCGGTTCAGGCCGGGATTCCATATCGCGGAACTGGGCTTCGGCACCGGCCTCAACGCGCTTGCCGCCTGGGCGCTCTGGCGGGAAAGCGGACAGGACGGCACCCTCGCCTTCACGAGCTTCGAGGCGCATCCGCTGGGCGCGGATGAGATGGCGCGCGCACTGGCGGCCTTTCCGACGCTCGCACCGCTCGCCGCCGATCTATGTGAGGCATGGGCGACCGGCACGCGCGAGATCGCGCTGCCGGGTCTTTCGCTTCACGTGATCGAAGGCCCTGCGGAAAAGACCCTGCCACCGTGGCGCGGACGAGCCGATGCGTGGTTTCTGGACGGGTTCTCGCCAGCGAAGAACCCCGCCCTCTGGTCCGATACGATCCTGTCGCAGGTCGGAGGCCATACAGCACCCGGGGGGACCGCTGCCACCTACAGCGCGGCCGGCCACGTGCGTCGCGCTCTGGCAGATGCAGGATTCGAGGTGGCGCGCATCCCGGGCTTCGAACGGAAACGCCACATGACGCGCGCGTGGATGCCTCAGGGTTTGTAGCGACGGAGCGTGTCGCCGTGCGAGATGCGCGGCTCGATCTCGATCCGCTCTCCCCCGCCTCCGCCCTCTGCGCGTCGGGCGACGATACCCGCCGCCTCGCGCCCGATCTGGTGACGCTCGGTATCCATCGTGGCGAGCCTGCGCGGCAATCCCTGCAGCAGCTCGACGCCGTTGAACCCGGCAAGTCCCAACCGCCCCGGAATGTCGTAGCCGCGTTCGATACAGTAGAGAAGTCCGCCGGCCCCGATGAGGTCGTTGGAGTAATAGAGAAAATCGATGTCAGGCGATCGGTCGAGCATCGCCGCCGTCATCTCGCGCCCTTTCAGAAGGGCCGATCCGCCGGAATAGAATTCCTGGTCCGCGACCTCGAGCCCGGCCTTGGCGAGCGTCTCGGTGAAGCCCTCGAACCGTTTGCGGGCGCGATGATCGAGCGGCATCTGCGTGCCGAGGAAACCGATCTGCTCGAAGCCCTGCTTCAGGATCGCCTCGGCCATCTTCCGGCCCGCGCGCCTGTGCGAGATGCCGACGACCGCGTCGACCGGCTCTCCGTCGACATCCATGATCTCGACCACCGGCGCGTCGGCTGCGCGCAGCATCTGTCGCGAGATCTCGGAATGTTCGATTCCCGCGACGATGATGCCCGATGGCCGCCAGGACAGCATCTCGTAGAGGACCTTTTCCTCCCTCTCGGGGCTGTAATTCGTGACGCCGACGACCGGCTGCAGGTCCGTTCCGTCGAGAACTTCGGCTATTCCCGACAGCACTTCGGGGAACACCATGTTCGACAGGCTCGGAATGACCACCGCCACGAGGTTCACCCTGCTCGAGGCCAGCGCGCCCGCGATCTTGTTCGGAACGTAGCCCAATGTCCGTGCGGCCTCGAGCACGCGCTCTCGCGTCGCCTCGCTCACATCGCCGCGATTGCGCAGGACGCGGCTCACCGTCATTTCGCTGACCCCGGAGGCTTCCGAGACATCGCGCAAGGTCAGGGGGCGGCGTGACGGGGTCGAACGGGTATCGGTCATGGATTAGCTTTCCTGCGCTTTGACCCAATCTAGCGGGAACAGGCGGCCGCGCCTAGCAGGATGCGTGCAAGGCGCAGACATCTCACCCGGGCGATGCGGCGAAACGCCCTGTCGCTGCGCCGCCCGCGCACCTAGATTAGGGATCATGCCAAGTCTCTGCCGCGATTGTCACACGACCTTCGACGCTGCACGGCGCTGTCCCGCCTGCGGCTCGCCCCGGGTCACGTCGCATCCGGAGCTTCGCGATCTCACGATCGCACATATGGATTGCGATGCCTTCTACGCGAGCGTCGAGAAGCGCGACGACCCGGCCCTGCGCGACAAGCCCGTGATCGTCGGCGGCGGACGTCGCGGCGTGGTGACCACGGCCTGCTACATCGCGCGGATCCGCGGCGTGCGATCTGCGATGCCGATGTTCCAGGCGCTGAAGCTCTGCCCCGAAGCAGTGATCGTGAAGCCGCGTTTCGAAGTCTATTCCGCCGTCTCGCGGCAGATTCGGGCGATGATGGATGAGATCACGCCGGTCGTCGAACCGCTGAGCCTCGACGAGGCATTCATGGATCTGGGAGGGACCCATCGCCTCCACGGCGCGCCACCCGCCGTCATGCTGTCGCGCCTCGTTGCCCGGATGCAGTCGGAACTCGGGATCACCGGGTCGATCGGCCTTTCGCACAACAAGTTTCTCGCGAAGATCGCATCGGATCTCGACAAGCCTCGCGGCTTTTCACTGATCGGCCGCGCGGAAACCGAATGTTTTCTGCGCGACAAGCCGGTCGGCCTCATCTGGGGTGTCGGGCAGGTCACGCGCGAAGCGCTCGACCGGGCTGGGATCCGGACGATCGCGGATCTCCTGCGGTGGGACGAACGCGATCTGGAGGCGCGCTTCGGCGGGATGGGAACGCGCCTGTGGCAACTGGCACGGGGCAAGGACGCGCGCCGCGTCTCGGCACACGAACCGGTCAGGGGCCTGTCGAACGAGACGACTTTCGGCGAGGATATCTCGGATCCGGATCTGCTCGACGGTCACTTGTGGCGGCTTTCGGAGAAGGTATCGGGTCGCGCCAAGGCGAAGGACCTGGCCGGTCGCGTCGTGACGCTGAAGCTCAAGCGCGCCGATCACCGGATCCTGACGCGACGGTTGACGCTCAGGGATCCCACGCAGGTTGCAGACAGGATCTACCGCACGGCACGAGGACTTTTCGATCCGGTTGTCGGCGAAGGGCCGTTCCGGCTGCTGGGGGTCGGCCTTGCGGATCTCTGTGCCGCCGACGAAGCCGATATTGCCGGGGATCTCCTCGATCCGCTTGCCGTCAATCGGGCGCGTGCCGAACGCGCAACCGATGCGATCCGCGCCCGCTGGGGTGAGGGTGCGATCATTAAGGGGCGCGCCCTGAGATGAGTGGGCAGTGGGTTCGGTGCGTCCGACAGGCGGATCTAAGGAAAGCGATGCAGAACGGTCACGTGGATCTGCCCCGTAGTCTCACTGGATACGATCAGGGAAGTCGCAATTGCCTTTCGCGACGACGCGTCACTCCGCCGCCAGCGACTGCGTGCGATGGCGGCCGATTTCCGTGATGGCCTCGATGGCATTGTCCATCACGGACTTGAACGCGTCGAAGCCCTGATGCGGCTCGATCCGCACCTCGTCCATGTAAAGCGCGCGGTCGATTTCGATCTGGACCGCGTGCTGACCTTTTGCGGGCCGCCCGTAATGTTGTGCAATGTAGGCCCCCGCGAACGGCACGTTGCGCGCGCATGACAGCCCCAGATCAGTAAAGATCGTCTGCAGGCGATCCACGATCTCGACGCTCGCGGCCGCGCCGAACCGGTCGCCGAGCACGATGTCGGGCCGCTTGCCGGACAGATGCTCGAGGGCTTCGTGCGGCATCGAATGACAATCGATCAGGATCGCCTCGCCGAAACGGTTGCGCGCGTCGCTGACGAGTTCTCGAAGCGTCCGGTGATACGGGTGCCATGCATCCCGAATGCGCTCTTCTGCTGTGGCGAGCGCGATCTTTCCTTCGTAGATCGGCCTTCCGCCGGAGACGACGCGCGGCACGACGCCAAGGCCGGAGGCGACCCTGGGATTGTGGGGCCCGCGACCGAGCCCCTTGATGAGGGCGGGATCGAGTTCGCCGGGCGCCCGGTTCAGGTCGAGCCACGCACGCGGCAACCGCGCGCAGAGAAGAGGTGCACCCGTCTCGGGCGCATGCATGAGCAACCGGTCGACGAATGCATCCTCGGATGATCGGAGAATCGCCGGTGCCAATGTGGATTCACGCAGCAATTCATCCGGATAGTCGCGTCCCGAATGGGGGGATGCGAAGACCACGGACGTCGTCGGCACATCCGGCCGGTGGAGATCGAAAGGCTTCTGCTCCATCTCGTCCTCGGTTTTGCGGGGCCCTTACCCGGCGGTTTCGCAGGAATGCAAATGGTCCGGCAAAACCGCTTGAACAGGGGCGTATGACCATTTATAGACCGCGCACCGGCAGGGGAACCCGTCACAGGATCCTCGGCTCAGGCACGGGTAAGGGCGATTAGCTCAGCGGTAGAGCACTTCGTTGACATCGAAGGGGTCACTGGTTCGATCCCAGTATCGCCCACCATGTGCCACATGATATTCGCCGTCGGGTCCGCCCCGGCATGTTTCACTTCGGCGCGAGCCCCGCGCCGCGAAAAAGGGAGAGAACGGATGAAGGTTCGCAACTCGCTTCGTTCGCTTAAGTCCCGCCACCGGGATTGCCGTGTGGTGCGCCGCAAGGGCCGCGTGTACGTCATCAACAAGACACAGCGCCGCTTCAAGGCCCGTCAGGGCTGAAACGTCGCACCGTATCGTTTCAGAAGGCCGTTCGATCCGTCGAACGGCCTTTTTCTTTGCCTGATGGGTCAAGTCGTCCGCGATTGCGCAGACGGATCCGTTCATGCCGCGTCAGAGTGCCGTGTAGTACCACGCCCCATCGGATCCCATCTCGCGCGTGGCCCGACCCAGATGGACGAGATGCCGACAATGCGCGGCCGCTTCGCCGAGTGCGAGGCCGTACTCACCCGATCCGATCCGCCTCTTGAAAAGCGGAGCAAAGCATTCTCCGGCGGTCCGGGGTTCCGAGATGTGATGGAGAAGCCTTTCGAGCGCGCCTTGGTGATTCGCGATGAGCTGCCCCAGCCTGAGCGGCAAACCGCGATATGGCATCTTGTGGCCCGGCAGGACCAGTTGATTTGCCGTCGCGATCTCGAGAAACCGCTCGCACGAGGCCAGCCATTCGCCGACCGGATCCGCGTCCGGCTCGGTCGCATAGAGACTGAGATTCGGTGAGATCGACGGCAGGAGCTGATCTGCCCCGATGACGAGGTCTTCTGCCTCGCACCAGAAGGTCGCCTGATCGGGCGCGTGCCCCTGACCCATCCGGATGATCCAGTCGCGTCCACCCATGGCGATCCGCGCGCCGTCTTCCAGCCGGTTCAGGCCGAGAGGCATGTCGCTGAGCATATCGGCAAAATTGAACGGTCGTTCGGTGATCCTGCGGGCGAGGATCTCGCGGTCCATCCCGCAGGCCTTCCAGAACTCGACGGTCTCCGGCGCGGGAAGGTCCCGTATGTCGAGCAGAAGCATCCTTGCCGTCAACCACGCGACGCGGCTCATCCAGAGTTCGGCCCCCTGCGACTGGAACCACCCGGCAAGCCCGACATGGTCGGGATGGTGATGGGTCACGACGATCCGTCCGACACGTCGGCCGCCGAGGACCCGGGCCCAGAGATCCCGCGTCTCCGGAGTATCGAATCCGGTATCGATCACCGTGACGGAGCCATCCCCTTCGTCGAGAATGAGGCAGTTCACATGGTCGAGCTTCATCGGCAGTGGCATCCGGACGAGCGATATACCAGGCGCGACGACAAGCGGCGCCCCGACCTGCGGTGGGTCGGACCATGAAAATGACAGTGTTCCCGTCACGATGCGGTGCGGCCGATCGGCACGTCGGTTCGGATCATTCTCAAGCGGCGGCGAGATCGTCGAGCGTCAGGTCGAAGAGCCCGTCCCCGCCGCGGCGCACCTGCACCTGGAGACCGGCATGTTCGGGCAACATCCGCTCGATGTAGAACCGGGCCAGCGCGCGACGCGCATCGTTCCCGTTGCGCGCAGAGCGGAGGTGATAGTGCGCACCGAGGATCCGTGCAAATGCCCTGAGATAGGCCACGGCCCCCGGCAGGCGGTCGGACATGTCCTGCCCGACGAGCCATTTCGTCGTCTGCTCGAGCATCTCGGCCGCCTCCCGCACGGTTTGGGCAAGATCCGGCATCTCGCCCGCGCAGGCATCCGTTTCGGCCAGGATCTCGGAGACGAGGCGCGTGGCGGTCTCGCCGCCATCCTTCAGCTTGCGACCGACGAGATCCACGGCCTGGATGCCGTTCGTCCCCTCGTAGATCGAGGTCACCCGGACATCGCGACTGTACTGCGCGGCACCCGTCTCCTCGATGACCCCCATGCCGCCGTGGACCTGGATGCCTTCCGTGGCCACGAAGATACCGGTCTCGGTGCCGAAGGCCTTGGTGATCGGCGTCAGGAACGCCGCACGGGCGACCCAGTCCGGCGCGCCGGTCGCATTCGCCATGTCGATCGCCTTTGCATTGGCGAGCGCAATGGCACGTGCGGCGTGAATCTCGGCCTTCATGGTGGTGAGCATCCGGCGCACGTCCGGATGTTCCACGATCGCACCCGATCCGCCGGCCTTGCCCTGACGTCGGTCCATCGCATGGGCGAGCGCGTGCTGATAGGCACCTTCGGCGGCACCGATCCCCTGCCCGCCGACGCCGAGGCGGGCGTTGTTCATCATCGTGAACATCGCCGCCATCCCGCCGTGATCCTCGCCTATCATCCAGCCGGTCGCACCCTCATATTCCATCACTGCCGTGGGCGATCCATGCAACCCGAGCTTGTGTTCGAGGCTCAGCACCCTGAGCTCGTTCACCCGGCCGGGATTTCCATCCGCATCCGGCAAGTACTTCGGAACGAGGAACAGACTGATCCCGCGCGTTCCCTCGGCCCCCCCCGGAAGCCGCGCGAGAACGAGGTGGCAGACATTCGCGGAAAAATCGTTGTCGGCCCAGGAAATGTAGATCTTCTGCCCGGTGATGGCATAGGTACCGTCGCCCCTTGCCTCGGCCCGCGTCGTGAGCGCGCCCACGTCGCTGCCGGCCTGGGGCTCGGTCAGGTTCATGGTGCCGCACCATTCACCGGAGGCGAGTTTCGGCAGGTAGAGCGACTTGATCTCGTCGCTGGCGTGATGTTCGAGCGCCTCGATCTGGCCCTGGGTCATCAGGGGGTTGAGCTGCAAGGCGAGGCAGGCAGACGCCATCATCTCGTTCACCGCGCTGGTGACCGAAAGCGGCAAGCCGAGCCCGCCATATTGCGGATCCGCAGACATGCCGACCCAACCGCCCTCGGCGATCGCACGATATCCTTCAGCAAAACCCGGCGACGTCCGCACGATCCCGTTCTCGAGCCGGGCGGGATGGGTGTCGCCCACCCGCTGAAGCGGAGAAAGCACCTCTTCGCAGATGCGACCGGCTTCGAGCAGGATGGCGCGAACGGTCTCGTCCGTCGCCTCCGAGAAGCGGTCGGTTGCGGTCACCTCGTCGAGGCCCACGACGTGTCGGAGCAGGAAACGATACTCTTCGACGGGCGCGCGATACGGCATGGGCTCCTCCTCCCCCGGGAACGGCGGCTTGGCAAGCACGGCGTCGCCGCGCTATGGCCATTCTAGCACGTGTATGAGCCTAAGCCCCATGGGCCCTCGGGCAATGCCAACGCCACGTCAACACGGGCCGATGGCGCGCTTCGGTGCCAGTGTCGACTGCGTGTTTGAGAAAGCAAAGAGACGGATGCCACGGATGAGTGCCGAACGACTGACAGGGCAGGACGGGATCGCGCGGGCAGCGGAACTTCTTATCGATGGCCGGCTCGTGGCGTTTCCGACCGAGACGGTCTATGGCCTCGGTGCCGATGCGACGTCCGATCTCGCGGTCGCGGCCATCTACGCCGCAAAGGACAGGCCGAGCTTCAATCCGCTCATCGCCCATTTGCCGGATCTCGATGCCGTCGGCGCACTCGTCAGCCTCGAAGGCGACGGTCTTCGCTTGGCGCGCACCTTCTGGCCGGGGCCGATGACGCTGGTCCTGCCGATGCGGGAGGGCGCGGAGATCTCGTCGCTCGCCACGGCGGGACTTGCGACGCTGGGAGTTCGGGTTCCGGGCAACGCCATGGCGCGCGAGTTGTTGACCAGAGTAGGCCGACCGATCGTGGCCCCGTCTGCCAATCCGTCAGGCCGGGTGAGCGCGACCAGCGCCGAGCACGTGCTCGGGCATCTGGGCGACCGGATCGATGCCGTTCTCGACGGGGGGCCTTGCGATGTCGGGGTCGAGTCGACGATCCTTGCAGTACGCGACGGCGACGTGGCGCTGCTGAGGCCGGGTGGATTGCCCGTCGAGGCAGTCGAGGAATGCCTGGGGGGGCCCGTCGCCCGGGAGGAGCCGAAAGCGAGACCGGACGCGCCGGGTCAACTCCTTTCGCATTACGCCCCGAGAGGGCGCGTGCGGCTCGACGCCAAAGAGCGCCGCCCGGGCGAAGTCCTTCTGGGGTTCGGAGATGTCGAATGCGATCTGAACCTGTCGCCCGGCGGCGATCTGACCGAAGCGGCGGCGCGGCTCTTCGAGCATCTTCATGCCTTCGACAGGATGGGCGCGGAGGCGATTGCCGTCTCGCCCATCCCCGATCGAGGATTGGGCCGCGCGATCAACGACCGGTTGAGACGCGCTGCTGCCCCGAGGGGTTAGGCCCGGCCGCCGGCACCCGAAAGAAGGCGCGGATCGATGCCCATGGCGCGGATCGCCGCGCCCCAGATCGAGGCCGCTTCCGGATCGAAGATGAGATCCGCGCTTGCATCCCCGACGAGCCAACCATTGTCCGCGATCTCTTCCTCGAGCTGTCCGGGGGACCAGCCGGCATAGCCGAGGGCCACGAGCGTGCGGGCGGGTCCAGTGCCCCGGGCCATGTCGCGCAGAACCTCGAGCGTGGCGGTCATCCGGATGCCGGAAGGCAGGCTGAGACTGCTTTCATCGCCGGCATAGTCGTCCGTATGAAGCACGAAACCGCGCTGAGCCTCGACCGGTCCACCGAAATGAACGGGATGGCTCAGATCCTCGGTATGCTCGATCTCGAGCTGGGACAGCAGGTCAACGAGATCCAATTGGGGGGCAGGCTTGTTGACGATCAAACCCATGGCACCATCCGCCCCGTGATCGCAGATCACGATGACCGAGCGGGCGAACCGCGGATCGCCCATCCCGGGCATCGCGACAAGAATCTTTCCGGTCAGGTCGATTTCCTTCATGACGTTCAAGATGGCGTTCGACGACGGCGTCGCAAGGGGCCGCGGACCTCGTCCTTCCCCCAATCGTGATTTCCCTGTCCCCGGAGACGACGCGAAAAGGTATCATGGTGTTTCGCGCGATCCTTCTGCTGCTACTGATCCTGGCGGCACCCCTTCGGGCCTCGACCGCGGACGTGTCGCTCCTCGAAGGGTGGCGGGAAGGAGCGGTCCACATCGCGGCGATCGACATCGCGTTGGAGCCGGGCTGGAAGACCTACTGGCGCGCGCCGGGGGCCACCGGCATTCCACCGCAGTTCGACTGGTCGGGCTCGCGCAATGTCGCCGACCTCAAGATCGCATGGCCGGTGCCGCACGCATTTTCGCAGAATGGCGTCACGTCGATCGGTTATGCGGAAGGCGTGGTCTTGCCGTTGATCGTGACGCCGCGCGATCCGGCGCGCAGCGTGGATCTTCGTTTGACACTGTCGATCGGAGTCTGCCGCGAGATCTGCGTGCCCGTCACGGCGCACGTTACCGGATCGCTCACGGCCGCCCGTAGCACGCCTGACGCGCAGATCCGCACGGCGCTCGCCAACCGGCCCGCAGGTGCGGCAGATGCCGGGGCTGGTCCGCTGCGGTGTCGCCTTGCACCTGCCCCGAAGGGTGCCCGGATCACGGCGGAAGTGAACATGCCGGTTCTGGGACGGCAGGAACATGCGGTGATCGAACTTGCCGATCCGTCGATCTGGGTCGGGGTTCCCCAAATGCGACGCGAGGGGCGTCTGCTGAAGCTCGACGTCCAGATACGGTCGCCACGCGGTACGGCGATCGGTTTCAACCGTCAAGCGTTGACGCTGACGGTCATCGGCGACGATCGTGCCATCGAGATCCGGGGATGTGACTAGGCGGCGCGCCCGCGCGGCCTGAGAAGGAACAGCCCTGCGAGCGTTGCCGCGAAAAGCAGTGCGACGGATCCTGCCAGGAAAACCGAAAGCGCCGACCATGGCCCGGAACCGAACGAAGTGAGCGGGCCGACCATTCGTCCGGTGACCAGCCATGTGCCGAGCGTTGCCGTGAAGAGCATGGCCTGAAGCCCCCCGGTCGCAAGAAGAAGCGCACGGGCCCCGCCCGTCGCATGTCCGCCGCGGGTAAGCCGGCGGAACGCGCGGACGTGGCGACCGAAATCCTGCCCGATGGCGAGGATCGCGGGCACGAGAAGAAGAACAAGGAACATCCCGAAACCGAGCCCGTAGACCAGCGTGATGACCGTGGGCTTCAGAAATTGCGCCTGGCTCGAGCTTTCGTAGAGAAGCGGCGCAAGGCCGAGAACGGTCGTGAGCGTGGTCAGCAGGACAGGACGCAGCCGGTCGCAGGCCGCATCCACGATCGCCGGAACGAGGCCTCTGTTCTCGGCATATTCGTCGATCGTCGTAACGAGGACGATGGAGTCGTTAATGACGATCCCCGTCATGCCGATCATTCCGACCACGGTGAAGATCGAAAGCGGCATGTCCCACACGTAATGCCCCCAGACCGCACCCACGAGACCGAACGGGATGACCGCCATAACTACGAGCGGGCGGGTCCATGAGGCGAAGATCCACGCAAGCGTCAGATAGATGCCGAGAAGGCAGAGCGAGAACCCGATCACCGCATCGGTGAGGAATTCCGCTTCGTCCTCGGCAAGGCCAGAGAGAGAGGTCTGGATGCCGAAATCCTGTTCGAGCCGTGGCAGGATCTCGGTTTCGAGTGCAAACATGATATCGGAGGCGCGCGCCGGATCGTCCTCCGAAATGTCGCCGATCACGCTTGCAAGACGGATGCCGTTCTCGCGGCGGATGGTGGAGAAGCCCTCGGTCACGTCGATGGAAACCAGATCGCCGACCCGGGCGAGCCCTGCATCGGTCCGGATCACGGCACGATCGAGGAAATCCGCAGCCCGCTCGCTCTCGGGAAGTTCCACGCGGATCGTGGCCGACCTCTGGCCGTCGGGGAAGGACGCGGCCTCGATTCCCGACAGACGATCACGCAGCACGCGGCCGAGCGCGTCGATGGAGACACCGAGCGCCTCGCCCTGAGGGGTCAGCGTCAGGACGAGTTCCTGCTTGTCATAGGCGAGGCTGTCCTCGAGGCCGCTGACCTCGGGGAATTGGGACAGCTCGGACTTGAGCGCTTCGGCAGCTTCTTTGAGAATGCCCGCGGATGCGCCGAAAAGCTCGACATCGAGCGCATCGCCACCGGGGCCCGATCGCCAGCCGCGGAAGCTGATCTGCTCAAGTTGCGGATGGCGTGGCACCGCGTCCTGCAAAGCGGCAACGAACTCGGAACTCGAAAACGGCCTCAGATCGGGTTCGATCAGCTCGATCGAGATCGCTCCGAGCAGGTCGGCATCGGTGTTCTCGGTTCCAGACAGGCCGCGGCCCGCCGACCCGCCGATCTGCGCTATGGCATAATCGACAGGGCTGACGCCGTATTCGTCCTCGAAGCTCTGGGCCACCTCATCGACGGTCTGCTGGAGAAGTGCGATCTGTTCGAGCGTATCTTCTCGCGATGCGCCGGCCGCCATGGCGAAATTGCCGCTGACGCTACCCTCCTCTGGCGAGTTGAAGAAGCGCCACGTCACGTCGCCGGTCAGGAAGAGCGCGCCCTGCACCGACAAAAGGACCATCGCACCGGCGAGGACCGGATAGCGCGCCCAGACGACCATGCGCATGAGCGGCCGGAACGCACGCTCGCGCAGCTTGGCGAAGCCCCGATTGACCAGGCGGCTGGGCAGGTCATACCACTTTTCCCCGCCGACATTGCCGATCGAATGGGCCATGTGGTTCGGCAGGATCAGAAAACATTCCACGAGGCTCGCCATGAGGACGACGATCACGGTGAAGGGAATGTCCGCGATGAGCGTCCCGAAGGTGCCACCGATCGCGACGAGCCCGAAAAAGGCGATGACGGTCGTGAGCGTTGCCGACAGGACCGGCGCGAACATCCGTCGCGCGGCGTTTTCGGCAGCGCTCTTCGGGTCCTCGCCAAGGTTGCGGGCCCGGAAATCGGCATGCTCACCCACGACGATCGCGTCATCGACCACGATGCCGAGCGTGATGATGAGCGCGAAGAGCGAGATCATGTTGAAGGTGAGACCCGCCGCATACATGAGCGCGATCGCCGCGGTCATGGCGACGGGAATGCCGGCGGCGACCCAGAAGGCGGTACGGGCATTGAGGAAGAGAAAGAGCAAGGCAACGACGAGAGCGAGCCCCGTCGCGGCGTTGTCGAGAAGGATCTCGAGTCGGCCCGAGATGTAGTCGGCACGCGTGCGGATCAGGTCGATCGTCACCCCCTGCGGGAGGGAGAAAGAAAGATCGGCCGCGATCTCTTCGACCTGGCGCTGAATGGCGATCGCGTCGCCACTGGCACTGCGCTCGACGCGGAGGGTGATGGCGAGATCTCCGCCCACGAAATAGGCCGCGTCGCGGTCCACTCCGAGCGTCTCGATCCGCGCGACGTCGCCGATACGGAGCGCGTCTCCCCCCTCGTTCACCCGCAGCACGATGGCCGCAATGGAATCGGCATCCCGCCGCGCCGATCCCGCCCTGATCCGGGCTGTGCCGCCGACCTCACCGGCCTGCGATGCGTCGGCCTCGGCTCCGATGGCCTCGGCCACCTCCCGCAGGGTGATGTCGTATTGCACGAGCGCGCGCTGAGGCACTTCGACGAGGATCTCGCCGTCCGCGATACCGGCGATACTGGTGCGCGTCACACCAGCCTGAAAAAGTGAATTGCTGAGGGCGTCCGCGATCCGGGCGAGCTGGTCCACCCCGACGGGCCCCGTGACGACGACATCCGTGACCCGGTCGCGCCACGTACTGCGCCGGATCTCAGGATCCTCGGCACCTTCGGGCAGGTCGGTGATCGCGTCGAGGGCGGTATCCACGTCGTTCGAGGCACGGCTCATGTCCCAACCGGGCTCGAACGTAACCTCGAAGCTGGCGCGACCTTCGCTCGCACGGGCCTCCGTGTCGGTCACGCCCTCGATCGCGAGCAGGGCAGGTTCGATGACGCCGACGACCGCCTCGTCGACGGCTTCGGCCCCCGCGCCGGGCCAGACGACTGTCAGATCGATATCGTCCGAAACCACGTCGGGAAAGAATTGCGCGCGCATCTGCGGCACGGATGCCAGACCGAGCGCCAACATGACGACGAGGAGCAGGTTCGCTGCGGTCGGGTGGCGGGTGAAATATCCGATGATGCCACCGGCCCCTCCAAGACGACGCATCATGATCCGCACGCCCCGATCATCCGCCCATTCGGCCTTCGATGCGTTCCACCACGCCCGCCGGGACACGCGTCTCGCGCAACTGGGCGAGCACGCGCTCCTTCGCGTCCTGGGGCATCCGCTCGTTTCCTTCGACGAACGCCACGAGACGGGCCCTGCGCTCGTCGCTGAGCTCGAGGAATTCGGCGACACCCTCGGCTTCGGGCGCGGGTGCCTCGCGTTGCGGACGAACCTTGATTCCCGCGCCGAGGCTCGGGCTTCGCTGTGTCACGACCTCGCGACCGGCGAGGTCGCCCGGTCGCACGAGGAGGTCGTCGCCCTGACGACGCACGATCTCGACATTCTCGGCCAAGAGGCGGTCTTCAGGGCCGAGGACCAGAACGCCTCCCATCGAGTCCACCGCCCCGGCCGGCAGCCGGGTGATACCGGGAAGGGAGGGTTCCTCGACCGCGGCAAGAACGAAATCTCCGGCCCTGAACCCCCTCGGATTGACGAGGCGCGCGAATATCTGGCGACCTGTCTGCCCCTCCCCCACCTGCGCGCTTTCACGCGTGATCGTCGCGGGCGAACTCAGCGTGTAGCCTCCGGCCTCGAGCATGACGGTCACGTCGCGCGTCGTGAGGTGGCCTGCCTCGTCCAGGAGGCGCGCATATTCGCCGGCCGACACACGGAACCCCACTTCGAGAGCATCAGGATCGATGAGTGAGGCGAGCCGTTCGTTCTGCGAGACGAGCCCGCCTTCGACGACCGTCACATCGCCAAGGATACCGTCGAAGGCCGCGCGGATCTCGGTATCGTCGCGTGCTCTCTCGGCCTCAGACAGCGCGATGCGGGCCCGTTCGAGCGCGGTACGCGCCTGCGCGACTGCGGCATCTGCGTCCGCGCGGGACTGCCTGCGCGAGAGCAGCGCCTGATCGGCGGCGGCAACGGCAAGCTCGGCCGTCTCGAGCGCCTGCGTGCTGCCGATCCCGCGCCCCTCGAGATCGCGCTGTCGATTGGCAGCGTTCCGCCGAAGTTCGAGCTGGGTCCGGGCATTCTCGACATCTTCGGCAGAAAGGCCGGCCGAACGTTCCGCATCGGCGAGTGCGGCTTCCGCATCGCGCAGATCGGCCGCGCGCACTGCAAGCGCGCGATCCGCCTCCCGCGGGTCGATCTGGAACAGCAACTGACCTTCGGCAACGCTTCCACCTTCCTCGACATTCTCGCCCATCTCGATGACGCGGCCGCCGACGCTCGCCCGCACTTCCAGCGTACGGCGGCTCGCGATCTGGCCGAACGCATCGAGGATCGGCACGATCGTCTCGGGATCGAGCGTCCGGACAGGAGCGGCAAAGACCTGTTCGCGCGCCTCGCGCGACGGCGCTTCGCGCGCCGCACGTTCCTCGAGCGCGCCACGGAGCAAACCGCCCGCAACGGACAGCAAGCCGATCGTCAGTGCCAGCAGGAACAGGCCCGACAGGGCCCGGGAGAAGAAACGCATCCGTCAAATCCCTTGGGATTGACCGGAGCATAGCCCGGATGCGGCGGCACAAAAAGCACCGCCACGCGACTGTGACAACTGCGCTATTTGCGGCGCAGATGCTCGTCGAGCCGCGGAAGGATCTCGACGAAGTTGCACGGGGCGTGGCGATAGTCGAGCTGCGGAGCCAGAATCTCGTCCCAGGCATCGCGACAGGCACCGGGACTGCCCGGCAACGCGAAGAGGTAGGTTCCGTTCGCCACACCGCCCGTCGCGCGGCTCTGCACCGCGCTTGTCCCGATCTTGGCCATTGAGACGTGGGCGAAGACGATGGCGAAGGCATCGATCTCCTTCTCGTAGACGTCGCGATGTGCCTCCACGGTCACGTCCCGTCCCGTCAGACCCGTCCCGCCCGTCGAGATCACGACATCGATCCCGTCATCCGCGCACCAGTCGCGAAGCAACGCCGCGATGTCCGTCCTGTCGTCGGGAAGGAGGTCGCGGGCGGCAAGTTCGTGGCCCGCTTCCTTCAGGCGCGCCACGAGAAGGTCCCCCGATCGATCGTCGGCGGGCAGACGCGTGTCGCTGGTCGTCAGGATCGCGATCCGGACCGGAACGAAGTCGCGCGCCGCTTTACTCATCCGATCTTGTCCTGAGTGCGCGTTTCGAAATCGCGGGCGTCGTGCCGTTCGTGAAGCTGCGTCTCGGGCTCGCCCGTCATGCGATTGACCATTCGGCCACGCTCGACCGCCGGGCGTTCGGCGATCTCGCTGGCCCAGCGCTGAACGTTCTCGTAGGTCTGAACCTGCAGGAACTTGGCCGATCCTTCGTATTGCCGACCGAGCGCGAGCTGCCCGTACCAGGCCCAGATCGCCATATCCGCGATCGAATAAGCATCACCGGTCACGTAACGACGATCTGCGAGATTGCGGTCGAGCACATCCAGCTGGCGCTTCGTCTCCATCGCGAAACGGTCGATCGGGTATTTCATCTTTTCCGGAGCGTAGGCGTAGAAATGACCGAAACCTCCGCCGAGATAGGGTGCCGATCCCATCTGCCACATGAGCCATGACAGCATCTCGGATCGGTTGTCGCCAAGAAAGGCTCCGAACTTTTCAGCCAGATGCAGCAGGATCGCGCCGGATTCGAAGACGCGGACGGGCGCGGGCCCGGAATTGTCAATAAGCGCAGGAATCTTGGAGTTCGGGTTCACGTCGACGAACCCCGATCCGAACTGGTCGCCGTTTCGGATGTCGATGAGCCAGGCGTCGTATTCAGCGCCCGTATGGCCGGCTGCGAGAAGCTCCTCGAATAGGACCGTGACCTTCACGCCGTTGGGCGTCGCCAGCGAATAGAGCTGAAACGGATGCTTGCCGACCGGAAGCGTCTTGTCGTGGGTCGGTCCCGCAACGGGGCGGTTGATGCTTGCGAATTCTCCGCCGGACTCCTCCGGCTGCCAGATTTCCGGCGGTTGGTAGCTGTCGGACATGATGTCTCTCCCGATCGTTCGGGAGAGACGTAAGACGCGATCAGGCAGATGCCAGCCGAACGATCACGCGACAGGCGTAAGAAGCGGCTTTCCCGCCTTGTGCGCGCGCAGGTTCTTCACGACCAGATCGCCCATGGCCGCACGGGTCTGGTGCGTGGCGCTGCCGATATGAGGCAGGAGGACGGTGTTCTTCATTCCGCGCAACTTCTCGGGCACATGCGGTTCGTTCTCGAATACGTCGAGGCCGGCACCTGCGATGCCCCCCGAGGCGAGGATCTCGATCAGTGCGGTCTCGTCCACGAGATCGCCGCGCGCCATGTTGACGAGACGGCCCTCGGACCCGAGCTGCTCGAGCACCTCGCGGCTGACGATGCCACGCGTCTGCGGGGTGGAGGGCGCAATGACGACCAGCCAGTCCACATCGCGGGCCATCTCTTCGAGATCTGCGTAGTACGGATAGGGCTGGTTCGCCTGTTCGTTACGCCCGTGATAGACCACCTGCATCTGGAAAGCCTGTGCGCGGCTGGCGATCGCCTTGCCGATCCGCCCGAGGCCGAGAATGCCGACCGTCTTGCCTGTGAGCTCGGCCGTCAGCGGCATCGAGCCGTCGCTTTCCCATTTGCCGTCGCGAACATAGGTGTCGGATTCAGGGATTCGATGCGCGAGGGCCAGCATGAGGCCCAGCGTCACTTCGGCCACGCATTCGTTGAGCACATCGGGCGTGTTCGTCACCCGCACGTCATGTTCCCGCGCGGCCTCCACATCGACCGCGTCGTAGCCCACCCCGAAGGACGAGATCACCTCGAGCGCGGGCAGAGCCTCGATGATTTCGCGCGTGCATCCTGTGCCGCCGCCGGTCGCCACGAAGCGGATGCCCTCCGGGCAGTCGCTTAGGAAGGCCTGCTTGTCGTCGGCCTCGCAATAACGGTGAACCGTGAAGTCGTCCTCGAGCTGCGAGACGACGCGATCGGCGAGGTTTGCGACGAGAAGAAGGTCGGGTTTGCTCATTGTCTGCTCCTGAAAGGGGTCAAGATGTTCGGGCACCACCGCCGCGACGCGCGAACAGCA
This sequence comes from Palleronia sp. LCG004, assembly GCF_032931615.1. Classification (NCBI taxonomy): domain Bacteria; kingdom Pseudomonadati; phylum Pseudomonadota; class Alphaproteobacteria; order Rhodobacterales; family Roseobacteraceae; genus Palleronia; species Palleronia sp. LCG004. The sequence goes on from NZ_CP136759.1 coordinate 2,145,241, forward strand.
TCAGCAGAAGCGGAATGCACCAGATGGCGATCGTGGCCACGCCGAGACCGGCGGCGATGGGACGTTCGAAGAAGGCGATGAAGCTGTCTTGCGACTTGATCATCGACGTGACGAAGTTCTGTTCCAGCATCGGCCCGAGGACCAGCCCGAGAATTGCCGGGGCGATGGGGATGTCGTTCTCCTCCATCAGGAAGCCCACGATCCCGAAGATCAGCATGAGCCAGATACCGAAGGGAGAGTTGTTGATCGCGAACGAGCCCACGATGCAGAAGAGCAGGATGATCGGCATGAGGGTGCGCTGCGGGATCGACAGGATCGTGCCTGCGCCCTTGATGGCGAGCCACCCGAGCGGCAGCATGATGAGGTTTGCCAGCAGGAAGGTGAAGAACACCGCGTAGATCATCTGCGGTTCGTTGATGAAAACGGTCGGGCCGGGATTGATGCCCTTAATGTAGAGGACGCCGATCACGATCGCGGTGATGGAATCGCCCGGAATTCCGAAGACGAGCGCAGGAATCCATGCCCCGCTCATCGCGGCGTTGTTCGAGGCCCCACTTTCCACGAGCCCCTCGACATGACCGGTGCCGAACTTCTCCGGCGTCTTGGAAAACTTCTTGGAGACGGCATAGGAGATCCATGCGGCGATATCCGCACCCGCACCCGGAAGCGCGCCGATCGCGGTGCCAAGCGCACTGCCGCGGATGACCTGAAAGGGATATTTGACGAAGTTCTGGAACTGCTGGGCGAAGATGCCGCCGCCACCGCTGTTGACCGCCGGGATCTCGGTCCGGTTCAGCACGGAGCGAAGGATCTCGGACACCGCGAAGAGGCCGATCATCGCCGGGATGAACTGGACACCTGCATAAAGCTCGACATTGTCGAATGTATAGCGCGGCACGCCCGCCGGATTGTCGATCCCGACCGTCGCGGCGAAGAGGCCGATGAAGAGCGATATGAGCCCGCGCGCCGGCGATCCGGGCGAGACGAAGACCGCGCAGGAAAGCCCCATCACAACGAGCCAGAAATACTCGAAAGACGAGAACTTCAGCGCCACCTCGGCCAGTATCGGCGAAGACGTCATCAGAACGATCGTCCCGAAGATGCCACCGAGCGCCGAAAAGACGAGCGAGGCACCGAGCGCTCCTTCGGAATTGCCCTTCCGCGTCATCGCATAGGCATCCTGGACATAGGCGGCACTGGCCGGCGTCCCCGGCATTCGCAAAAGCGTTCCGGGAATGTCGCCCGCGAAGATCGCCATGGCCGTCGCCGTCACGATGGCGGCGATCGCGGGGACGGGATCCATGAAGAACGTGACCGGCACCAGCAGCGCCGTCGCCATCGTCGCCGTCAACCCGGGGATGGCCCCCACGAACATTCCGAACGCAGCCGCGCCGAGGATGACGAGCAGAACCTGCGGCTGCAGGACGAGAAGCGCGGCCTCGAAGAGGATCATGTCAACTCACCACAGGAATGAAAGGAAATCGCTGCGCGGAAGCGGAACGAGGAGAAGCCGTCCGAAACTCTGCTGGATTGCGAGTGTCGCGACGAGAGATACCGGAACGGCGATCAGCGGCCCCGTCCCTAGGCAGAGCATCGCAACCAGAAGAATGGCGAAGGCCGTCGGAGCGAAGCCGAGGATCGGTGCGGCAAGGATGTAGAAGACGATCAGTCCGAGGATCATCGCAATCCTTGCCAGAGATCGGGGATTGCGGACCCAGTCCTCGAACCTGACGCCGAGGCGGCCACGCGCGAGCAGCGCCTTGATGGCGATGAAAGCTCCGGTTCCGACCGTTGCGAAGGCAACGGCGCGGGGCATCGTGCCTGCACCGTAACTCTGTCCAGGAATCACGGAGAAATCCATGGCCGAGATATAGATTGCGATCCCGGCGAGGATCGTCAGCAGTCCGAGCGTCAGATCGGTGACGCGCATTGGCACACCTCGAATTGTTAACCGGGATCACGTCCCAGATTGGTGACGCGGGCGGCTTCGACCGCCCGCAATCAGTTCAGCTCATCGATCGCGTCGCGTGTCACTCGGACGCGAGACCGGCTTCGCGCATGACTTCGCCGAAGGCCTCGTCATCGGATGCGACGATCTCGGTCGCCTCCTCCGGGCCGGCCCAGCGCAGGCCGAAGCCGCGTTCCTGCATGAAGTTCTGGTATTCGTCGGAATTGTACGCAGTTTCGATCGCATCGACGAGCTTCTGCTGGACATCCTCGGGAAGGCCTTGGGGTGCCGCGACGGTACGCCATACGGACACCGTCCAGTCGGACCCCGTCGTCTCGGCCAGCGTCGGGACGTCCGGGAACATTTCCTGACGTTCGGCGGACATCGTGGCGAGCGGCAGCACGCGTTCGGCGTCGATCATCGAAAGCCCCTCGGCCAGCGACGAGGGGATCATCGTCACTCCGCCCGCGACCATATCGGTGATGCCGGGTGCGGCACCCTGGCTCGGAACGAAGGTGATCTGGTCGGCTGGCAGATCCTCCGAGAGGAGCCAGCCCGCCATCCCGACATGCCAGATGCCGCCCTGCCCGGTGCCGGACGCGGTATACGTGCCCTTCGGTTCCGACTTCACCGATTCAAGGAACCCCTCGATGCTGTCCCATTCCGAATCGGCAGCGACCATCACCCCGCCGGGATCGGCGTTGACCATGGCGAGGATGTCGAAATCCTCGTAGGTCAGATCCGTCAGTCCCTGCCAATGCATCATGTCGATCTCGATCGTCATGATGCCGATCGTGTAGCCGTCGGGCTCCGCGTTCGCGATCGCGCTGTGGCCCACCACGCCCGAGCCGCCTGTGCGGTTCACGACGTTGACCGGCACGCCGAGCTCCTGCTGAAGCTGCGTGGCGATGATGCGACCGACGGCGTCCGTACCGCCCCCCGCGCCCCATGGCACGATCATCTGGATCGGCCGTTCGGGATAGCTGTCCTGCGCAAGCGCCGGTCCACCCAACGTCAGCCCCAGAGCCGTACCGAGCAAAGCGATCTTTTTCATTGCATATGTCCTCCCTGACATGCCCGGCCGATGCATGTCGCCGGACGTCGCCCGAGACTAGGCAGAGCCAAATCGCGAAGTCAACTTTGGTATACCAAAATCGACTACCTCGGGTGTTCCGACTATGTCAGAGTTCGAACCAGACAGGATCGGGACCGAGGTTGCGCCATTCCGTCGATCCGATCCGTCCATGCGAACCCCAGCAATCGTGGACATGGCCAAAGATGCAAAGGCTGGGCGAAAGCCGCAGGAGCGCCGACTTCACGGCATGCGATCCGACATGTCCTTCCTGCGAATGCGCATCGCCGAGACCGAAGGGGGGCGAATGGCTCACCAATATGTCCGCCCGCTCGATCCGGTCGAGCAGCGATGCCGCCTCCGCTTCCCCGAGGTCCCAGGAGCGCCCCGTCGACGATGGCACAGGCGGTACTCCGCCGCCGATACCGGCGATGACGAAGCCGTCCCGGGTGGTCGAATTGCCGTGCAGGACGAGGGCATTTGTCGCGCCTCGAAGTTCATCGATCGATTCGTTGTTGCCCGGCACGACCAGCAGTTTTGCGGCAATCGGAGCAAGCCGATCCATGATCCCTTGCAATCCTCGCCGGTCATCCGCGAAATCACCTGCCCCGATCACGAGATCCGCTGGCGCGGAAAGGGCGACGAGCCGATCGGCCGCGTCGAAATCGAGATGCAGATCCGAGAAGGCAAGAAGCCTCATGCGAGCCGGGCGCGAAGGCTCAGAAGATCCGCCCAGGCCTCACGCTTGGCCGCGGGGTTCCGCAGCAGGTAGGCAGGGTGGAACATCGGGAGCGCGGGGCGCCCCACCGCCTCGCTCCACTGTCCGCGCAGCCGCGTGATCCCCTTGCGCCCGAGCATCGCCTGACACGAGACGTTTCCCATGAGGATCAAGATCTCAGGATCGGCAAGCGTCACGTGCCGTTCGACGAACGGCAGCATCATCGCGATCTCGTCCGGGCGCGGCTCCCGGTTCTGCGGGGGCCGCCACGGCAGCACGTTCGTAATGTAGACCGATCCGGTGCCTTCCCGATCGAGCCCGATCGCGCCCAGCATGCGGTCGAGCAGTTGTCCGGCCCGCCCGACGAAGGGGCGGCCGGACAGATCCTCGTCCCTGCCCGGAGCTTCGCCGACGATCATCACCCGCGCTGCCGGATCGCCGTCGGAGAAAACGAGGTTGCGTGCGCCCCGCTTGAGCTCACATCCCTCGAATGCCGCGATCGCCGCGCGCAGTCCCTCGAGGCCGTTCGCCGCAGCGGCCGCCCGACGCGCGACCTCGACCGGATCGGGGTGAGCGTCGTTCTGCCGGACCGACTGTACAGGTTCGGCTTCGGCTGCCGGTTCGGGTTCGGGCGTCTTGGCATATCGGTCGACAGGCGCATCGCCGATCGCCTCGTCCGCACCGAGTTCGATCTGCCATTCGAGCGCCGCACGCGCCGCCATGTACGATTCCCAGTTTTCCATGTGGCGACCCTATCGCAACGCACCTGCTCGGCCCATCTCTCTTTGCTTTCGCAAATACGCATGTCCTGCGACTCGCTCATCTCGCAGGCCTTGCCGGGAGACGCAGCCCCGCCTATACCCGCGATCCGTATGACGAGGGAGCGCAGCACCCGAATGGCATTCCGTCAGAAACACCTGCTGGGAATCGAACCGCTTGCGCCGGACGAGATCTCGACGATCCTCGATCTTGCCCAGGACTACGCGACACGGAACCGTTCCGGCGGCAATCATGAGCAAGCGCTTCGTGGTCTTACCCAGATCAACATGTTCTTCGAGAACTCGACCCGCACGCAGGCGAGTTTCGAGATCGCGGGTCTGAGGCTTGGTGCACATGTGATGAACATGCCGATGCAGGCGAGTTCGATAAAGAAGGGCGAAACGCTCATCGATACGGCACTCACGCTGAACGCGATGCATCCCGACCTGCTCGTCGTTCGTCATCCCCATTCGGGGGCCGTGAACCTTCTGGCCGAAAAGGTCGCTTGCGCGGTCCTGAACGCAGGCGACGGGCGGCACGAACATCCGACGCAAGCGCTGCTCGACGCATTGACGATCCGGCGCAAGAAAGGCCGGCTCCACCGCCTCAGTGTCGCGATCTGCGGCGACATCGCCCACAGCCGCGTCGCACGATCGAATATCTGGCTGCTGGGCAAGATGGAAAGTCGCCTGCGGCTTGTCGGCCCGCCCACGTTGATCCCCGCCCAGGCCCGCGACTGGGGCTGCGAAGTCTATCACGACATGCGGGAGGGTCTGAAGGATGCCGACGTGGTGATGATGCTGCGCCTCCAGCGCGAGCGCATGGATGGCGGCTTCATCCCATCCGAACGGGAATACTACCACCGCTACGGGCTGGATGCCGAGAAACTTTCGCACGCGAAACCCGACGCGATCGTGATGCATCCCGGCCCGATGAACCGCGGCGTGGAGATCGACGGCACGCTCGCCGACGACATCAATCGCTCCGTCATCCAGGAGCAGGTCGAGATGGGTGTGGCCGTGCGAATGGCGGCAATGGACCTTCTCGCGCGCAATCTGCACGCCGCCCGAGCCGCTTGAGGGAACGCAGGTTCGCTCCTGCCCGTTCGCGCAGGACATCCGCGATCTGAGGCTGCGCATAATGAACGACATCATCCGGGTCTTTTCCATCGACCTTCCGCCCGAAGAGGCTGCCCGTTTCGCCCGCGACGCGAAAGCGCTCGAAAGTGCGCTCGGCGTCGCCGTCCCGCCGGATCGGGTTCAGGTGGTCGAGCCAGCGGCTCTCGCCGATATCGGACTTGCGAATTACCTCGTCGAGGGCGAGGGGGCAAAGGCCGATGCCGTCGCGATCGACAGGTCGCGGCTCGAGAAGATCAGGATGCCCATACTCCTGATCCTCCCCGATGCGATCAAGGGGCCGGTGACACTGCGCCCCGCCCCTCCGCTCGAGCTTCTGGGAGAATATCCGCTCGAAGAAGCGCGCGGTTCCGATGGAGCGATCCGCGCCCGAAGCGCCGAAGGGCCCGTGGCCGGACCGCCCCCCCGCACGGACGATGCCACGACCGATCGCCGGGCCAGCGGGTATGTCGCGGTTGCCGCCCTTGTCGTCGCGCTTCTGATCGCCGCGATCGTTTGGCTGGTCGCGATCTGACACGCTTGCGCGGCGATCCTTCCGCCCCTAGGAACACCTGGACGCGCGACCGATCCGGGGCCCGACCATGTCCATTCTCTTCCGCAATGCCCGTCTCGTCGATCCCGAAGCGGGAACCGAGGAGGTCGGCACCCTCACGGTCCGGGACGGTCGCATCATCGGGCGCGACCTGCCCGGGGAGAACGCCCAGACAGTGGTCGAATGCGGCGGAAAGTGCCTCGCCCCCGGGATCGTCGACCTTGGCGTGAAGGTGTCCGAGCCAGGCGAACGGCACAAGGAATCCTTCCGGTCCGCCGGTCTAGCCGCGGCGCGTGGAGGGGTGACCACGATCGTCACGCGGCCCGACACGGACACTGCCATCGACACGCCCGAAGTCCTCGAATTCGTCGCCCGGCGCGCAGCGGCCGACGCGGTCGTCAATGTCCGTCCGATGGCCGCACTGACCAAGGGGCGCGCGGGCCGAGAGATGGTCGAGATCGGCTTCTTGCGCGATGCGGGTGCCGTGGCGTTTACCGATTGCGACCGCGTCATTGGCGACACCAAGGTCTTCTCTCGCGCGCTTGCCTATGCTGCCGGGCTCGGTGCGCTCGTGATCGCCCATCCGCAGGATCCGGGGCTTTCGCAGGGGGCCTGCGTGACGGGGGGCAAATTCGGCGCGCTCATGGGACTTCCCGGAGTGAGTGCAATGGCAGAGCGGATGGCACTCGACCGTGACCTCGCCCTCGTCGAGATGACGGGTGCGCGCTACCACGCAGATCAGATAACCAGCGCGCGGGCCCTGCCTCCGCTCGAACGCGCGAAGCGCAACGGGCTCGACGTGACCGCCGGCATCGGCATCCATCACCTTACCTTGAACGAACTCGACATCGGGGACTTCCGAACCTTCTTCAAGCTGAAGCCGCCCCTACGTTCGGAAAGCGATAGGCTCGCGATGGTCGAGGCGGTGGCGAGCGGTCTGATCGACGTGATCTGCTCGATGCACACACCCCAGGACGAAGAGAGCAAGCGCCTTCCCTTCGAAGAGGCCGCAAGCGGTGCCGTCGGGCTTGAGACATTGCTGCCGGCAGCCATGCGCCTCGTCCATTCGGGCCATATCGACATGCCGACGCTTTGGCGGGCACTCTCGCTGAACCCTGCCCGCAGGCTCGGCCTCGATGCGGGACGGCTCTCGGCCGGGGCACCCGCCGATCTCGTGCTCTTCGACCCCGACGCACCCTTCGTGCTCGACCGTTTCGCCCTGGCCTCGAAATCAAAGAACACGCCATTCGACGGCGCGAGGATGGAAGGCCGTGTCCTTGGCACGTGGGTCGCGGGAAATCGCGTCCATCAGGCGTGACCCGCTTCACCTCATCGACGGGATCGCTCGCCATGCGACTGACGATTGCCTCTCTTCTCCTTCTGACGATCCTGGCGGCCTGCAGTCGCCCTTCTGGCCCGCCCGGCACACCGCTCAGACTGAATCCGGCCTTCGGCGATCTCAGTCCGACCGATTGGGGCGCAGGCCCCGCGCCTCAGCGTTACGCGATCCATGGCATCGACATTTCCCGCTGGCAGAGAGGCATCGACTGGAACCGAGCACACGAGGCGGGTATCAGCTTCGCTTTCGTCAAGGCGACGGAAGGCGGCGACATGATCGACCCGGCCTTTCCCGGACATTGGGAAGGCGCGGGCAAGGCCGGGATCGCCCGCGGGGCCTATCATTTCTACTACTTCTGCAGATCGGCCGAGGATCAGGCGCGCTGGTTTATCCGCAACGTTCCGCGCGACCCCGACATGCTGCCCCCGGTGCTGGACATGGAATGGAACCCCTTTTCGCCCACCTGCACCTACCGGCCGCCCGCGGAAACCGTTCAGGCCGAGGCGCGCAAATTCATCGAGATCGTATCTCGACATTACGGAAAGCGCCCGATCATCTACACCACGCCGGACTTCTACGAGCAGACGGGTATAGGTCAGGTGGACGCGACCTTCTGGCTCCGCGCCGTCGCAGAGCATCCGCGCGAGATCTATCAAGGCCAAGATTGGGCCTTCTGGCAATATACCGGGACAGGCATCGTTCCCGGCATTCCCGGCGGCGTCGACATCAATGTCTTTTCCGGCAGCCCGGCGGAATGGTCACGGTTCACCACCCGCTAGAGCGTCTGGAGAATTCCTTCGATCTGGCGGATGCGGCTGTCAGGCGTCGGATGCGTCGCGAGAAATTCCGGCCCGCGATTGCCCTGTGCACGTTGCATCCTCTGCCAAAGCTCCACGGCTTCGCGCGGATCGTAGCGAGCCATCTGCATCGTCTCCAGGCCAAGCCGGTCGGCTTCCAGTTCCTGATCGCGCGAATATGGCAGCAAGAGCCCGACCTCCACGCCGAGGCCGAGTGCTGCCGCGATCTCGGCGGCGTACTGCACGTCACCCATGTTGAGCAGCCAGGCAACGACCCGCATTCCGGCATTCTTCGCGACCTGCGCCGACATACGTGCTTGGGCGTGTTCCGCTCCGAGGTGTCCGATCTCGTGACCGACAATGGCGGCCAACTGATCCTCGTTGGCGAATACCTCGAACATGCCCTCGTAGACGCCGATCTTGCCACCGGGCAACGCGAATGCGTTGACCTGCGGCGACGCGAAGACGAGTATTTCCCAACCTTCGGAATCCACATTCTGCGCCGCAAGCAATCGGGCCGCAACCTGATCCAACGCCCCCTGATAGTCGCGGTTAGCGCTGACCTCGGTATTGGCGCGGATGTCTTGCCAAGCCTCCAGCCCCATCTTCTCGACCTGCTCGTCCGAGACCAGATCGGGCGGCCTGTCGCATCCCGCAACCGCCCCTGCCCCGGCCAATGTCAGAAAGGACCGGCGAGAAAAGCATATCTGACACATTCGGGAACCCCTGGCTGACCGGCATCGGAACGCAACGGATGACCCCCCGTTCCGTCGGTTGGTCTGCAAACTGCAGGACCAGGTTCAGACAGCAGAGAGCCCAGCTTCATCGGTACTCGCACCCGAATGTCCAAGGACGCAGATGCGGCCCTTGAAGCTAGCCTGACGTTCGAGCGAATGTATGATCCTAAAGGACCCCCGAAATTGAACACCATGAGCCGGGTGCAACCGCCTCGGTGTTCGTTCCGCCTCGGCTTTTCGCAAGCGCCGCTCGCTGAACGGGGGCTGAGGACATTTGCAGAAGTAGAAAAGGCCCCGAACCTCAGGTCCGGGGCCTTGTCCGCTTAATGAACCACAGCGTCCTGCGGCTTTTCGCGCTTCGACGAGGACACCCGGTCGCCGACGATGAGGCCATCGGAGCCCGCGCTCACATGAACCGTCGCACCGTCCTCGACATCGCCGCCGAGGATCATCTCGGCAAGCTGGTCCTGAAGCGCGCGCTGGATCACCCGTTTGAGCGGCCGCGCCCCGAAGACCGGATCGTACCCCTCGTCGGCCAGCCATTTGTGCGCGCCTTCGTCGAGATCGAGCGTGATCTTTCGACCCGCGAGACGCCGCTCCAGCCTGCCGAGCTGAATCTCGACGATTCCGTCCATATCCTCGCGCGTGAGGCGGTCGAAGATTACCGTCTCATCCAGCCGGTTGAGGAATTCGGGACGGAAATGGGCCCGCACCGCATCCATCACGTCCCGCTTGGCCAGCGCTCCATCCGCGCCTTCGGGAAGCTGACTGAGCGCCTGAGACCCGAGGTTCGAAGTAAGAACGATCAGCGTCTGCTTGAAATCGACAGTGCGTCCCTGCCCGTCCGTCAGCATACCGTCGTCAAGCACCTGCAGAAGGATGTTGAACACGTCCGGATGCGCCTTCTCGACCTCGTCGAAGAGGATAACCTGGTAAGGTCTCCGCCTGACGGCCTCGGTCAGCACGCCCCCCTCGTCGTACCCCACGTAACCCGGAGGCGCACCGATCAGTCTGGCGACACTGTGCTTCTCCATGAACTCCGACATGTCGATCCGGACCATCGCCTGATCGTCGTCGAAGAGGTACTCGGCGACGGCTTTCGTAAGCTCGGTCTTGCCGACACCGGTGGGCCCGAGGAACAGGAACGAACCGAGAGGCCTGTTCTCGTCGTTGAGACCCGCACGAGCGCGCCGCACGGCGTTCGAGACGGCCTGCACGGCCGCTCGCTGGCCGATGACGCGACGCCCGAGTTCCTCTTCCATCTTGAGAAGCTTCTCGCGCTCGCCCTCGAGCATCTTCGACATCGGGATCCCGGTCCAACGTTCGACGACCTGCGCGATCTGCTCGGGCCGCACAGCCTCCTCGACCATCACATCGCCCTCGCGGTCCTCGGCCTCGCCCAGTTCGCGCTCGAGCTGCGGAATGATGCCATAGCTGAGCTCACCCGCACGCGCGAGGTTGCCCTCGCGCTTGGCGATATCGAGATCGGCACGTGCCCGATCGAGCCTCTCCTTCAGGTCGCGGCCCGCATTGAGCTTGTCCCGCTCCGCCTGCCAGCGCGCAGTCATCTCGTCGGCACGTTCCTGGATGTCGGCCAGTTCACGCTCAAGGCTCGCCAGACGGTCCTTCGACGGCTGGTCGTCCTCCTTCCTCAGAGCCTCGGCTTCGATCTGCTTCTGCAGGATGTCGCGATCGAGAGCGTCGAGTTCTTCGGGCTTGCTGTCGACTTCCATCCTGAGCCGAGACGCAGCCTCGTCCATGAGGTCGATTGCCTTGTCCGGAAGGAACCGGTCGGTGATGTAGCGATGAGAAAGGGTCGCAGCCGCAACAAGCGCGCTGTCGCTGATCCGTACGCCGTGATGAAGCTCGTACTTCTCCTTGATCCCACGCAGGATCGATATTGTATCCTGAACACTGGGTTCCTCGACCAGAAGCGGCTGGAACCGACGGGCGAGCGCCGCATCCTTTTCCACATGCTTACGGTATTCGTCGAGGGTCGTCGCGCCGACGCAATGCAGCTCGCCACGCGCCAGAGCGGGCTTGAGCAGGTTCGATGCGTCCATCGCACCATCGGCCTTTCCCGCGCCGACAAGGGTATGCATTTCGTCGATGAAGAGGACAATTTCGCCTGCGGCGCTCGTCACCTCGGACAATACGGCCTTCAGCCGTTCCTCGAACTCACCGCGGTACTTCGCACCTGCGATCAGCGCGCCCATGTCGAGCGAGAGCAGCCGCTTGTTCCTGAGACTTTCGGGAACATCGCCATTCACGATCCTGAGCGCGAGCCCCTCGGCGATCGCCGTCTTGCCCACGCCGGGCTCGCCGATGAGTACGGGATTGTTCTTGGTTCGCCGGCTCAGCACCTGCATGGTGCGCCTGATCTCGTCGTCACGACCGATGATCGGGTCGATCCGACCCTCGCGGGCCCGCGCGGTGAGATCGAGACTGTACTTCTTCAGTGCGTCGTAACCTTCCTCGGCCGTCGCAGTATCGGCGGTCCGTCCCTTGCGCACATCGTTTATCGCCGCGTTGAGCGCCTGGGCATTCACGCCCCCGGCCTCGAGTGCATCGCGCGCCTTCGTCTTGACCATCGCCATCGCGGTAAGCAACCGCTCGACGGGGACGAAGCTGTCGCCGGATTTCTTCGCGAGCTTCGACGCTTCGTCGAGCACGCGTGCGACCGATTGATCCATGTAGATCTGCGCGCTGTCACCCGACACCTTTGGCTGTTTGCCTAGGGCGAGCGTTACATGCTCGGTCACGCGCTTCGCATCGCCGCCGGCCGCGTTGATGAGATTTGCAGCCAATCCCTGTTCGTCGTCGAGCAAGGCCTTCAGCAGATGCTCGGGAACGAGCCGCTGATGACCTTCCCGCATCGCGATTGTCTGGGCCGCCTGTATGAAACCGCGCGACCGTTCGGTGAACTGATCCAAATTCATGTCTTTTCTCCATCTCAAGCGTTCCACCCCGGTGCCCGGCAATTGCGGCGCATCCATATTCGGAACCTCAGGCAGCAGATGGGGGGGCCGATCTTGCCGGTCAAGCAGGCAGCGTGCCAATTTGTCACAGCAGCGTGAGAAACGCACGGGGAACTTATCCACATCGACATTGTTCGATTGACAATGCGGAACAAGCCGCCCCGAGCAGTCAGGAGTCAATGATGGCCCAGTATCATGGAACAGACACGATAAGCTGCGACACCGTTACGCCGATCCGAAGCGATCTACACACTGTCGGAAACCGGCATGCCAGTCCTGCCACCGATCGCAAGCGGGACTTCATCCTCTTGGACGGCAAGATAACGAATGTTCATCATGACCGGGATTTTGGCCGTATCGAGGCCAGCGTGACATTCCTGATGAAATGTCCCGGACAACCGGTCCGCCCCGTAACAATTCGCACCAACGTCCCGGTGCATGGAAACAGGCCGTTGCGTCGGCGTCTTATCGAAGATGCAGACCATCTGGTCGACCGCATCGTCATCTCGCCCGTCGATCTGCCGCGGGTGGCCTAAGCTGACGATATCGCCCGGTCCCGTCCCGGACCGGGCACCTGCCTCGCAGAACTACTCAGGTGTCGTGCTCTGCACGGCACCTTTTTTTGTCGGTGATCGGCTGAGGATAGCTTACCAGAAAAGGCCTTGAACAGAGAAGACCGGCCAAACAGGCCGGCCTTCAAGCTGATAGCTAGCGTGGGCTTACTCAGCCACCGTCTCGTCATCTCGACCATCAGGCCCGGACGGCGTTGCGATGAAGGCCGCACCTCCATCATCGGTGTCACGCACAACATCATCTTCGTTCTCGGGATCGAGATCGGTTTCCGCGTCGCGTCCGGCTGGCAATCCTTCGCCTGAGGGATCGACGACGTCGTCAGTCGGCTGCTCGTTGCTGTTTTCATCTAGTATAAAGTTGTCGCTGGACCCGGCGGCATCGTCTTGGGCATCTTCGTCAACCGCCTGCCCAGTTTCTTCGGTCTGTGCTTCGTCGGCTTCGCTTCCCGACCCGGCAGCCTGTGATCCCGGCTCATCCGTCACAACCGGTTGATCGGCGGTGCCGGCAGTGGTCTCGTCCGCACTCGTCTCGCCCTCGGCCTGCTCATCCGATCCGTTTTCCGGCTCGTTATCTGCAGGAGGAACACTCTCTTCACCCGGAGCCGCGGGAGTGACGTCGTCGAGCTGGTCTGTCACGCCCTCCATGGACTCGTCCGCTTCACCTTCCGGCGTCGTGCCGGCCCCGGCGGGCGTGTCGGGTGCGTCATCCTCCGCGATGATGGTCGGTTCGTCCGGGACATCTTCGGAAGACATACTGAAGGTAAAGACGAGTATGCCGACCACGACGACGGCAACTATGACGAGCGGCCCCAGTAGATTGCCCGCCCCCTTGGAAGATCTGGCCATGAAACTCTCCTCTTTGTGAATTGCGAACGGATCGCGCCGGTCCTGGTTCCAAGGGCTTGCCTCGATGCCATCGATCGGCCACGACGTTCCCGAAAAGGAGATCCCTCAATGTCCGATGACCGCCTTATCGTCGCCCTCGACCTCCCTCATGCTGTCGCAGGGCTCGAACTTGTCCGACGGATCGGCCCCGAGGTCGGGTTCTACAAGATCGGCCTTGGCATGCTGACGGGGGGCGGCCTTGCACTGGCGCAGGAACTCAAGGACGAACACGGCAAGCGTATTTTCCTCGACATGAAGCTCTTCGACATCGGCGCAACGGTCGAAGCAGCCGTGAAGGGCCTCGCCCGCTTCGATATAGACTTTCTGACGGTCCATGGAGATCCACATGTCGTGCGCGCCGCAAAGGAAGGTGCCGCCAATTCCGGCATGCAGATCCTTGCAGTCACAATTCTGACCTCCCTCGACCGAGAAGACCTCGACGCCGGTCTCATGCGCTCGGGTACGATGACTGAAATGGTCGAGGCGCGGGCGGCAGCTGCATTCGAGGCAGGTGCCGACGGCGTCATCGCCTCCCCGCAGGAGGCTGCCGGTATTCGCGCAATGACGGAAGCTGCAGGCAAGCTCATCGTAACACCTGGCGTCCGACCGACTGGCAGTGCGACGGGCGATCAGAAGCGGATCGCAACCCCGGCAAGCGCCGTTTCGGCTGGCGCGGATCATATAGTCGTCGGGCGCCCGATCACCCAGGCGGTGGATCCCGCGGAAGCAGCCCAAAGCATTCTCGCCGAGCTTGCGACATCGCGCCCGAGCAACTAAACGGGCGCAGAGTGGCCCCGTGGCTCAACTGGATAGAGCAGCCCCCTCCTAAGGGGCAGGTTGCAGGTTCGAATCCTGCCGGGGTCACCATTTCCGAGTTTTTGTCAAAAAAAGGGAAAGCTTGCGTAAAAGACAGCAGTTGCGTGCGCAAGATCCTTTAAAAATCGCTATGACGTCGCAGAATACTCAGCGTTGTCAATGCGTTGACCGTCACGCTCCGATATCTGGTCGCGCATGGCGACCTTCTAGAGATTCCGGCTTGCGCGTTCTCGCCCTGCTGACCTAAGCATTAAGCCGCCTGACGCTCTCACGTGGTCAAGACGTGGCATAAAGGACTGCTTTGTCTTGTGGGCGGGTCAGCCTTCGTCAATCAGACCGGTGGCTGTCGAGGAAGGGACGGACATCCTCGACCAGGTAAAGCGGGCCGAACTTAACGTCATTCGCCTGGAACTGCTGGATACCCGCCGCTTTCAGGCGGCAAGCGACATTCCGGCTGTCGAGCCCCACGACCGTGGCGATCAGCCGGACGGTCGTGAACTTGGCATGAAAGATTTCGGCATCGCGCTCGGTCACGAAAGTGTCCTGCCTTCGGGTGAGCGGATTGAAGCGGATCGAGGTGATGTCGACGAAGCCGAGGAAAGTCTCCGCGGTCTTGTCGTAACGCATGGCCACGCGGCGGGCATTCTTCAGCTTGTTGAAACTGCGCTCCACCAGGTTGCGTAATCGGTAGAGCGACCGGTCCACGCCGACGCGCTTCTCGCGGGACTTGCGCATCGGGATGATCGGCAGAACCTTGCGCGCCTGCATGCTCGCCCTGACGCTATCAACGTCGTAGCTTCGATCCACCAGCAGCACGATCGGCGTTGCCAGTTTGTCAGCCATGACCAGATCGAAGCCTTGATAGTCCGATGCCTGACCCGGCGTAATCTCCAATCTCATGAGCAGTCCGCTCGGAATCTTCCTTGGGCCGAAAGCGAAAAATGCCTCGCCGTTGACAAGCAGGCGGATCCTGGTCGTGACACCACCACGAGAACGGCCAAAGCCCTGTTGCGGAGTCCTCCTTATGAGCCCGCTGCCTGATGGTGAGCGCGAACCACGGTGCTGTCGATCAGCTGGAGCGCGTCCGGTACGGCCACACCGCGGTTCAACGCTTCCGCGATGTCTTCTCAGAGCCCGGCCAGCGTCCAGCGCCGGAACTGCCGGTAGACGCTCGACCACTTGCCGAATTCTTCCGGCAGATCACGCCACGGAGCACCCGTTCGAGCGATCTAGAACACCCCGTCCAGAACACGGCGGTTGTCGACAGGTTTGCGTCCGTTCGCGGCGCGGACGGCCAGGATGAAAGGCTCGAAGAACGTCCGCTCCTCGTCCGATATCGGGTTGCGTGCCAAGCTGGCCTCCATCGCAGATGCCAGCTTGAATCACGCCCTCCGCTCGATGTGAATCCCTTTCTCGAAAATGACTTAGGCTGCCGTCATCGTCGACGCTTTTTCACGAATGATCCCGGGTTTCAGCACGAGAGCTGTTGCAAGGGCGAGCGTCGCGGCACCTAGGAACATGGCAACGTCCCCCACTGTCGATGCAGCCAATCCCCCGATCGCAGGGCCGGCAATGTTGCCCGCGCCGGTGATCAGCAAGGCCGCGGTGAAACTGAGCGACGACAGATCCGGAAATAGACGCTCCGACCAGAGCGAGAGAACGGCACTGATCATCATGACGAAGATGCCTTGAAGGCCGGCCGAAATGATTACCCCGGACCACGACGTCGGTGCCCATGCAATAATCGCAATGGATAGCGCGGCGGCAATGTTGAGCGCGCGCAAAAGCCACGACAAACCAATAACCGACTTGACCCTCGCAGTCAGGAGCCCGAGCAGTCCGAACGCTCCGTAGGCGGCAAAGACGATTGCGCCGCTCGCATGTGAAGGCAATCCGTCAAGACCGCCCTGTTCCGTCACCCGGGCCGCGACGAAAGTGACGTAGACCCCATTGGTCATTCCGAAGGAGAACGCAACGAGATAGAGCGGGATGGCAGACCGGGTGAGGAGCTCGCGCCATTTGCGCGGCGGAGCATCACCCGCCGGTTCGACTGTGTCGGACAGAGCCGTGAGGTTGGCGAGTGCCGCCCCAACCGCAGCAGCGGCGAAAACTGCCCATACGATGCGCCAACCATACCCAAAGAAGGCAAGCGACAACGCAAGGAGGCCCGCCAGCAATACCCCGATCGCGGTTCCCGAGCTGATGACGGATAATGCCCCGGGGCGCTCGCCTTCGTAGAGAACCCGCTGGGCGGCGTTGTTGAATGGCGACCACGAGAACCCCGCGCTGGCGCTCGCAAGGCAGATGCCGACCGCAAGCACGATCATGTTCGGCGCGGCAGCGACGGCCGACAGGCCGAGGGCTGCCGCGATCATGCCGACCACGATGGGGACGCGCGGACCGGCACGAGCAATCAGTTTGTACGAGCACCCGAGAGCCAGAAAGAAAGTGGCAAAGCTGAGGCTCGAGATCATACCCGCTGTGCCTGTCGAGATCGAGAATGCCTCGCGGAACTGCGGCAGGAAGAGGCCGAATCCGATCCGTGCGGGGCCGAATGCTACAGCAGTGGCCGCGGACCCGGCCGAGGCGATACGTGTGATAGTCTGCATGTCCGCCTCCTCTAGCTCGGGGCCAATGGAGCAAGGAGGATTCGAGTTCCGCGATACATATTTCCGGCAATTGCGGAAGCGTTCGCGTGGAACCAGCACACGCGGATTGGCGTCACCAAACGCACGAGCCTGCGCGCCCTGCTCTTCTCCGAACTACGGCAAGGTCTGCGGGTGCATTTCTAGGCTACGCGGCGTGGATCGCCAGTCAGCGCCGAGCCACGAAGTTGATTGGTTGGATGTTCCCAAGGCCGTATGCTCGCCGTAGCAATGGCGTTTTCTGATTTCTTGTCGTGCTTTGGCTGGCATGGGGAACAGCACCTCGTTCACGATCTTGTCTCTCCGCCATCCATTGAAGCTTTCGACAGCGAGCGGTAAGTGCGACCGGTCCGAAGCCGCCGAGAGCGCTCTAGATGAATTTTTGGTACAAGGTACTGTCAATCGCGCTCGACGTACCGGTACCACGATAGCACCGCCCTGGACGTCCGTTCCGGGCGAATGTCCGCCATCGTTTGACGGTCGCTCTTCGCGATCGGGGCATAAAGCTCCCCGACGACCAGAAAGTCGGAGGTCGACATGTCGGCGATCAGAGCTCTCGCCAGTGTCGCTCGGACCGTGTATGGATGGCCCCTCGGCAAGAGCTTTGTTTGGGTCCGGCATTCCGGTCGGACGTGGCCATGTATGCGGCGTCTGATCTGCGAGCTGAACTGCCGCGCGCCCTGATGAAGTCCGCTGGGGGCGGTAGGTCCCGATCAATGATCCGCGTTCTGCGCCGCACGGGTCAGAACTGGGTGTCGCTGTCCGCCCTGTCTGAGCCTCGTCGCCATCACCTCACGTCGCGCCTTACCATCTCGGTGCCACCGGACGCTCCCAGGCGGTAATCCTTTTCTCAGCCCGGCAGGGCCCGGTAACTTCCGCCGCGGGCGATGAGCGCCCAGACGGTACGGGCCATGCGCGAGGCAAGCGCGACAGCGACGACCTTCACCGGTTTCCTTGCAAGCATTCCATCAAACCAGTCAGGCACCTGCTCCCCGGGAACGACCCGCCGTCTCTGCTGCTTGCTGATCGTTCGCCATCGGTATCAAACGCATGGCGACCTAATTGCTCACCATGGCTCCGAGGTAGAGAAGGCGGCACAGGTAGCGGCTTCCGGCTTTGAAGGTCCGTCCAAGCCGCTCTTTGCCGCCGAACGAATGCGCTTGGAGTGTCGCGGGCCGGAACGCGATCCGTCCGAGAGACGGACCGCACACCGAGCTAGGCGGTGTAGCCGCAGGCGGAACGGAAGACGGCCACGTCGGGCGTGGTGGCCGCAAGGGCCGCGGACGCAATGGGTCCGGGTCCGGGAATGGTGGCCAGCCGCCGGGCAAGTAGATCGGTCCTTTGGGCCGCCGTGATCCGCCCCGTTGCGAGGTCGATCTTCTCCTCCTGATCGCGCAACCGACCGACGAGCAGGTCGAGCGCCGGGTGCGCTACCTCGGGCACATCGCGCACGGCTTCGAGCAGCCGGTTCTTCGGCGGGCGATCGCGGGTCCATCCACGATCGCTCGTCCGCCTCACCATGGATGCTTTTGGCAACCACACTTGGCGAAGGGTGCGGGCTTGCCTGCATGAAACGCTCCGGGGGAGCGTTTCGACCGAGCCGAGGCCCGCAGGGCCTGATCTCCGACAGTTGCGCGCGGATCGCGTTCGCCGTCTGGATGCGCTGGCGCACGAGGAAGTCCCACGCCTTGTGATCCAAGAGCCCCGCCCGACGGTCGGTTGACTTCAAAGTTACGAAACGCATCGTCTGGCGACGTCCCGCCCCTCCGCGTCGGCAACGTGAACCTGAAAAAAGCTCTTGGCCAGATCGAGGCCGATGGAAATAGGCTGATCCTTGGATGGCTCCCCTCGGTGGAATGCTTCACAGCTCCCACACTGGCACATCGCGATGCCGCTGGCGGGGTAATCCGCACCATCAATGGCGCGACAAAGCATATCATTCTAGCCTGCGCTCACCGACCAAGACCGGCTACGAAATCGGCGACCACCGGCATTTAAATCGCCAACCGATGCGAGGCTTCAGCAGGACGTTTTCGCATTCGACACCAGCGCAAGCCGGCGCATCTCGAGGACCCACTCCTAGCGGCCCCGGCAACACACCCGAAGCCTTTTCCCACCAGATCCGCCGGAGCTTTGTAATGTTCATCCACAGCCGAACAGGCAATTTGGCAAAACCGAATTTGTTAAGAACGACGATACCCTGTCGCTCGATCATGACATGCACCCGAACCGGCATCGTCCAGCCTCATGCTTCGCTCACACGCGCTCGAGCGATCCATTCCAAGCGCCTGATCCGGCCAACGCAGACTTACCCCAAGGCGCTTCAAGAGGTGCATTACTGCCTCCAGTCTCCCACCGGGCATCGGCATCCTAGATGCGACATCCTTTGCGGTCGCATTGTCGAGCGTAGTCTTGCCGGGACATTTCTCGATCTTCGGGTCTTTGCCTAGCAGATATGGAGGCATTTGGCACTCAACACCTTGCGCTCACCGAACTTCGCCTTCAATCGATGGAATTTCTCTAAGCTGCGCCTGCAAGCCCGGCAGACATCAACCGAGTGCATCCGTCGACGGAATGCGTCGACCCTGATCGTAGGGCATCGCACCGATCTGATATCCGTCGAGCTTTGATCACTTATTTTTCTGTCACCTCAATCAAAATGGATGCTACCTCAGAGCAAGGGAGGGAACGAACCATTGGTAAAACCGGCCAACCTCCTCGGTAACCGAGGCAATGGCCGACCAGCGCGATCCAAGTCGTCCTAAATCATCGAGGACTATCCGTCCTGCGTACAAGCAGGGCAAACTCCCTCACCAATTAATTACGCCAACCCTAAACGATACAAAGTTTGAGGCCTTAGAGCTCTACCTTGTTGCGCTGAATCCATGTGGCCCCCAAGAGGTATAAAAATCGATGAAGGTGCTGCAATATCCCCTTTCAAAGTAACGTGAGTGTACTGTTTTGAAGTTAGGAGAATCACGCGTTACGGCCGGAAATCCGCACGGCAAAAGTGAACATAATCAGGAGCGGAGTTGGTTCAGTGCATCGCGCTCAAAGTGAAGAACCTTGCGTAATTCAGCCACCGAAATTGGCTTGAGCATTAGGCGTCCTGCTGAGAGGTCGCGTGCCTCGGCGATGAGCCGGGCAGCGAGGGCATTGACGTCCGAGCCGCCTGTCATGAAGCGGATACGCATAGCACCGTTCAGATCGGGTAGTTCCCTTGCAACTTCGGTTCCATCCAGATGTGGCATGTCGAGATCGCAGAGGATGAGGGCAGGACCGCCTTCGCGTTTCATCGCCTGAATCAACTCGCGACCGTCCCGGCATAGTACTGGCGACCAACCATCCTTCCGCGCGACCTCGGCGCAGAATTCTGCGAACTCGGCATTGTCGTCTGCGATGAAGATTCTCAAGAAACGTCTCCTGAATAACGACAGCATATTCCTTGCGATGATCCGCTTGCAATCTCTCTATCTTAAATTCTGAAGCTTGAATAACCTTCAATCGCCTTTTCATAGTGGATATATCCATCTCTTTCGTTGCTTTAAAAGATTCTTCATTACGGACATCAAAGCCTAGGAATCTGGTACGTCATTCATCCTTTTCCGCAAAGTAGCGTTTAGTGTCTTGATAAGCTCGGAACGGGCGACAGGCTTCGTAAGACGGCCGTCGTCCGACTGCAGCCCGTTCCCGTGGACTGTTGCCTCGGATGCGTATCCGGACATGAAAACTATCGGAAGGTCCGGCCGTTGCTCGCGAAGTTTCTTCGCAAGATGCGTTCCCTGAAGATTGCCGGGCATCACGATGTCGGTCAGCAGGATATCGTAATCGCTGGTGCCCCCCCATAGTGAAAAGGCCTCGTCGCCGGACCGAGCTGTGACCACGTCGAAGCCGGCCTTGGTAAGCGTCTCCTGAATCGTCGATAGGACCATGGCTTCGTCTTCGACCACGAGCACGCGCGCACCCCTCCCTCCTGTGGCGTCCGCTCTCTCCTCGGGCAGGACATCAGGAGCCAACGTACCGTTGCTGGTCTTGAAGTAGAGCTTGAACGTCGTCCCCACTCCGACTTCGGAATAGACCAAGATGGTTCCCTTAGACTGGCGCATGAAACCCATTACCATCGCCAGACCCACACCGGATCCCTGACCGGGAGGCTTGGTGGTAAAGAAGGGCTCGAATATCCTTCTGAGATTTTCCGGATCAATGCCCGTACCGGTGTCGCTTACCGCAATCATTGCATACCGGCCTGGTTCTATTTCCTCACCACGCGAGTCGATATAATCGTCGTCGATCCGGATATTTGCAGTCTCGATGGTAATTTGACCACCACTCGGCATCGCATCACGCGCATTGATGATGAGATTGAGGATGGCATGGTCGACCATATCCCGATCCACCTCGACTGACCAAAGCCCCGCCGACAAAGCGGTTTCAAGGGAGATCGTAGCAGGCAAGACACGTGAGGTAATCTCGTTACTTTTTCGCAAAAGCTCGTTTAGGTCGGTCAGCTCGACATGAAGCTGAGACTTTCTGGCAAAACCAAGGATGCTTCGGGTCAGACTTGCGCCTTTCCTGGTCGCCTCCAAAGCCGATTTCGCGTGTCGTTGGACGTCATCCTGTTTGTCGGATTCTATCAACAATTCCAGATTGCCGAGGATGACGGCAAGGAGGTTATTGAAGTCGTGGGCAACCCCCCCGGCAAGCTGACCGATTGCCTCCACCTTTTCCGCCTGACGCAATCGATCCTCCAGTTCGATGATCTCGGTTATATCCTGAATTGTCCCGGTGAACCCCGCAACTTCGCCTATGGAATTGTAGGTAACTTCACCGATATCGTTTACGATAATGGTCTTTCCGTCAGGGCGTATCATTCTGTGAACACAGGAAAAATTTCCGTCACCCTCTACAGCTTTGCGCATCGCGCGCCGTAGTTGCCCCCTGTCTTCGGGATGGACAAGTTCCCAGGCGTAATCCCGCGATCCGTCAAACTCCTCAGCTTCGACGCCAAGCAGGCGATGAGTGGATTCCGACCAAGTAATCCGATCACGTAGATTGCTTTCCCACCGTCCCAGCTTAGCCAGATCTTCCGCTTTGCGGAGGATGCGGTCGTGTCGTTCGATCGCTGCGGTATACTCATGGAGTTTGCGTCTTCTCAAAAAGCTGAAAGTTAGTAGTGCTGCGAAAAGCAATAAGGATGAAATTAGACTCGCGATAAATGTTACCGACAGGCGTGTTTGACGGTAGGCAAGTACGTCTTCTATCTCGGCCTCAAAGCCACGTATCGCAGCGCCGGCAGATTCATCTGAAACGCGAACTATATCGTCTATCTCCGCGCTGCTGAGACCATCCAATGACAAAGCTTGGATTCTATCGAGGTTGCTTCGATATTCGCTAACTGTCTTGGCTACGGCATCCAGATCATGTGGAATGCCAAGCTCATCAGCGAGCCGGCTGGTCGTCTCGACGATATACAAAACTTCCGCGAAGTCCGACCGGGCGCGATCTTGATAGATCGGTTCATCAGGTCGAAGCACGGCGTTCTTGAAATTGTGGATGAACCCGTCGTAGCCGATCGTTCGCTCCAACCTGAGGAAAAGGCGGGAAATTTCCAGGCCGTGCTGCGTGGTTAATATATACCGCCTGGCAGACATGACGCTCAGGAGGACAAGCAAGCAGAGCCCGAATCCCGCAACAAGGGCGACAAACGAGCCTGAACGCGCGGCATTGAGCGATCGCATGAGGCTTGATGCTCCATCTCGGTTCATGCCGAGTATGGAGCGACTCACGGAATTTCTCAAACAGAACCGTATTTTCGCGGCGCATTAATGCGAATTTATTTCTTAATATCGATCCTAATTTTATCTGATCGTAATTCAGAAAATTATCGGTATCAGCTTGATCGTGTTCGCCCAGTAAGGTCACGCCGTGCGCTGTCGTAATCCAGCTTAGTGTCTGAAATAAATAATAGCTTGAACAAAACTTGATGTTGAACGAGGAGCGGGTACTCTTCGCGCTCTCCATTTCCGCAATTCGCGCTCGGAACGGATGCAAACCGCCAACCGCCGTCGTGGGCTGGATGGCGTTATCTAGATTGCCGGGACCGGGTTGCCGCGGCAAAATCTACCCGAAGGATGGGACCGAGTTGTCGAACGCTTGCCGCCAGTTCTGGCGCTAGACGCCGGCCAGGCTTCGAGACGATATCCCCGCGTTGAACCACGCTGGCACCGCGCAGGACACACTCCGCATGGTCGGCTCCACGGTGGTCCGCGCTCATTATCATGAAGCAGGCTAGAAAGGGGCTCTTGACAGATTTGTGCCGGCCGCGCGGCGCGCTTCGAGATCAGGTCCACATCCTTGTCAATGGTGAGGCGCTGATCGGTCATCTGTCCAAGGACCATGTCGGTCCATGCTCTATTCCAGAACCGATATCACACCAAAACAGACCTTCGACCACCTCAAGCACGATCCGGTAGTGGCAAACAACCTGCTCGCCCCAAGCGCCGTACTCGCCGACCGCCGCTATGACACAGACCACATACGGAAAACCGTCAAGCGCTCCAAAGACCTACCCATGATCCATTTAGGGAGGTGCCGCGAGAAGCACATCGGGATTTTTCGATGCCTGTCCCGCGCCCGCAAATCCATCGAACGCTGTCCCCATAAGCTTAGAGACGCTCACCACGGGGCCAGTCAGGACGATGGTACCATGGCGCTCTTTCTGGGCGCCATCAACATCACCTCGAGCCGGTTTTCACCCCTCAATTTGTCAATATAACTTAACACAGTTACGCCGTCGAACGAATGATCTATCTGTGGACCTATGGAACCCTGCTGCTCACAACCCTGTCGTTGTGGTTGGGTTGAGCTGAACAACTAAGAAGGGGGAACACCATATGTTCGACTGGATAACGGGATTCATCGACTCTGTCGGAGCACTCGGCATCGGTTTCCTGATGCTACTGGAGAACGTCTTTCCGCCAATCCCCTCGGAACTGATCATGCCGCTCGCAGGGTTCAACGCAGCTGTCGGTCAGCAAAGCCTTGCCGGGGTAATCTCAGCCGGTTCGGCTGGTTCTCTGTTGGGAGCCCTTCTCTGGTATTGGATCGGCAGAAAGATCGGAATGGACCGCCTCAAGCGTCTCGCGAACAGGCATGGCCGTTGGCTGACAATCACACCTGACGAGTTGGAACGGTCAAACGCATGGTTCCAGCGGCATGGCGGAATGGCGGTATTGATCGGTCGACTAATTCCGACTGTGCGCACATTCATATCAGTTCCAGCAGGCGTGGCACGAATGCCGATTGCCAAATTTCTGGCATACACAACCGTCGGCACGGTGGCATGGACCACTCTTCTCACGCTTGCTGGCTACTGGCTCCAGTCGCAATACACCAAGGTCGCGGGTTGGATGAATCCGGTTTCCACCGGTGTGGTGATCCTCCTAGTTGCCTACTATTTTTGGCGCGTCGCAACATATCGTCGGCGTGTTCTGAAAGCATCAGACCATTCCGACGTGATTTCTTGATTCTCGTGAATCCCACAACCTGATAGGCGTTGTTGCAGAACTCTGTCTGCGGGCGATTCACAGCGTGAATCCAGTTGGTTAGACGGGCTGCATGAGCAAGCCTTCCCCCGCCCGCTACCGCACGACGAACTGGTCCAGCTACAACGCTGCCTTGCGCAAGCGCGGCTCAATGCTGATCTGGATAGACCGGGAGATGGCTTGGCTGGCGCCGCATAAAGGTCGGCTCGGACGTCCACCCGTCTTCTCAGATGCCGCTATCCAGTTTTGTCTGTCGGTCAAAGTTCTCTTCAAGCTGCCCTTGCGACAGACCGCCGGTATGGTGGCCAGCCTGCTCCGGTTGGCGGGGCTGAACTGGTCCGTCCCCGACTTCAGCACCCTGTGCCGCAGGCAAAAGACCTTGGCGGTCCAGATCCCGTATCGCTGCTCCGATGGCCCGCTCAACTTGCTCGTGGATAGCACGGGCATCAAGTTCCTCGGCGACGGTGAGTGGCAGGCGCGCAAGCATGGCGCCCAAGGCCGTCGTCAGTGGCGCAAGGTGCATCTCGCCATGGATACGGCCACTTCCGACATCCGGGCCGTCGAGTTCACTCCAAGCCGCGATGGCGACAGCCCGATCCTACCCGAGCTACTCGGCCAGATCCCCGAGGACGAGCAGATCGGCACGGTGACCGCCGACGGTGCCTACGACACACGTCGCTGCCATGCTGCTATCGCCGACCGGCAAGCCACACCGATCATCCCGATCCGGAGAAACGGGCGCGCCTGGAAGGAAGACGGCCCGGCAGCGAAGGCGCGGAACGAGACGCTGCGCGCCACGAAGCATTACGGCAGAGCATTCTGGAAGTACTGGACCGGATACCACGCACGCAGCCGCGTGGAGGCGAAAATGCGATGCCTCAAAGCATTCGGCGAACGCATAGCCGCAAGAGACCCTGACCGCCAAACCGCCGAGATCCACATTCGCGTCGCACTCATGAACCGCTTCAATGCCCTCGGCACTGCCGAGATCGTTCGCGTCGCATAACCTCAGCGGGGGAAGGGGAAGTCATGCCTCAAGCGTGAGTTCTGCAACAATGCCAACCTGATAAGCAACTTCATTCCGCGCATTTTAAATTCATCCGTATTCTTAAACGGTCCACCTTGCCGTGATCACTTCATCCAAGAAGCGACGCGCTCCCGATAGGAATCAAATCCCTACAGAGCTTCGGATTATTTCGCCATCGGATGGACATAAATCTAATCTGAACTAGTCAGTCGAGTTCGCCCCCTTCCCCCTAGATTGAGGTTTCAAGGGTCATCCATCATGTATGACAATCACCACTACAGACGGCGTGACCGCATCGAAATTTGAGTCGGGCGGCTCGAAGGCCTTCGTCAGATTGCGACCAATAATTGCAGTGGTCAAAAATTTATTTCTTGGCAGCCCCAATCGCAGCTCTGGTCAAATACAAACTGAACACCTCGCAATTCTGCACTTTGGTTTGCATAGCAGAAAATGTCGTCGGCCGACCACCGCGAAGCGGGTCGGCCGACGACAGTGTCAATTCTGCTGACCGGGGAGCTCACCCGCAGATTGCTTGTCCTGCATGAACTGGGCGAAGTTGGACTCGGCCACCTGCTGCCATAGGAAATGTTCGGCCTGAAACGCCATTTGACTATCATAGATGGGGCCCCAAGCTTCCTCGCTGTCGCGCAACTCGGAGTAGAGGTCGAGCGCGGCATCGTATGTTGCGTCCAGTATTTCCCGGGGGAAGGAGCGTAGACGTGCGCCATTCTGCACGAGGGACCGCAAGGCCGTGGGGTTCTTGTAGTCGTATTCGGCCAGCATTTCTGTATTGGCAGCTCGGCATGCGGTTTCCAGCAAGCTCTTGTAATTTTCGGGAAGGCTGCCCCAGGCGTCGTTACCGACGAAGCAATTGAGGGTAAGGTTACCTTCCCACCAGCCGGGATAGTAGTAGTAGGGCGCGACCTGATAGAAACCGAGCTTCTCATCGTCGTAGGGCCCGATCCACTCGGCGGCATCGATGGTTCCACGCTCGAGCGCCGGGTAGATATCACCGCCCGCGACCTGCTGAGGCACGACGCCGATACGTTCCATGATGCGGCCTGCAAGTCCGGCAATACGCATCTGCAGGCCATCCATATCGGCAAGCCCATTGATCTCGTTGCGGAACCAGCCGCCCATCTGGGTGCCGGTGTTGCCGGCCGGCAGGTATTGCAGTCCCTGCCCGTTATAGAATTCGTTCAGTTGGTCCATGCCCCCGCCGTAATAGAGCCAGGCATTCATACCGCGCGCATTCAGGCCGTAGGGGATCACAGCACCCAAAGCCCAGGTGGGTGACTTGCCGACGTAGTAATAGGCGGCCGTATGGCACATCTCGACCGTGCCGTTCTGCACGGCATCGGCGGCTTGCAGGCCAGGTACGATTTCGCCGGCCGAGAACACCTGGATTTCGAAAGCACCGTCCGAGGCCTCGCTTACGTAGCGAGCCACATCCTCGGCACCGCCATAGATCGTGTCGAGCGATTTGGGGAACGAAGACGTACAGCGCCATTGTACCTGCGGACGCTCCTGCGCGATGGCGGGTGCAGCCAGTGCTGTAACGCCTGCCCCGCCCATCGTGGCCGTGGCCAGAAACTTACGACGATCCATGGTTCTCTCCCTTTGATGATTTTCTTGCACTGACATCTAAAATGCGACCCGCTACGGTCCACCATATTCGATCCGACGCATTGACGTCGGGCGACAGGGAGGGATCGCAGATGGCCACTTTGCTTACGCTTGCCCGCATGATTGACCGCGTCAACAGTATGATCGGCCGGAGCTTCGCCTGGTTGATCCTCGTCGCGATCCTGATCTCGGCGGGCAATGCGGTGATCCGCAAGGCATTCAACATGTCTTCGAACGCATGGCTCGAGGGACAATGGTACCTGTTCGGGGCCGTTTTCATGATGTGCGCGGCCTGGACCTTGCGCGAGGACGAGCACGTTCGCGTCGACGTCCTGTCTCAACGCCTATCCATGCGCACTCGGACCTGGATCGACCTTGTTTGCCATATCCTGTTTCTGTTGCCGTTCGCAACGCTTATGGTCTGGCTCGGCTGGCCCTTCTTCATGTCGTCCTTCCTGTCCGGCGAACAATCGTCGAATGCCGGCGGGCTGATCCGTTGGCCGGCAAAGATCTGGATCCTGCTAGGCTTCGTTCTCTTGGTGGCGCAGGGCTTGTCCGAAATCATCAAACGAAGCGCGATGTTGACCGGGGATCTGCCGTTGCGGGAACCGGGCGACGGTGAAGACCTGCCCCCTGTCGCACGCAACGCCGGACAAGGAAGCTGACGCCATGATCGAGCTTATCGCCCACAATCTTGCCCCCATCATGTTCATCTCCGTCATGGGGATGCTGATCCTGGGCTACCCGGTGGCGCTGACCTTGGCCGCGGGTGGCCTTTTCTACTTCGTCGTCGGCGTCGGCCTCTCGGACTATTCGAACGAGATCAACCTGTTCTGGCCCCTCCTCCGGGCCATGCCGGAACGTGTCTTCGGCATCATGTCGAATGATACGTTACTTGCGATCCCATTCTTTACATTCATGGGGCTGATCCTCGAACGATCCGGCATGGCGGAGGACCTGCTCGATACGGTCGGCCAGCTTTTCGGCCCCCTGCGGGGCGGCGTGGCGTTCGCGGTCGTTCTGGTCGGCGCGCTACTGGCTGCGACCACGGGTGTCGTGGCGGCCTCGGTCATCGCCATGGGTTTGATCTCGCTGCCGATCATGCAGCGTTACAGATACGATCAACCGGTTGCCACAGGGACCATCGCCGCAGCGGGAACGCTGGCACAGATCGTGCCCCCAAGCCTCGTTCTGATCGTCATGGCCGACCAACTCGGCGTGTCGGTTGGCGACATGTATCTCGGTGCCATCTGGCCCGCGCTCATCATCATCGCGTCCTACTGCGCCTACATCCTGCTCCTGACATTCATCAGACCCGATGCCGTTCCAGCCCTTCCCCCCGAAGCGCGAAAGCTGGGATCCGGCGTATGGTCGCTCGTCGTGATGGCCGTCCTGGCGGTTGCCCTTTACCTGGTCGGATCGCGCATCCTTTTTGCCGAATACATTCCCGCGACGAGAATCGTGTTCGCCGCGGCCTTCTCGGTCATAATCTGCTACGTAATCGCACTCGCCAACCGCACGCTGTCGCTGAACTGGCTTTCAAGGCTCGCAGAGACGGTCGTGATCGTCCTAATCCCACCGCTGGCACTGATCTTTCTGGTTCTCGGCACGATCTTCCTCGGGATCGCCACACCGACAGAAGGCGGCGCGATGGGGGCTGTGGGCGCGCTTCTATTGGCGCTCGCAAAAGGCCGGCTGTCTCTTGGCATCCTGCGCTCATCGGTCGAGGCGACAGCGAAACTGTCCGCTTTCGTGCTTTTCATCCTCATCGGCGCGCGGGTGTTCGGCCTGACGTTCTATGGCGTCAATGGTCAGGTGTGGCTCGAGGAATTGCTGCTGGGCCTCCCGGGCGGCCAGTTCGGCTTCCTCGTGGTCGTTACCATCGTGATCTTTATCCTCGGCTGCTTCCTCGACTTCTTCGAAATCGCATTCATCCTGGTGCCCCTTCTCGCGCCAGTGGCAGATACACTCGGAATCGACCTCATCTGGTTCGGCGTCATCCTGTCGATGAACCTTCAGACCAGTTTCCTCACGCCTCCTTTCGGGTTCGCGCTCTTCTATTTGCGAAGCGTCGCACCGACGGAGGACTGGACCGACGATCAGACCGGCAACCGGATGGACCGGATCCGCACGAACGATATCTACAAAGGTGTGCTGCCGTTTATCGCGATAAACTTCGCACTTATCCTGCTGGTCATATCCGTGCCGGGCCTCGTGACACATTATAAGTCCGACCGAGGCGTGCAGCAGATCGCGCCCGACAGCGCCGCCACAGGGGGGCTCAACTTCGGCGGAGGAGGCGAAAGCATTCCGACCAACGAAGCCGACACGGGATCGAGCAACGAGGGTGGCTTCAACTTCGGCGGCGATGCGCCTGAAACGAGCACTGGGGATACGGAGCCAAGCGATACAGGCGGCTTCAATTTCAACTAACAAATACGGATCGATAGATATTGACTGAAACGATAGATTCTCTTTCGATCCGGAATATCTGGAGCCAGTGTGTCGCCGTACTGGCCCTTTAGGCAGAACTCTTGCGGGATTCATATCGAAAATTCTGCATGTTTTCTTGATCAGATGCGCAAACCCATAAATACCCTGCCAAACAGAAGTCCTTATGGTTCACGATTGCGTTCGATATGATTTTTCGGAAAGTAATCGATCTTTTAAAAGCCTGCTGCGGCAAGTTCTAGAGGATGAAATTGCAGTTTAAGGCAAGACGTTCGAGGAAAAACTGACCGTGTCTAAAGGCCATCGGCGTGCTGTCGTCGCCGGTGAGTGCAATCTCAAGTGCCCGCGCTAGATCGACATAGTTCACCCACTCGTCCATGATCAGAAATTCGCGCAATCGGAATGGAGCGATTGTGCAGGCGAGACCTGTCTGCAAACGTTCGTCCCGGCCAGTTGCAGGGCATCCGCGTCCCTAAAGCGGGAACGCGAGTACGCAATCAGGTAATGCGATTAGTTCGCATTGAAGTTGAGGCGGCGGAAGGTCTCGTACAGCGACAGGTCTGGTCCGAGAAGACTTCCGTTCCGGTCCGCTTAGGCGCAGTTGACCTCGTGCCGTACCTGCCGCTGTCACAGACCTCCCTACCCTAGGTTCTACCAGCGCTGCCCTGCTGCTACCGCTCGGCCAGTCGACCGCGATACGTTCGTGGCCAGTAAGGGTCAGTAAGAGGTTGCGCAGGAATGTAGGTAACGGATCCGGGACATCGGTGATCTCATCGAACCAAACCACAGCCCGCGAACGCGGCAGGCCGATCACTGCGATCTTCAGAGAGAACGGCCCTGCCTGCTCTCAGGCCCTTGGCAGACGCAAGCACGCTAAAGCTTTGCCGTTCCAGCACAGTCAGGCATTCCTCCCGGCGGACACTTCGGTCCACGACTGCCGGCGCTCATCATACGCTGGATGATTTCTCTTTGCGGCCAGTATTCGCACATTGAAAGTTGGCGGCTGGACTACAGTACGATGCTGCCCACCGGTCGTCTTTCTTATGCCGGCCGAGCGGGATCCATAGGATAACGGAATGCACGTGTTCCGTTCATCACTTCGCGTATCCTTGGTTGCTGGAACTCGCACACCTCCGGTCCGACCTCTCTTCGTTTCGTGCTCAGTGGCCTGATCAACGATCGCAGGTGCAGTGACGCGACCCATGGTTATGCGTCTCCGGCGGCATGTGGCCCTATCGGGCGGTCGGCGGGAAAATCGACCCTGATTTGTATCGCGGCCTGACTTCCACCAGTAGCAATGGCTTTCGTTAGGTGACATGATCGCTCATTCGTCGGCTACAATGTCGGACATGATTACATGAGTGAGCTCCTTGGCGTAGACGCGCCCATCCTCGCGCTCGTCATTCTCGTACTTCTCTTCGTCGCCTTCACCATCGAGCGTTACCCGCCTGAGGTCACGGCAGCTGGCGGAGCGGCGCTTTTCATCGTTCTGGGACTCGTGCCGGACGACGAGGTGATGGACGTGTTTTCGAGTTCCGCACCGATCACCATCGCAGCGATGTTCGTCGTCTCAGGTGCGCTGGTCCGGACCGGAGTACTCGATGCGTTGGCGAACGCGCTCGTGGAACGCGCGCGGAGCCGGCCGGCGCTTGCCATTGCAGGCTTCATCTTCGCGACCATCGCCGCCTCGGCCTTCATGAACAACACCCCCGTCGTGCTGGTTCTGATCCCCGTCGTTATCCGGCTTGCGGCGAGCCTGGAGCTCGCCCCGACGCGCCTGCTCATCCCGCTTTCCTATGCCGCCATCCTCGGCG
Source organism: Palleronia sp. LCG004 (assembly GCF_032931615.1). Taxonomy (NCBI): domain Bacteria; kingdom Pseudomonadati; phylum Pseudomonadota; class Alphaproteobacteria; order Rhodobacterales; family Roseobacteraceae; genus Palleronia; species Palleronia sp. LCG004. The sequence continues at coordinate 2,176,637 of NZ_CP136759.1, forward strand.
GAACCTGTACGCTGATCGGGACCTCGACCAACATCCTCGTGGATGGTGTGGCGCGGGAAAGCGGGCTCGAACCGTTTTCAATCTTCGAGATCGCGCCTGTGGGCATCTGCGTCGCGATCGTCGGTGGCGTTGCCATGCTGCTTCTCGGGCCCTTCCTGTTGCCCGCCCGCGCCTCACGCGATGGCGGCGCAGGCCCGGCGGAAACCGATTACCTCTCCGAGGTAACGATTTTGGCTGATTATCCCCATATCGACCGGCCGCTCGGTGAAATTTCGGACTTCCGGAGATCCAGCATTCGCGTGACCGGATTACGTAGGAAGGGCCAGATAGAGCGTTCCGATCTCGACTCCCGGACGATCCGGAAGGGTGATGCGGTCGTCCTCGTTGCGGGGACCTCCGAGCTTCTGACCATCGCCGAGCAAACCGGCCTGCGGGTCGGTCAGCGACGGTCCGTTGAGCTCGACGCCGAAGCCGAGATCACTGTCGTCGAGGCTGTCGTCACGCCGTCGCGCCGCAGTTCCGGCATACGGATCGCCGATCTCGCGCTTGGCCGGCGGGCAGGCATCCGCGTGCTGGGAGCGCACCGCCCGCGCCATGTCGCCGGGGCGGATCTATCAAGCGTACGGCTCCGGCCGGCCGACAAACTGTTACTGGAAGGTAGCGCCGAAGGGTTCGAGGAAATCACACGCTCCGGAGACGTGGTTTCGGTCACCGCGCCGGGGGGACGTGCCTTTCGACGAAGGCAGGCACCCATCGCGGTCATGGCTCTCATCGGTATCGTCGCGTTTGCCGCATTCGACGTGATGCCCATCGGCATTCTCGCGCTGGTCGGCGTTGCCGCGATCCTGGTTCTGCGTTGCATTGACAACGATGAGGCCTGGGGCTCCATCGACGCATCGATCCTGATCCTGATCTTCGCAATGCTGATCGTCGGCGCAGGGCTCGAAAACACCGGAGCCGTCGAGCTGATCGTGACGACACTGACCCCCTGGCTCGAAACCCTGCCCCCCGTCTTGACGCTGTTGGCGATCTACGCCGTCGGATCGATCCTGACCGAGACCGTCACCAACAACGCCGTTGCGGTCATCTTCACGCCGATCGTCGTGTCGCTCGCCACCAATCTGGGGGTCGATCCCCGCCCCTTCGTGGTGGCGGTCATGTTTTCGGCAAGTGCCAGTTTCGCGACCCCGATCGGCTATCAGACCAACACGCTAGTCTACGGTGCGGGGAACTATCGGTTCGCCGACTTCCTGAAGATCGGCATTCCGATGAACATCATAGTCGGCCTCGCCACCGTCCTCGTAATCCCCTTCTTCTTTCCACTTTAGCGAGGAGCAAACCGAACAGGACGTCGGTGCTTGATACGAACAGGCCCCCGGAACGGGGCAAAAGCGATATGTTCGAAATAACATGGACTTGACCAGTTTCCAGGGCGGCGATGTTTCGCGAGCAGCGATAACCAAACCGCTCCGTTCGCCTATGTTGAGCATCCGAAGAAACATCATGATTATGCCGCCAGCCATCGCCGTGAACCGGAAATGGAAACCGCCGATCAAAACATCCGACGTATGAAGATATTACCGACCTACCCGGCCAAGAGCCAACGGCGACGCGAAGCGCCACGGGTGATCCGAGAGAGCTAAATTTTCTTGCTCGCTCAGTGGCGGTCGCCAGGCAAAACCTTGTATAGCGTCGGCAAATCGCGGGGCTCGGTGAACGCCGCAAACCTCGACGAAAGATGGATTGGCCGAGGAGCAGGCAATGGATACGTACCTCAACGCGCTCAGGACGGTCAGGGACGATGGGGTCCGCTCTACGGACCGGACGGGCACGGGAACCATCTCCTACTTCGGGATGCAGTGTCGTTACCCGCTGGCTGACGGGTTCCCTATGGTAACCACCAAAAAGCTCCATATCCGCTCTATTCTGCACGAGCTTCTCTGGTTCCTGTCGGGCGATACCAACATTCGATACCTCCAGGAGAACGGCGTCTCGATCTGGAACGAATGGGCCGATGAAGAAGGCGAGCTGGGGCCAGTCTACGGCCATCAGTGGCGACGTTTTCCGGTTGTCCGGGAGGAGGACGGACGCGTGGTGGCCGGAAGTGTCGATCAGATTTCGAAACTAATCGAGGGCATATCCAGTACGCCGGATTCGCGAAGGCTGATCGTCTCCGCCTGGAACCCGGGCGAGGTGGACCAGATGGCCCTTCCTCCCTGTCACACGCTCTGGCAGGTCCGTGTGCTTGACGGAAAGCTGCATCTGCAACTCTACCAGCGCTCGGCCGACATGTTTCTGGGGGTTCCGTTCAACATCGCATCATATGCACTGCTGACGCATATGCTCGCACATGTGACGGGATACGTCCCCGGAGATTTCATCCATACGATCGGCGATGCTCACATCTATCTCAACCATCGAGATCAAGTCGAAACCCAGCTTTCACGGACGCCGCGACCTTTGCCCCGGGTTCGCATCACGCGGCAGGTCCCTTCGATCTTCGATTTCCGGTACGACGACTTCGAGTTCGAAGGCTACGATCCGGCACCCGCGATCAAAGCGCCGGTGGCAGTGTGATTACCCTGATCGTAGCCCGGGCGCGAAACGGCGCGATCGGAAAAGCGAACCAGATCCCGTGGCACGTTCCCGCAGACCTCAAACTCTTTCAACGAGAGACATTGGGCGGAGCCATCATCATGGGTCGCAACACGTGGGAAAGCCTGCCGGTCAAACCACTCAAAGGCAGGTTGAACATCGTTGTGTCACGTGATGCGAGCTTGACAGAGACCGTCGTGCGCACGGTCGAGCAGGCCATCGAGCTTGCGCTTACAGCGGGACACATGCGGATATACGGGATCGGTGGCGAGCAGATCTACCGCGAGATGCTCGCCCTCACCGATCGGCTTTTGATTACGGAAGTCGATTTGACTATCGAGGCCGCGGACGCATTTTTTCCGCAGTTTGATAGAAGCGAGTGGCAACATCTCACTGAAATGCCCATCGAGAGCGACGATGCCTGCTGCGTTGCGCATGAATGGATCCGGTGCCGATCTGACCAGTATGCAGAGGCTCATCCTGTACAGAGCTGACATCGCGGTCTGGCCTTGGAGCGCAAAGCTCGCCCGAGCTTCACATTGCGGTTCGAGTGCCATGGCTGGATAGCATGTCCACGCTGGCACCAACTCGCTACCACACTTGGAATTGTCCGACCTATAACACGACGCTGAGTGAGCGTGGGTCGCTGGCAGTCCCCTTAGACCCTGGCATACGATGCCTCCGGACAAGCGCGGGCGGTAGAAGAGCTTGAGGAGGGCGCGTTGGGCATAAGATCAACCTCGCTCTCCTCAATCGCTTCACAGCCCTCGGCATCTCCATCAGACTGCCCGGCGACTGACGTTAAACAAGAAATTCACTTGGCAGGAGATGTGCCCAACAGAACCCTCCGAAGGCTGTGCAGGCCAGTATGCATGCAGACCCGCGCTTTTGAGATTCGGGAATGTAAACGTGGACGGAGCAAACCCACTGACGGCCTGAACTATAGAAGGACAACACTATGCCGCTGAAGACAAAAAAATCCCGACCGCCTTGCGGCGATCGGGACATATCCAAAGGCAGCGACCGATCCCAACGGCAGAGACGTGGGCCGACTGCCCTTTGAACGCCAGGTTCCGGAGACAGGGTACTGCGCCTGCTCGACGAGCGCGTCAGCCTCCGCTTCCCGCGACCTCGGCGACATAGGTCGAGACCGTTTCAATCTCTTCTTCGCTCAACGTATCGGCAAAGGCGGGCATGACGCCCACCCCGCTCGTCACGGCCGCGCGAACCTGATCGACATCAGGTTTAAGCTCGTCGAGGTTCGGACCCACTTTGCCTGTGGCATCGGCATCCGCAAGGACATGGCAAAGCGCACATTGCGGTTGGGAAGTCTCGGAAAAGATTGCCCGGCCGTCCTCCTGTGCGGCGATTGGGGCCCCGGAGGCGCAGAGCAGCGCGATACTTGGGATCATTATGCGAATACGAGAAACGGTTCGACCTGTCATCTTTTGAACTTTCACCTTCACTTGCTTAACCAATGTTTACTTCGACCGCATGACCGCGCCAGCCATTGTGACCGTAACCACGCTCGTTTGGTTCGAACTCCTCGGGCTGCGTATCGCCATTGCCGTTGGTGGCCCGGCTCGCAAGCGTGTGCATCCCTGCTTCGAGGTCGACGACAAGGAAGAATGGCCTCCAGGCATACGGGCCCATGTCTGGGCCGAGAAGTTCGGCTTCCTGCCAATTGTTGCCCCCGTCGGTGGAAACTTCCACGCCTGTCACGGCGCTGGTGCCGCCCATGGCAAGACCTTCGATCCGTACACGTCCAGTACTCGCATCCTCCAGTGGCCCGGTAATCCACGACTTGACGCTCATCTCGTACATGGAAGGTTGTGAAGGATCGCCCGAGACGCCTACGGGGCGAACGCGGTAACCGGTCTGCTGGATCTTGGCGGGACTCTCCTCCGCGGTAAAGGCGAGACGCTTGAGATACTTGACATTGTTGACGCCGTAATAGCCCGGAACGATCAACCGGAGCGGACCGCCATGTGCCAGCGGAATTGGCTCTCCATTCATGTCCCAGGCCAGAATAGCCTGTTCCATGGCCGCCACCGGCACGGAGCGTTCGACCTGGATGCTCTCGGGCGGCAGGCCGTCGGGGATCTCCTCGCCTCCCGTGCCGGTCAGGAAGGACATGTCTCCCTTAATGCCACCCATCGCATCGACCACCGCGCGGACAGGAACGCCGGTCCAGATGACATTGCCGGCCGCGCCGGTCGCCCACTGCGAGCCGCTGGCTTCGTGGTCGAAAAAGGCCCGACCGTTGCCCGAGCATTGCAGCACCGCAACCACGGTTTCCGAGCCGAGCAACTTCAGATCACCGAGTGTTATCGCGCCGGGCTCGGCAACGCCCTCGATCGACATTTCCCATGCGTCACGATCGGCAACGATCTCGTCGGACGGCGCGGGCAGGTTGTTGCGGATGTAGAGATCGCTCGACGGTGTGATCAGCGCATCGCCCTGCGCGGCCCGCGTCGTTTCGAGCGTTTCGCTCGTATGAACGATCACGTCGCTCGGATCCTTCCAGGCAACGTAAGCGGGCAGCTTCTCGCCCTCCTGCGAGATCGCCGGCAAACCTGTCACGGCGGCGCTGGCAAGGCCGGCCGTACCGACAAGAAACTGGCGGCGTTTTACCGGGTATACAATGGTCATAGTGTCCTCCCTCTAGGTAGAGAACTATACTGTACCTGATTGAAGGACGATCAGTACGGTTAAATATCCCATCTAAAGGCAGGCCGTTGCTGCTTTGGATAAATCGGAATGGCATCCGCGCGCTTCTTTGATCAAGATCCGTATGCCAGAACCCGAACTCAAGCTCCGCAAATTGAAGAAATACGCGGTCGTTTCAGCCATTCTATCGGGCTGATAAACGCAAGAAGTAAGTAACCGACCTTCCTGTCGCCAAGCCAAGCCCTATCGCGAGGTGCGTGCAGTTAGCCGCAACCCTCTGAGACTGAGGGGTCTAAAAATACAGAACGCGGAAGGCATGTGAAAACACACAAGATGCTCCCCCATCGTGCGGATGTAGGCCATCCCAATAGGATCAGCGCCGCAGCCATCTCTCACATTTGCACGAGAGCCGCCTTCGGTGGAGACGCACTCACGTTTGGCCGGGCATCATATGCAACGAGCGTTCGGAAAGCAGGTCAACGATCCGAACTCGCCGGGCAAGCCGGTTGGCCAGTCATCCTTTCGCCCATTTCACAGGGATACCGCAAACTTGCTTCGAGCCTTTTTAAGCTAGGATGAACGGTCCTTTTCGGCATGTTCAGTGACACACAAAATGTAGTTTCGCCTCTGCGGCTCAACTATCCACGCCAGCCTACATACGCTTCCCGCTCTTCGGGTCGATCGCTATTTGCATCCCGAAGCGGCCCACCGGCTCCTTACCCGCATTTCGAGAACCCACAAGCGGCGCAGGTCATACACCCTTCGACCATCCGCATCTCGTAGCTTCCGCAGGAGGGACAGGCCTTTGCCGAGCTTCCGCCAAGCGGGACGACCTCCGCCTGCGGATCGGTCTTCAGCCCTAGCCCCTCGCCGGCGAGGAACCCCGTCGCGATCATGTGTCGCTCGATGACGCCGCCGATCGCCGCGAGGATCGAGGGAATGTACTTTCCTTCCATCCAGGCCCCGCCGCGAGGATCGAAGACCGCCTTCAGCTCTTCCACGACAAAGCTCACGTCCCCGCCGCGCCGGAAGACCGCCGAGATCATCCGCGTGAGCGCCACGGTCCAGGCGAAATGCTCCATGTTCTTGGAATTGACGAAGATCTCGAAGGGCCTCCTGTGACCCGCCTGAACGAGGTCGTTGATCGTGATGTAGATCGCGTGCTCGCTCATCGGCCATCTGAGCTTGTAGGTATGCCCCTCGAGCGATTGCGGACGCTCCAGCGGTTCGGACATGTAGATGACCTCCCCCTCGCTGTCGGCCTCGCGGGTCTGTTCTGGCGCGGCGCTCGTGGCCTCCGACACGCTCAATACGCTGCCGGTAACGGCGTTCGGGCGATAGGTTGTACATCCCTTGCAACCGCTCTCGTAGGCCTGCATGTAAACGTCCTTGAACGCTTCGAAGTCGATATCCTCGGGGCAGTTGATGGTCTTCGAGATCGACGAATCGACCCATTTTTGCGCTGCGGCCTGCATCCTGACATGCTCGGAAGGCGAAAGCGTCTGCGCGGAAACGAAATGGTCCGGCAGGGGTGCGTCGCCCATTCGGTCGCGCCAGACCTGCACGGCGTAATCGACCACCTCTTCCTCCGTGCGGGACCCGTCGCGCTGCAGGACCTTGCGCGTATAGGCATGGGCAAAGACCGGCTCGATCCCCGACGAGACGTTCCCGGCCAGCAGGCTGATCGTGCCCGTGGGGGCGACGCTCGTCAGCAGCGCATTGCGGATGCCATGGGTGCGGATCGCCTCGCGGACGTCCTCGTCCATGGAAGCGAGGGCACCGGAAGCGAGGTAGCTTTCTGCATCGAAGAGCGGAAACGCTCCCTTCTCGGCTGCCAGATGTGCCGACGCAAGGTACGCGGCGCGGGCGATCCGGTGCATCCAGTCCTCGGTCCGACGCGCCGCCTCTTCCGACCCGTAGCGCAAGTTCACCATGGCCAGCGCATCGGCGAGGCCCGTGACCCCGAGCCCGATTCGGCGCTTGGCCGCGGCCTCCTGCGCCTGCGCCTCGAGCGGAAAGCGCGAGGCATCGACGACGTTGTCCATCATCCGCACGGCATTGGTCACCAGCTTCTCGAGAGCGGCATCGTCGAGGCGCGCATCCTCGGCGAAAGGATCGGCCACCAGCCGCGCGAGGTTGATCGAGCCGAGGAGACAAGCACCATAGGGTGGGAGCGGCTGTTCGCCGCATGGGTTCGTCGCCGCAATTTCCTCGCAATAGGCGAGGTTGTTCTGTTCGTTAATGCGGTCGATGAAGATCACGCCCGGCTCGGCGTAATCGTATGTCGCCCGCATGATCGCATTCCAGAGATCGCGCGCCTTCAACGTCTTCATCACCCGGCCATCGAAGACGAGCTCCCACGGGCCGTCGGCCTTCACAGCCTCCATGAACGGATCTGTGACGAGCACGCTTACGTTAAAGTTCCTCAGCCGGGCCGGGTCCGATTTCGCCTCGACGAAAGCCTCGACGTCCGGATGGTCGCATCTCAGCGTCGCCATCATCGCACCGCGGCGCGCGCCTGCGGACATGATCGTACGGCACATCGCGTCCCAGACATCCATGAACGACAGGGGACCAGACGCATCGGCCGCGACGCCCTTGACGACCGCCCCCCTCGGTCGGATCGTCGAAAAATCGTAGCCGATCCCGCCGCCCTGCTGCATGGTCAACGCCGCCTCGCGCAGATGTTCGAAGATCCCCGACAAGCTGTCGGGAATCGTGCCCATCACGAAGCAGTTAAAGAGCGTGACGGTACGCTCGGTCCCCGCACCCGCGATGATCCGACCCGCCGGCAGGAACTTGAAATCTTCAAGCGCGTCGAGAAAATCCGCCTCGTAGCGCTCGGGTTCCTCCTCGACCGAGGCGAGCGCGCGTGCGATGCGACGCCACGTCTCTTCAACGGAGTGGTCGATGGGCGTGCCGTCCGCCTCCTTCAGGCGGTACTTCATATCCCAGATCTGTTCGGAGATCGGCGCGGCAAAACGGCTCATGGCAAGTCATCCTCGGACGGAACGCGATGCTCGGGCGCATGGTTAATCCCGTGCGGCATCGCTATATCAAGCGTTGGAGCGCCCTGACTATACACCATTTGCGGGCGACGAAACCAAATTGCGGACTGGGCGAGAATGACGGCAAAAGTTCACCTTCTGAAGCTCAGCGTCGGTTCCGAGAGCGTCGAGGGCCTTCGCGACTGGCAGACGCGCAGATCCGGCCAGCGCAAGGATGGCCGTTATTTCCATATCACCCGCATGTGGCCCAAGCGCGAGGCCGAGCTTCTCGATGGCGGCTCGATCTACTGGGTAATCCAGCGCGTCATCCAGGCCCGACAGCGTATCACCGCGCTGGAGGAGATCCACGGAGAAGACGGGATCAGGCGTTGCGCGATCTTCCTCGACCCCGAAATTGTCCGGGTCGAGGCCGTACCCCGCCGACCTTTCCAGGGTTGGCGATATCTCGACCCGAAGGACGCACCGCGCGACTTAGCCCCCGCTCGGCAGGGAGAGCAGGACCTTCCTCCCGAACTCGTTGCCGCGCTATCCGAAATCGGGGTGCGCTGAATCTTTCGGTTAATAAAAGTTAACGCCGCCGAAACTCCATGGTTAACGCATTCGTGTCTTCTGCGTGAGGGACCGGTTCCAGGCACTTGCCCGGCCGCATCCATCCAATCAGGGAGAGTCCATATGAAACGCCATCTCATCGCGCTTGCCGCAACGACTGCGGCGCTCGCCGCGCCGGCGATCGGTCACGCAACGACGACGTCGTATGTCGCCGTGTTGAAAGAGCTGAACAATTCCGGCGTCTCGGGCCGCGTGAACTTCTTCGTCGAGGACTCGGTCCTGCGTGTCGAGGCCGATATCCGCGGCCTCGTGCCATCGCTGCCCCATGTCAATCACATCCACGGTCGCTTCAACGAGGATGGCACTCCTCGCAAATCCCTCTTTCCGGGGACCGAGCAGGATATCGCAGATGCAGGGTTCGCCGTTGATGGCGACGGCCTCGCCGAGGTCTTCGAGGCCGCTCCGCTTTACGGTGACGTGCTGCTGTCGCTCGAGAACCCCGAGCCGCGTCCGGGCATGGGCAACTTCCACCAGGGCCCCGTGGCAGATGCGGACGGCAATCTGAACTACAGCTACACGTTCAGCCTGCTCGATCCGGATCCGACGGACGCAACCGACGACCCGTTCTTTTCCACGGTCGGCGGCCCGGACTACCAGCCATCGGACATCTTTCCGCTCGACCTGCGCGAATACGTCATCCACGGGGCCTTCGTGCCGGGATCGACGTTGAACGAAGGCTTTTCCTTCGTGCCGGGAACGGAACGGGCCGACGGTACCGGCTATTCGGCTACCCTGCCCGTCGCCGCGGCGCAGATCTCGGCAGTCCCGCTGCCCGCGGGCGCGCTACTTCTGCTGACGGGTCTCGGCGGCCTCGGCTACGTCCGCAAGCGGCGCAAGGCCGCCTGACCGGACCGACGATCCCGATCTAGAGATCGAGCCTCGCCTGCAACCGGGCGAGGCTCTTTCGTGTCGGTTCGTCCCATTCCGCCGTGCGCGAACGGAAGAGCGTCGCCTGACTGGCAAGGACCGGTCCGTCCGACAGCATCCGCAGATGGTTCGCCCTGAGCGTATCGCCGGTCGAGGTGATGTCGGCAATGGCCTCGGCCGTCTCGTTGCGCACGGTGCCCTCGGTCGCACCCTGGCTGTCGACGAGCTGGTAATCCGCCACGCCTTTCTCCCGGAGGTAGTCCCGCATCAGGCGATGATATTTGGTCGCGATCCTGAGCCGCATCCCGTGCCGGGCGCGAAAGGCAGCCGCCGCCGCGTCGAGATCGTCGATCGTGTCCACATCCACCCAGAATTGCGGTACGGCGATTACCAGATCGGCCTGCCCGAACCCCATGAGGGCGAGTTCCTCGACGCGTCCGCTCCAGCCTGCGAGGCGTTCGCGCACCAGATCGGTTCCAGTGACGCCCAGATGGATCCGCCCAGCGGCAAGCTCACGCGGAATCTCTCCCGCGGACAGCAGGACGAGCGATACGCCGTCGACGCCCGAGACCTCGCCTGCATATTCGCGATCCTCTGGCTTCTCCATTTCGACGCCGCGCGCGCCGAACCATTCGAAGGTCTTCTCCATGAGCCGACCCTTCGAGGGGACGCCGAGCTTGAGCATCACGCCCCCCCTTCGAGCATCACGGCCGGGCGGATGACCCCGCCCACCGCACGGATCCCGTCCGCTCCGCCCAGCGCGCGCGTTAGCGCGTCGTAGCGCCCCCCGGTAGCGAGCGGTGGCAGATCCGGTCGATTTGGAAGCTGGAAGGTAAAGACGAAGCCATCGTAATATTCCATCGTACTGCGCCCGTGGCTTCCTTCGAAGGACAGGTTTCCAACGTCGATACCCCGCGCCTCGAGCGCGGAGAGACGCTGCGCGAGCCCCTCGACCGAAGGCAGGATTGCGGGCAGATCGACGGCAATGTCGCGGAGCCGCTCGAGCGCGTCCCGCGCCGGGGCAGAAAGATCGAGTAGCCCGTCGAGGAGCGCCACGAGATTGGCCGAGAGTGGCGGCTCCTGCGCATCGGCGCGCAGGGCTTCGATCCGCTCCGCGATCTCGGCGCGTTCGCGCAAGCCGATCTCGGGGCCTGCACCCGCAAGCGGATCCTCGGAGCCCAGCAGCGCCGCCCGCGCAGGCGGCATCGGGGCCTTGCCTGCGAACCTTTCCAGCAAGGCGCGAAACCGCCTTGGCCGCCAGATATGCCGCATGAGCGCTGCCTTGCGTCGTTCGCTCGCCTCGAGTCCCGCGACGGCGGCGGTCAGGATGGCGGTGTCGCCCGTGGTGATGCGCGGTGCGAGCGGCGCAAGTTCTGCATGGATCGTCGCGAAGACTTCGGCGTCGGCCTCGGCCGCGTCGTCGCCAAAGACCTCGTATCCCGCCTGAAAATATTCGTGCGGCCGGTCGCTGTCGGTCTGACGGCGAAATATCTCGCCCGCATAGGCGTATCGCGCGGGCCCGTCGCGTGTCGCCATGTGGCGCTGTACGACCGGAACGGTGAAATCCGGCCGCAGCATCGCCTCGCCCCCATCGGGGCCCGCCGTCACGAAGGCACGGGTACGTATGTCCTCGCCATAGAGATCGAGCAGCGTCTCGGCAGGCAGAAGGATTTCGGGTTCCACCCGCTCGGCTCCGGCGGCGAGGAACGCGGCGAGCAGCCGCTCTGCCGCCTCCCGCTCGGCCGCCTTCGTCGCGCGGGTCATGCGAGGCGCTTCTGGATCTCGGCCACAAGATCGCCCAGCGCGCATTCGAACTGCGCAGGCTGATCGCGCCATTCCTCGTGGGACAGTTCGGCGGCGAGCTTCGCGCCGAGCTTCAGGTCCTTGACTTGCACGACGCCCCGAGCGGCCTCGTCCTCGCCCTGGATGATCGCGAAGGGTGCGCCACGCTTGTCGCAATACTTGAGCTGGTTGCCGAAGTTCTTCGGGTTGCCGAGATAAAGTTCGGCCCGGATGCCTGCGCGCCTCAAGGTCGCGACCATTGCCTGATAGTCGTCCAGCCGGCTCTTATCCATCACCGTCACGACGACGGGCCCGTCCACTTTGTCCGAGAACCGCCCCTGCGATTCCAGCGCGGCCAGCAGCCGGTCGACTCCGATCGACACGCCCGTCGCCGGTACCTCCTGCCCGGTGAAGCGCTTGACGAGATCGTCATACCGTCCGCCACCCGCGACCGACCCGAACCGCGCGAGATCACCGGTCAGTTCGGCCTCGTAAACGGCACCGGTGTAATAGCCGAGACCCCGGACGACAGAGGGATCGACGACGATGCGATCGGGACCATAGCCTTGCAAACTCAAAAGTTCGGAGATTTCCGCCAATTCACGAACGCCGTCGCTGCCCAGCGGCGATTGCTCGATGAGTTCATCGAGAACAGCAAGGGTTTCCTCGGCAGTCTCCCGCTTCGCATTCAGGAACCTCATGACTTTGTCGGACTGGCTCTGATCCAACCCAGCCCCTTTCGTGAAATCCCCGCTCTCGTCGCGCCGCCCTTCGCCGAGGAGCGCACGGACGCCCGCCTCGCCGAGCCGGTCGAGCTTGTCGATCGCGCGCAGTACGATACCCCTCTCGCGCTCATGCTCGGCCCCGCCGATGCCCGCGACCTCCATCACGCCGTTCAGGACCTTGCGGTTGTTGACGCGGATGACGTAATCGCCGCGCGCGATCCCCACGGCTTCGAGCGTGTCGGACAGCATTGCGCACATTTCGGCATCTGCCGCCGGTGACGCACTGCCCACGGTATCGGCATCGCATTGATAGAATTGACGGAACCGCCCTGGCCCGGGTTTCTCGTTACGCCAGACGGGGCCCATCGTGTAGCGGCGATAGGGGGACGGCAGATCGTTGCGATACTGTGCCGCAACCCGTGCCAACGGAGCTGTCATGTCGTAGCGGAGCGCAAGCCAGTCGCCGTCCTCCTCCCAGGCGAAGACGCCTTCGTTCGGGCGGTCCACGTCGGGAAGGAACTTGCCCAGCGCTTCGACCGTCTCGACGCCGCTCGTCTCCAGCGCGTCGAAGCCATAGAGGCGATAGATCCGCGCGATCTCGGCCAGCATCTCGGTGCGGCGCGTGACCTCGGACCCGAAATAGTCGCGAAACCCCTTCGGTGTCTGCGCCTTGGGGCGCGGCTGTTTCTTGACTTTGGCCATGTCGCGGGGTCCCCTGGGTCTCTCCGAACGCGCGCCCCGATTAGCCCAGCGCCCAGCCTGCTGCAAGCGATGGCCCCGGCGGGCGCTCCATGATACATGCTTCCCCATGGACCTGTCCCGCATAGAAGAGCGCATCGCGCATCTCATCCGTGCAAACGATGACCTGTCGGAGATCGTCCGCGATCAGGCCGATCGCATCGAGCTGCTCGAGCGCCGCGTGCACATGCTGATGGAGCGAGAGGCGCGTCGCGATGCCGACGACGGCGGCTCCATCCCTTTCGGCGACGAGCGACCACCCCACTGGTAGGCGTTCAACGCGATGCGGCCACCAGATCGCCCTGGTCGAGGAGAAGCTCGACCTCGGCCGGTCCGCCGAAGACCGGATAGATCGTCACGAAGGCCGCACGTCGCGTCAGTCGATCCATTCTGCCTGCCGGACAGGGCGTACGCGCACCGACGCCGCAAACACGCCCCTTGATCCGCTCGTAGGCGGTGTCGATCTCGGAATATGCGGCCCCGTTGCCGGCGGCATAGCGAACCGTCTCATGCACTGCGGGCGTACCGAAGACGACGAGCGCCGCGTTGACCTGTCGCGCGCAGCCATCGTCGAAGCCCGTGATGTATTGCGGCCGCGCGGCGGTACTGCCCGGCGCTGTGTCGATAATCCGCCAGCGGGTCCGGCCCGTATCCGGGGCGGTCTCCACCTCGGTTCCGCGCACCCGGCCGCAGACGCGGCGAACCTCCCCCGGCCCCGCGAGCGTCCCGTCGCCGCCAGACCCCACGACCGACAGATCGCCCGCCCCGTCCGAGATGGTACCGTCTGAGACACAGCCCGAAAGCGCCATCGCCAATACCAGAAGACCGGCACGCATCATATGTCCTCCACCGTCATCACACCCGAGACGGCCTTGAGCGCGCCCTTGATCTGCGGATTGACGGGGAACGCATCGCCGAGCGAGACCTCGACCTCGCCCGGCAGGTCCGGCCCCATGAGACACAGGCTCACCGGCCCCCGCGCCCGGATCCGTGCTTCCTGCTTCGCGCGTTCCAGAATCGAGGCCACGACGCCCACCGCTTCCTCGGCGTCCACGAAGATCCTGAGCCCACCGCCGATGACCCCGTCGATCGCGGTGTCGACCGGCGCGACGGAGCGGCAGAGAAGCTTCAGCTGCTCCGCCTCGATCGTCGCCTCGACCTGCATCACGACGTTCGATCCCGCTTCGAGCAGGTCGCGCGATGTCTCCAGCGTATCGGAGAACACCATCGCCTCGAAGAGGCCAGTCGGATCGCTCGCCTGCACGAAGGCGAAACGGTTGCCCTTGGCCGACTTGCGCTCCTGCCGGCCGGCGACGGTTGCGGCGATCTTCGCCGCCTGCGGACCCTCGAGCGCTTTCTGCCGCAACGCTTCCAGCGTCATCACGCCCTTGCGTTTGAGCGCCGGCATGTAATCGTCGAGCGGATGGCCGGAGAGGTAGAACCCGATCGCGGTATGCTCCTCGGCCAGGCGTTCCGCCGGCAGCCAGTCGTCGGAACGCGACAGACGCGGCTCCGGCAGGTCGTCGCCCGCATCCCCGAAAAGGGAAACCTGATTGCTCTCACGCTGCTCGTGGATGGCGGCGGAATAGGCGACAAGCGCGTCGAGGCTCTCGAAGACCCGGCGGCGGTTTGGATCGAGCTGGTCGAACGCGCCCGCCCGTGCCAGCATTTCCATCGGACGCTTGCCGACCCGCTTGAGATCCACGCGCCGCGCGAGATCGTAGAGCGTCGCGAAGGGCCGGTCGCGGCCCTTGTCCTGCTGGGCCATCATCTGCGTGACCGAAGGCTCGTCTCCGCCCATGCCGAGCGCGGGCTTCGACGCGATCTTGCCGGCCGTCTGGTCGCGTCGTGCCGCGACGATCAGACCCATCGCCTCGAGCCCGACGTTCTTGAGCGCGCCAAGCCCGTAGACCACGCGGCCTTCGCTGACCGAGAACGCCGCCTCGGACCGGTTGACGCAGGGCGGCACGATCTCGATAGCGAGGCCCCGACGCACTTCCTCGGCATAGATCGCCAGCTTGTCGGTAAGGTGGATATCGCAGTTCATGACGCCTGCCATGAACTCGACCGGGTGGTTCGCCTTGAGCCACGCGGTCTGGTAGCTCACTACCGCATAGGCTGCGGCATGCGATTTGTTGAAGCCGTAATTGGCGAACTTGTCCAGCAGGTTCCAGACCTCGAGCGCCTTGGCCTCGTCGACGCCCTTCTTCTTGGCGCCTTCGAGAAATTTCGGGCGTTCGGCATCCATGGCAGCCTGAATCTTCTTGCCCATCGCGCGGCGCAGCATGTCGGCACCGCCCAGGCTGTAACCGGCCATGTCCTGCGCGATCTGCATCACCTGTTCCTGGTAGACGATGATGCCCTGCGTCTCGTCGAGGATGTGATCGACCAGCGGGTGCAGCGTGTCGCGCTCGCTGATCTCGTTCTTCACCTCGCAATATTTCGGAATGTTCTCCATCGGGCCGGGCCGGTAGAGCGCGACGAGCGCCACGATATCCTCGATGCAGGTAGGTTTCATGCGCCTCAGCGCATCCATCATGCCCGTCGATTCCACCTGGAACACAGCGACCGTGCGCGCCTTCGCGTAGAGCTCGTAGGATTTCGGATCGTCGAGCGGGATCAGGTTCATCTGGTTCTCCGCCCCGTCGGCGGGGCGGTAGAGCTCGGACCCGTCGGGCGCGACATGGATCGGACGGCTCAGGTTGATGAGATCGACCGCGTTCTGGATCACCGTCAGCGTCTTGAGGCCCAGAAAGTCGAACTTCACGAGGCCCGCCTGCTCGACCCATTTCATGTTGAACTGCGTCGCCGGCATGTCGGATTTCGGATCGCGATAGAGCGGCACCAGCTCGTCGAGCGGCCGATCCCCGATCACGACGCCCGCCGCATGGGTCGATGCGTTCCTGAGCAGTCCTTCGACCTGCTGGCCGTATTCCAGAAGGCGCGCGACGACCTCTTCGTTTCGGGCCTCCTCGCGCAGGCGCGGTTCGTCCTGCAACGCCTTGTGGATCGAGACGGGCTTGACCCCCTCGACGGGGATCATCTTCGACAGGCGATCCACCTGGCCGTAGGGCATCTGAAGCACGCGGCCAACATCGCGCACCGCCGCCTTCGACAGGAGCGCGCCGAAGGTGATGATCTGTCCCACCTTGTCGCGACCGTATTTCTCCTGGACGTAGCGGATGACCTCCTCGCGACGATCCATGCAGAAGTCGATGTCGAAGTCGGGCATCGAGACCCGTTCGGGGTTCAGGAACCGCTCGAAAAGAAGACTGTAGCGCAGAGGATCGAGGTCGGTGATGGTGAGCGCGTAGGCAACGAGGCTGCCCGCGCCCGATCCGCGCCCCGGCCCCACGGGGATGTCGTGCTCTTTCGCCCATTTGATGAAGTCGGCAACGATCAGGAAATAGCCCGGAAAGCCCATTCCCTCGATGATGCCGAGCTCGAATTCCAGCCGCTTCTCGTAATCCTCGACTGGCGCAGCATGCGGGATCACGGCGAGCCGATCCTTGAGGCCCGCGATCGCCTGCCGCCTGAGTTCGTCCACCTCGTCGGCGGCGAAGCGCGGCAGGATCGGGTCGCGGCGCTCGGCTGCGAAGGCACATCGCCGCGCGATCTCGACGCTATTCTCGAGCGCTTCGGGCAGGTCGGCGAAGAGTGTCGCCATCTCTGCCGGGGACTTGAGATAATGCTGGGCCGTCAGCCTCCGCCGTGGCTCGTTCTGATCGACATAGGCCCCGTCGGCAATGCAGATGAGCGCGTCATGCGCCTCGTACATGTCGGGTTTCGGGAAATGCACGTCGTTCGTCGCGACCAGCGGCAGATCCATCGCGTAGGCCATTTCGACATGACCGCGCTCTGTCGCGGCCTCGGCCTCGGGCAATGCGCCGCCCTCGCCCGGATGGCGCTGCAACTCGACATAGAGCCGCCCGGGATAGATCGCGGCCAGCTCGGCCATCAGCGCCTCGGCCTTGTCCCGCGCACCCTGCCGCAGGAGCCGTCCGACAGGCCCGTCCGGCCCGCCCGACAGACAGATGAGCCCCTCGCCATGCGCGGCGAGATCCTCGAGCGTCACATGCACCACCGACCGATCCCCCCGAAGATAGAGCGCCGAGCTCAGCTTCATCAGGTTCTCGTATCCCCGCTCGCTCTGCGCGAGCAGGACCAGCGGCGCGGGCCGCGGAATCTGCCGGCCCTGCGCGGCCTCTCCGAAACCCAGGAGAGAGACTTGGCATCCGACGATCGGCTGCACCCCGGCCTCCCATGCGCCGACCGAGAATTCGAGCGCGGCGAACATGTTGTCGGTATCGGTGACCGCCACGGCGGGCATGCCCATGCCCGCGACGAGGCCCGGCAGCTTCTTCAGCCGCACGGCCCCTTCGAGGAGCGAGTACTCGGTATGGACGCGAAGATGGATGAATCGGGGATCTGACATGGCGAGAGGTTAATCCCGCCCGCGATCCGCCGAAAGGCCGGATCGGTCGAATGGGCGAAAAGGCCCGCAGCGGAAAGGATGCTTTCCGCGCGGAACATTTGGGCGGTGCACAAATCCGTTTCCGCTTGCCAATGCCGCCCGCGCGCCCCTAGCCTCGGAACAGATTGGCCCGCATGCGTTCTACGCCGCATCGAACGCATGCTCCGGCGCGGGACGACAGTAAGGCGGCAGGCAAATTCCATGCAGATCTCGTTTCTTCTCAACGGAGAGACCACCACGGTCGACGTGCCGCCCACGACGACCCTGCTCGACTGGCTGCGCGAGAGCCGCGGCCTTACCGGTACGAAGGAAGGTTGCAACGAGGGCGATTGCGGTGCCTGTTCCGTCATCGTCACCGACGAGGACGGTCCCCGCGCGCTCAATGCATGCATCCTCTTCATGGGGCAGCTTCCGGGCCGGGCCGTGCGCACGGTCGAGGGGATCTCGGGCCCCGACGGCACGCTTCATCCGGTGCAGCAGGCAATGATCGACGCTCATGGATCGCAATGCGGTTTCTGCACGCCGGGCTTCATCGCCTCGATGGCCTGCGCGCATCTGCAAGGTGCCACGGACCACGACGACAGGCTCGCGGGCAATCTCTGCCGCTGTACGGGCTATGCGCCAATCATCCGCGCGGCCAGGGCTGCCGAAAGCGCGGCCGTGCCCGGCTGGATGCGCGACCAGCCCCCTGGCGAAGATGGAAATGAAGTTTCCCCCGGCGAGGCGAATAACGAGCCCGCCCCGTCGCATTCCGACGTGACAGCCGATTGGGGCCATCGCGATCCCGTCGCAGGAACCGGAGCGTCGGCCGCAGGCGATCCCGGGCAAGGCGGCGGGGCCTTCCGCCCGCGCAGCACCGACGCCCTGGCCGAGTGGTACGCCGCGAACCCCGGCACGACGCTCGTTGCGGGGGCAACCGATGTGGGATTGTGGGTGACGAAGGGGCTCAGGGATCTGGGCACCGTCGCCTTCCTGAACGGCATCGAAGAGATGCGGCGGATCGAGGAGACGGGCGACGGTCTTTGCGTCGGGGCGGGCGCGACCATCGCCGCGTTGCGCGGTGTAGTCGCAGGGCGCTATCCCGCGCTGGCCGAACTTCTCAGACGTTTCGGATCGCAGCAGGTGCGCGAAGCCGCGACGATCGGCGGCAACATCGCCAATGGATCGCCCATCGGCGACGGAGCCCCCGCCCTCATCGCGCTCGGCGCGCGGCTGCATCTGAGGCAGGGCGATGCACGACGCGAAATCCCGCTCGAGGACTTCTTCCTAGATTACGGCAAGCAGGACCGTCGACCGGGCGAGTTCGTCGAGGCGCTGACAATCCCGCACCGCGACGGACGCCTCGCCTGCGAGAAGGTGTCGAAGCGGTTCGACCAGGACATCTCGACGCTCTGCGGTTGTTTCTACGTGGAGATGGATGGCGGGGCCGTAAGGCTCGCCCGGCTCGCCTTCGGCGGGATGGCCGGAACGCCCAAGCGCGCAAGATCGGCCGAGGCCGCGCTCGAAGGACGGAGCCTCGTCGACGGGCTTGCCGGGGCGAAGGCCGCGCTGGCCGAAGATTTCACCCCGCTTTCGGACATGCGGGGATCGGCGGCCTATCGGCTCGACGCGGCGCGTGGTCTGCTCGCGCGGTTCTGCGAGGGTGAAGGCGCCCTGCCCCGTCACGTGCTGGAGATCCGGGCATGAGCGTCGCGCATCCCCTGCCCCACGATTCGGCGCGCGCGCATGTGACCGGATCGGCACGTTACATCGACGACATCCCCACACCTGCCAATTGCCTGCATCTGGCCTTCGGCTTGTCGGACGTCGCCCACGGGCGGATCGTTTCGGTCGATCTCGACGCAGTGCGCGCCGCACCGGGCGTCATCGCCGTGATGGAGGCGCGGGATCTGCCTTTCGCCAACGACGTCTCGCCTTCGATACACGACGAGCCGTTGCTGGCCGAAGGCCATGTCCACTACATGGGTCAGCCGATCTTCGTCGTAGCTGCCACATCGCATCTTCTGGCGCGGAAGGCCGCACGGCAGGCGAAGATCGAGATCGAGGCGCTTCCCGCGATCCTCGACATCGATGCGGCGCTCGCCGCCGATGCGCGGTTCGAGGACGGCCCCCGGATCTATGCGAAGGGGGACGCAGCCAAGGCAATCGGCGATGCACCGCAGGCGCTTTCAGGGCGGATCGAGATCGGCGGTCAGGAGCATTTCTACCTCGAGGGCCAGGCCGCGCTCGCCCTTCCGCAGGAGGATGCGGGAATGGTCGTGCATTCCTCCTCGCAGCACCCGACCGAAATCCAGCACAAGGTCGCCGAGGCGCTGAGCCTGCCGATGAGCGCCGTGCGCGTCGAAGTCCGGAGGATGGGTGGCGGTTTCGGCGGCAAGGAAAGCCAGGGCAATGCGCTGGCCGTCGCCTGCGCGGTCATGGCCGCCCTGACCGGTCGTCCGGTCAAGATGCGCTACGATCGCGACGACGACATGGTGGTCACCGGCAAGCGGCACGATTTCCGAATCGACTACGAGGTCGGCTTCGATGACGACGGACGTGTCAGGGGCATCGACTTCGTGCAATATGCACGCTGCGGCTGGGCGCAAGATCTGTCGCTCGCCGTGGCCGACCGGGCCATGCTGCATGCCGACAACGCCTATCATCTGGAACATGCACGGATCACGTCGCACCGGCTCAGGACGAACACGCAATCGGCCACTGCCTTCCGCGGCTTCGGCGGTCCGCAAGGCATGGTCGGAATCGAACGGGTGATGGACGAGATCGCCCATCATCTCCGGCGCGACCCTCTGGAGGTGAGGCGCGCCAACTTCTATGCGCCGGCGCGGGAGGAGACTGCGGGACCGGGGGGCCAGCCCCCCGGAGCCCCCCGGAGTATTTCGAGACAGATGAAGGAGGAGGCCGGCCGCGTGGGCGGCGAGACGCCACTGCATGGCGAGGGGGACGTGGCGAGCCGCGGCGCGCTTGGGGACCGGGCCGAGCCCGTGGGACCGGTCGCCGAGCCGAGGGGCGTGCAGACGACGCCCTATCACATGGGGGTGACCGATTTCATCCTGCATGAGATGGTCGACCGCCTGATCGAGACCTCGGATTATCGCGCGCGGCGACAGGCCGTCGCGGAGTGGAATGCGGGAAACGAGGTGCTGAAGAAGGGGATCGCGCTGACGCCGGTGAAATTCGGGATCTCGTTCACGCTGACGCATCTCAATCAGGCGGGCGCGCTGGTCCATGTCTATCAGGACGGGTCGGTCCATCTGAACCATGGCGGGACCGAGATGGGACAGGGCCTGCACCAGAAGGTGCGTCAGGTCGCCGCCGAGCGGTTCGGCATCGATGCCGATCACGTGCGGATCAGCGCGACGGATACAGGCAAGGTCCCGAACACGAGCGCGACAGCCGCGTCCTCGGGGGCGGATCTGAACGGCATGGCGGTCGCTGCGGCCTGCGACACGATCCGGGAACGGATCGCGGAGTTCCTGGCCGTTCTCCATCAGGCCGATCCAGACAAGGTGCGGTTCGCCGATGGCCATGTCGTGGTGGGGGGCGAAAGCTACGATTTCGCACGGGCGGTGACGCTCGCCTATCAGGGCCGGGTGAGCCTTTCGGCCACAGGGTTCTACCGCACGCCGGATCTCGACTGGGATCGGATCGCAGGACGCGGGCGGCCGTTCTTCTACTTCGCCTACGGCGCGGCGGTCAGCGAGGTCGCGATCGACACGCGGACCGGCGAAAACCGGATCCTGAGGGCGGATATTCTGCACGATGCGGGACGATCTCTGAATCCCGCGCTCGATATCGGGCAGATCGAAGGAGGCTTCGTGCAGGGTGCCGGATGGCTTACCACCGAGGAACTCGTCTGGGACGCGTCGGGACGGCTCATGACGCATGCCCCGTCCACCTACAAGATCCCGGCGACATCGGACCGGCCGGAGGTGTTCAACGTCGCGCTCTGGGACGGAGAGAACAAGGCCGAGACGATCTACCGCTCCAAGGCGGTGGGCGAGCCGCCGCTGATGCTCGGGATCTCGGCGCTGATGGCGCTGTCGGATGCGGTGGCATACTGCGGACCTGCCTATCCCGCCCTCGACGCACCGGCGACGGCCGAGCGGGTACTGGCCGCCGTCAAACGGGCCCGCGGATGAGCGCGATCCGCGTCACGATCGCGCGGGCGCGCGGCTCGGTACCGCGCGCGGCGGGCACATCGATGCTGGTCGATGTGCATGGCATTCGCGGCACGATCGGGGGCGGTGCGCTCGAATGGTCCGCGATGACGGAGGCGCGTGCGATGCTGGCCGAAGGTCGTCGGAGCGCAGAGCGTCTGGTGCCGCTCGGCCCCGCCCTCGGGCAATGCTGCGGCGGTGCCGTGACGCTGCGCTTCGAGCGGGCGGAGGATACGACCGAACTCGCGCGACCGCTGTGGATCTGGGGGGCTGGGCATGTGGGACGCGCGCTCGTCTCGGTGCTGGGTCCGTTCGAGGATCTGGCGATCACCTGGATCGACGATGCGGAAGACCGCTTCCCCGACGTGCCGGAGAACGTCATGCGACTGGTGGCGGCCGAGATGCCGGTGGCCGCACGGCATGCGCCTGCCGAGGCCGAACATCTGATCGTCACATACAGCCATGAGATCGATCTGGCACTCTGCCACGCTCTCTTAAGTCGGACGACGGGCCAGATCGGTCTGATCGGCTCCGCGACGAAATGGGCGCGGTTCCGTGCGCGGCTCGGGGCTCTCGGGCATGGGCCATCCGCGATCGCGAGGATCCGCTGCCCGATCGGGGATCCGAGCCTGGGCAAGCATCCGCAGGCGATCGCCGTGGGTGTCGCGGCCAGGATGCTGCGCGCGCCCGCAATGGCCGAAAGGGATGCCGGATGAGCACGCCTCTTCTCGAGATCCGCGGCTTGACCAAGGCCTATCCCGGGGTGGTGGCCAACGAGGACGTGTCCTTCGCGATCGCGCCTGGCCAGATCCACGCGCTTCTGGGCGAGAACGGCGCAGGCAAGTCGACGCTCGTCAAGATGATCTACGGGCTCGTTCGGCCGGATGCGGGAGAAATGCGGCTCGGCGGCGCGCGCCACGCGCCCGACACGCCGCTCGCCGCTCGCGAGGCGGGCGTGACGATGGTGTTCCAGCACTTTTCACTCTTCGATGCGCTCGACGTGGCAGAGAACGTTGCACTCGGCATGGCCGATCCACCCCCGCGCCGCCTGCTCGCCGAACGGATCAGAACCGTCAGCCGCGATTACGGATTGCCTCTCGAGCCGGGGCGTATCGTCGGCGATCTGAGCGCGGGCGAGCGGCAGCGGGTCGAGATCGTCCGCTGTCTGCTGCAATCGCCGAAGATCCTCGTCATGGACGAGCCTACCAGCGTGCTGACGCCGCAGGAGGTCGCCATCCTCTTCGCCACGCTGCGCAAGCTGTCGTCCGAGGGGACCGCGATTCTCTACATCTCGCACAAGCTCGAGGAGATCCGCAGCCTCTGCGACGCCGCGACAATTCTCCGGCGGGGGCGCGTCGTCGGGCGGTGCGATCCGCGCGAATCTTCGGCACGGGAACTTGCCGAGATGATGGTCGGCAGCACGCTCGCCGCCCCCGCGAGCGCCCAACGCAAAACCGGCGAGGTCCTTCTTGAAGTCGATGGGCTGAGCCTGCCGCCGGCACATGCCTTCGGCACCCCGCTCCGCGATGTGACACTCAGGCTTTCGGCGGGCGAGGTTCTGGGGATCGGCGGCGTTGCGGGCAACGGTCAGGACGAGCTTCTGGCCGCACTTTCGGGCGAACGGCTATCACCGAAGGGGAACGTGCGGATCGGCGGACGCGACATCTCGCGCCTCGGACCCGAGGCGCGTCGGGTGGAGGGGCTGCTCTCGGCCCCCGAAGAGCGGCTCGGCCATGCCGCGGCACCCGACATGTCTCTGACCGAGAACGCGCTCCTGACCGCGCGGACGCGGCGCGGATTGACACGCAGCGGCTTCGTCGGCTGGGCCGGCACCGCAGCCTTCGCTCGTGAGGTCATCGCGACGTTCGACGTGCGTACGCCAAGCGAGCGGGTCGCGGCACGATCGCTTTCGGGAGGCAACCTTCAGAAATTCGTAATCGGCCGCGAGGTGCTCCAGGAACCCCGCGTTCTCGTCGTCAATCAACCCACCTGGGGCGTCGATGCGGCGGCTGCGGCCGCGATCCGGCAGGCGCTTCTCGATCTCGCCGCACGCGGTGCCGGAGTGATCGTGATCTCGCAGGATCTCGATGAGATCGTCGAGATTTCGGACCGTTTCGCCGCACTGAACGAGGGGCGGCTGAGCGTGCCGGTGCCGACCGCGACCCTCGATGTCGAGCGGATCGGCCTGATGCTGGGCGGCGCGCACGATCTGGAGGGCGCGCATGCTTGACGGGACGGGAGAGGCGTATTTGGAAAAGCAAAGAGGAGCGGTCTCGAGATGATCGGCCTCCGGAAACGTCCCGAACCGTCGCGCGCCTGGGCCTGGGCCACGCCGGTCCTCGCAGTGGCTCTGACCCTTCTGGCCGGGGGCGCGATGTTCGCGGCGCTCGGAACGGATCCGGTCGCGGCGATCCGAACGATCTTCTACGACCCGCTCTTCGATCCGCAATTCGCGGCCTATTCGCGCCCGCAGCTGTTGGTGAAGGCTGCACCTCTCATCCTGATCGCGACGGGCCTCGCCATCGGGTTCCGCGCGGGCATCTGGAACATCGGGGCGGAGGGGCAGTACATCATGGGCGCGATCGCGGGGGCCGCGGCCGGTCTCGCGCTCTACCCTGTCGAGAGCCGCGCGATCTTTCCGCTGATGATCGTGGCAGGCGCGATCGGCGGATGGGCTTGGGCGATGATCCCCGCGATCCTGAAGACGCGGTTCAATACCAACGAGATTCTGGTCTCCCTCCTGCTCGTCTACGTGGCCGAGAGCCTGCTCGCCTCGATGGCGGTCGGTCCTCTCAGGAACCCCGAGGGGGGCGGATTTCCGGGCTCGCGCAACCTCGCCCGCTGGGACGCGTCGGCCAATCCGGAACTCATTGCGGGAACGGGGATGCATTGGGGCGTGGTCGCGGCGATGATCGCCGTGATCTATGCCTATATCCTGCTCAACCGGCATATCACGGGTTTCCATATACGCCTCGCAGGACAGGCCCCGAGAGCGGCCCGTTTCGCGGGCGTGCGACCGAACCGGATGATCGTCTTCTGCCTCGGGCTTTCGGGCGCGCTGGCGGGGCTCGCCGGCATCTTCGAGGTGACGGGGCCCGCCGGCCAGATCAGTATCGACTTCAACGTGGGCTACGGCTTTACGGCGATCATCGTGGCGTTCCTGGGGCGGCTCAATCCGCTGGGGATCGCGCTGGCGGGGCTCCTGATGGCGCTCACCTATATCGGGGGCGAACTCGCCTCGTTCACGCTGGGGATTCCGGTCGCGGCGATCCAGGCGTTTCAGGGGATGCTGCTTTTCTTCCTGCTGGCGGTCGACGTGCTCACGAATTATCGCATCCGCTTCGGCCGGGAGGTCGCGGCATGATCCCATCGACGGAGGCAAGGCAGTGCTAGGCTCGATCTCTCCGGAATTGCTTGTCGCCGCGTTGATGGTGGCGGCGACGCCCATTCTGCTCGCGGCTTTGGGCGAGTTGGTCGTGGAACGGGCGGGCGTCCTGAACCTCGGGGTCGAGGGGATGATGATCGTGGGGGCCATCTGCGGGTTCGCGGCGGCGGTCGAGACGGGATCGCCGGTACTGGGCTTCGCGGCGGCAGCGCTCGGGGGGGCAGCGCTCTCGCTCGTCTTCGGGGTGCTGACCCAATTCCTGCTGTCGAACCAGGTGGCAACGGGGCTCGCCCTCACGCTTTTCGGACTTGGGCTCTCCGCACTTCTTGGTCAGGGCTACGTAGGGGTGAAACCTCCCGCGACGGCCCGGCTCGATCTCGGGCCGCTCGGCGATCTGCCATTCGTGGGCCGTGTTATCTTCGGTCATGACTGGGTGGTTTATCTGAGCCTCGCGCTCACGGTCGCGATCTGGTGGTTCCTCACGCGCAGCCGTGCGGGGCTCAGGCTCCGCGCGGTCGGCGAAAGCCACGACGCGGCGCATGCGCTGGGCCTCAGGGTCAGGGCCACGCGGATGGCGGCGATCGCCTTCGGCGGCGCGATGGCCGGGCTGGGCGGGGCGTATCTGAGCCTCGTGCGGGTCCCGCAATGGACCGAGGGCATGACGGCTGGCGCGGGCTGGATCGCGCTGGCCATAGTGGTCTTCGCCTCGTGGCGGGCGGGGGGCGTTCTGATCGGTGCCTATCTCTTCGGCGGGGTGACGATCCTGCAGCTCAACCTGCAGGCGGCGGGGGCGGCCATTCCGGTCGAGTACTTGTCGATGTCCCCCTATCTGATAACGATTGCGGTATTGGTGCTCATCTCGGCGCGGGGCAACCGCCGCACCCTCGGCGCGCCTGCCGATCTGGGCCGGCAATTCCACGCGACCCGATGAGAGGCGCGATCAACAAGGGACGAGAGATGAAACGCAGAACATTCCTGGGCGCGGCTGCGACCGCCGCCCTCATCGCCACTGGCGCGACCGCGCAGGACGAGCCGCTGAAGGTCGGCTTCATCTATGTCGGCCCGGTTGGCGATGGCGGCTGGACATACGAACACGACCAGGCGCGTCAGGCGGTCGAGGCCGAATACGGCGACCGGGTCGAAACCGTCTTTCAGGAGAGTGTTCCCGAAGGCGCGGATGCCGAACGAGTGATGACGCAGATGGCGCTGAGCGGCGCGGATCTGATCTTCGCGACCTCCTTCGGTTTCATGGATCCGGTCATGAACGTGGCCGAGCGCTTTCCTGACGTTAAGTTCGAGCATGCGACAGGCTACAAGACGGCCGAGAACGTCTCGAACTACTCGGCTCGCTTCTACGAGGGGCGCGCGATCCAGGGCTACATCGCGGGCGAGATGACCGAGACGAACCAGATCGGCTACATCGCCTCGTTCCCCATTCCCGAAGTCGTGCGCGGTATCAACGCGGCGTATCTCGCCGCGTCCGAGGTCAACCCGGACGTGCAGTTCAACGTCGTATGGCTGTCGACATGGTTCGATCCCGCGCGCGAGGCCGACGCGGCGCAGGCGCTGATCGAACAGGGCGCGGACGTGATCCTGCAGCACACCGATTCCACCGCGCCCCAGGCCGCGGCAGAGGCCGCCGGCAACGTCATCACCTTCGGCCAAGCGTCGGACATGGCGGAATATGCACCTTCCCCGCGCGTGAGCTCGATCATCGACAACTGGGCTCCTTACTACATCGATCGCGTCGGTGCCGTACTCGACGGGACCTGGGAATCGCAGTCGGTCTGGCAGGGAATCGACAAGGGCATGGTCGAGATCGGCGAGATCACCGACGCGGTGCCGGAGGACGTCCGCGCCGAGGCGCAGCGCCGGATGGACGCAATCGCAAACGGCGAGATGCATCCCTTCGCGGGGCCCATCAACCGCCAGGATGGGTCGGCCTGGCTGGCAGAGGGCGAAACGGCAGACGACGCCACGCTGCTCGGAATGGATTTCTATGTCGAGGGACTGACGGGCGACATCCCGAACTGAGGCATCGCAATCCGGTCGCGGATTCCGCAACAGGACGGAATCCGCGACCTTCCTACATCCTGCGCCGGTCGGGAAATCTCCGCATGACGTCCACCGCCTGACCATCGGCGGTCGCCATCTGCATGTAGCACAGCGTTTCCGAAAGGGTGGCGACGGACAGATCGCGCTTCCGGCCGAGATCGCGGTGAAACTCGGAAAACCCGAGCGCCCCGCGCGAGGCATAGGCCATCTCCCACCCAGCGAAGAGCCGGGGCGTCATGACCCCCTGTGCGAGGATCCGCAGATCGGTATGGCGAGGATCCTGCATGATGAGCGAACGCAGGCGAAGGATGCTTTCCGTCTCCCCTTCGATGTACTGGGCGTAGTGATCGCATTCGCGGTGAAGAAAGCCGGTAATGCAGAGGTCGCGATTGCGTCCCCGCGACTTGAGATAGATCCCGACATCGTCCAGCGAGCCTTCGGACGTCGTCGCCCGCGAGATGTACATCCAACGATAGACCAAATGGGGACCTCTTCCGGCGAAATTGCTGTCAGGAAGCCACTTTCCTTGTTTCGCCAAAGCATGAAGAAATCCTCGGCTTTGCGCACGCTCTCCCCCGGCGGTACGCCGCCCACGGCGGGTCGCGGGACCTTCCTAATCGGGGTAGCGTCTGTCATCCTGCGATCATGACAGAGATCAAGACGCCAGACGGCACCGCCATTTCGTCCCTGTGCTTCGGCTGCATGCAATTCGGCGACAAGGCCGGTGAGGCGGCCAGCCGGGAGATGTATCGCGCCTGCCGCGAAGCGGGGATCAACTTCTTCGACACCGCGCATGCTTATACCGACGGCACGTCCGAGAACTGGCTGGGCCGTTTTGCGGCCGAGGAACGCGATGCGGTCGTCATCGCGAGCAAGGCGGCGTTCAAAACCGGCAGCGGACGCACCGCCCTGCGCGAAAGCCTCGACACGTCGCGCAAGCGGCTCGACCAGGATGTCATCGACATCTACTACCTCCATCGCTGGGACGACGAGACGCCGCTCGAAGAAACGTTCGAGACGCTCGCCGAGATGCAGCGCGACGGGGCGATCCGCCATATCGGCGTGTCGAACTTCGCCGCGTGGCAGGTGATGAAGGCGCAGGCCGTGGCCGCCCGGTTCGATACCCGAATCGACATCCTGCAGCCGATGTACAACCTCGTGAAGCGCCAGGCCGAAGTCGAGATCCTGCCGATGGCGATGGCCGAAGGGATCGCGGTCGTACCTTACTCGCCGTTGGGCGGCGGTCTTCTGACAGGCAAGTATCGTGCCGGCGGTCAGGGTCGCATCACCGAGAACGAGATGTATTCGGCCCGCTATGCGCAGGAATGGATGCACAACGCCGCCGCCGATCTGGCCGCGCTCGGCCGTCAGATGCGCGTCGATCCCGCGACGCTCGCCGTCGCATGGGCCGCGCGCCACCGTGGGGTCACCGCGCCCATCATAAGCGCCCGCGACGTGGAACAGTTGCGACCCTCGCTCGACGCCATTTCCTTCGGAATGGACGACGAACTCTACGAGCGGATCACCGCGCTCACGCCGACGCCGCCGCCTGCGACGGACAGGCTCGAGGAAGCTCAATAGCTCTGCGCGGCCTGCCGCCAAGCGAGAACGAAGGCCGCGAGCACGACGATCGGCAGCACGAAGAGCTTGAACACGAAGACCGCGAGGATCATCACGAAGCTCGCCACGAGGTCGTCGGCCCGGTTGTAGATACCGACCGCGAAAGTCCGGTAATCGGCAATCGACCCGAGCGAATCGCCCATGGTCGCGATCCAGCCCTCACCCCGCGCATCGTCGAGCCCCGCCGGCTCCGCGATGCCGCGGGTGATGTCGGCGATGATCGCCTGATGCCGGACCCAGACCGCGTCCGTCAGCGCGTCGGCGACCCCCGCGGCGATCACGAATGCCAGCGGCAATGCCACTGCAAGGAATGCGCCGTAACCCAGAAGCGGGCGCGACAGTGCCGCCCGTCGACCCAGCGAAAGCTCCGCAACGGCGACGCCGCAGCCGAGAGCCAGCAGCATCCATCCTCCCGTCCCCAGCGGCCCGAGCGCCACCGCCACGATCCCGGTCGCGGCCATGATCGCGAAGATCGCGCCCGCCACCCGCTCCACCGTATCGTCTATGGGCTCCAGCACCTTCAACGGCTGCACATTGCCAGAAACGAACAGCGATCCGCCGACCTCGATCTCCTGCGCTGTAGAAAGAAACGCGTTCAGCGTACGGAGCGTCACATAGGTCGCGGCCGAACTCGTCGCGACGGTCTCGGCATAGGCTTGCGCGCGACCGACGAGCGGTGCGTCACGCGCGACCACTGCAATCGCGGCCGATGCGAGCCCGAGACATAAGATGACCATCGTGCAGAAGATCCGCATCCGGTTGCCCTGTTCCCTCATCGTCCGCGTCCTCTCCTCTACCGCCCCTTCCATCCCTTGCGCCGGGCCGCAGGGAAGGCAAGCAGTGTCTCGGGGGATCAGATCGAACTGGTCCAGCGTCATATCGTGATGTAGCGTTTCCGAAGAGGTGCCGGCCCCGCGCCGCCCCGCCCCATTGCTCCCGGAGGTTCTGCCATGACCCTGCCCTTCCAGGCCAACGACCCGCGCAACGTGATCGAGGCTGACCGCGCCCACGTCTGGCACCACCTGACCCAGCATGCGCCGTATGTTTCCGCCGATATCGACCCGCGCATCATCGTCGAAGGCAAGGGCCTCAAGCTCTGGGACATCACCGGCAAGGAACATATCGACGCGGTGTCGGGCGGCGTCTGGACCGTGAACGTGGGCTATGGCCGCGAGCGCATTGCCGATGCGGTGCGCGATCAGCTCGTCCGGATGAACTTCTTCGGCGGCTCGCTCGGGTCGATCCCCGGCGCGCGCTTCGCTGAGCGTCTGGTCGAGAAGATGCCGGGCCTCTCCCGGGTCTACTACGCCAATTCGGGCTCCGAGGCGAACGAGAAGGCCTTCAAGATCGTCCGTCAGATCGCCCACAAGCGCCATGGCGGCCGCAAGCACAAGATCCTGTTCCGCGACCGCGACTATCACGGCACGACGATCGGCTGCCTCTCGGCCGGTGGCCAGCAGGAGCGCAACGCGCAATACGGCCCCTTCGCGCCCGGCTTCGTCGAGGTTCCCCATTGCCTCGAATACCGCAAGCACGAGCAGGGTCTCGAGCATCTGTCGGGCGAGGATTACGGCCGTGCCATCGCCGACGAGATCGAGAAGGTCATCCTGCGCGAGGGTGCCGATACCGTCGGCGCGCTCTGCCTCGAGCCGGTAACAGCCGGCGGCGGTGTCATCGCGCCGCCCGAAGGGTACTGGCCTCGCGTCCAGGAGATCTGCCGCAAGCACGATGTCCTGCTCATCATCGACGAGGTGGTCTGCGGGCTGGGACGCACGGGGACTTGGTTCGGATACCAGCAATACGGGATCCAGCCCGACATCGTGACGATGGCCAAAGGCGTGGCGAGCGGTTACGCCGCGATCTCGTGCTGCGTGACCACCGACGCCGTGTTCGAGATGTTTCACGACGACGCTGGCGACCCGCTCAACTATTTCCGCGACATCTCGACCTTCGGGGGCTGCACTGCCGGTCCGGCGGCAGCGCTCGAGAACATGTCGATCATCGAGGAGGAAGACCTCCTCGCGAATGTCGACCGGATGTCGGAGCGGATGCTCGGCAACCTGCATGCACTGGCCGGGAAACACCCCGCGATCGGCGACGTGCGCGGCAAGGGTCTTTTCCTCGGTGCGGAGCTCGTCTCCGACCGCGAGACGCGCGAGGTCCTGCCCGAGCCTCAGGTGCAGGCGATCGTCAAGGATTGCATGGCGCAGGGCGTCATTATCGGGGCGACCAACCGATCGGTCCCGGGGCGCAACAACACGCTCTGCTTCTCGCCGGCGCTGATCGCGACCGCGGACGAGATCGACCACATCACCGATGCCGTCGATCAGGCGATGAGCCGCGTCCTCGCCTGACCATGCCGAATGACCGGGAGGAATACATGACGGTCGAACCCGACTGGATCGCGGTCGATTGGGGGACGAGCCATGCCCGCGCCTGGGCCATGTCCGGTGAGGCCGTACTGGCCGAAGGCGCGCCGGGCCCCGGTATGGGAACGCTCTCGCCCGACGGTTTCGCGCCGGCGCTCGCGCGGATGATCGACGGCTGGCGCATCACGCCCGAGATTCCGGTCGTCGCCTGCGGCATGGTGGGTGCCAAACAGGGATGGCACGATGCGGGGTACCGCACGGTGCCTGCCACCCCCCTTCCCGACCGCCTTGCCCGCGTCCCGGCCGACATCGCGCTCCATATCGTGCCGGGGCTGAGCCAGACCGCTCCTGCGGATGTCATGCGCGGGGAGGAGACGCAGATCGCCGGGTTCCTCGCGCTCAACCCCGATTTCGATGGGGCGATCTGCCTGCCCGGAAGCCATTCCAAGTGGGTGCAGATCAGCGCCGGTGAGGTCGTGTCGTTCCGCACCATGATGACGGGCGAGCTCTTCGCCGCGCTCTCGCGCGAGACGATCCTGCGTCATTCCGTGGGCGAGGGCTGGGACGATGCGGCCTTCGCCGAGGCGGTCTCCGAGACGCTCAGCCGACCCGAGGCCCTCGCAGCCAGGCTTTTCTCGATCCGTGCGGAAGGACTCTTGGCCGGGCTTTCACCCGGTGCCGCGCAGGCGCGTCTGTCAGGATTGCTCATCGGTGCGGAACTCGCCGCGGCAAAACCCTATTGGCTCGGGATGCCGGTCGCCCTGATCGGGGCCGCGACGCTCGCGGGACGCTACGCCACGGCGCTCGAGATGCAGGGCCTGCAGGTCGTACGCACCCGAGGAGAAGCGTTGACGCTTCGCGGCCTCACCGCAGCACTCGGATCGACAAAAGGAAATACCGCATGAGCCGCCCGCTGATCGCCATTCTGCGCGGGATCGATCCCGAGGCTGCCCGGTCCGTCGGGCAGGCCCTGATCGATGCCGGGATCGACCGGATCGAGGTGCCGCTCAACTCCCCCGATCCGCTTTCGTCCATCCGCATCCTGGCCGAAGCCTTCGGTGATCGCGCCGAGATCGGGGCAGGCACGGTACTGACCACCTCGCAGGTCGACGAGGTTCGCGAGGCAGGCGGCCGGATGATCGTCTCTCCCTGCTTCGATGCCTCCGTCGTCGCGCGTACCATCGGGCAGGGAATGGCAAGCTATCCCGGCGTGCTGACCCCGTCGGAATGTTTCGCGGCGGTCCTCGCCGGGGCGACGGGGATCAAGGTCTTTCCCGCGTTCCAGATGGGCCCCGAGGGCCTCAGGGCGCTGCGCGCTGTGCTGCCGCCCGAAACGCGGGTCTACATGGTGGGCGGGGTCGGCCCCGGCAACTTCGCCGACTGGCTCGCCGCAGGGGCCACGGGCTTCGGCATCGGAAGTGCGCTCTACCGTCCGGGTGACGGGCCCGAAACGGTCGGTGCGCGCGCAAGGGAAATGGTCGCAGCCTACGACGCCGCGGCGTAAGGAGGTCGATCATGTTCAAGACGGAAGAGCCCCAAGTTCACGAGAATACCCGCTGCCTGCTCGGCGAGGGCGGTCTCTGGCATCCCGAACGGCAGCAATTCTTCTGGTGCGATATCCTGTCGAAGCGTGTCCTGTCCCATGTCGATGGGCGTCTGAGGGCCTGGGAGTTTTCGGGCCATGTCTCCACGCTCGGATGGATCGACCGCGACCATCTGCTCGTTGCGGGGGCCGGTGCGCTGGTGAAGCTCAACGTCGAGACGAATGCGCGCGAGACGATCACGCCTCTCGAAGACGACAAGCCCGGGAACCGGCCGAATGACGGTCGCGCGGATCCCGAAGGCGGCTTCTGGGTCTCGACCATGAGCCTGCGCAAGGAAACGGGAGCGGGCGCGCTTTACCGCTATCATCGTGGTGAGGTCCGTCAGCTCAAGGCCGGAATGTCGATCCCGAACACGATCTGTTTCACGCCCGATGGATCGCACGCATTCTTCACCGACACGCCGACGCGGATGATCATGCAGTGGAAACTCGGTCCCGATGGCTGGCCCGAGGGCAAGCCCGAGACCTGGCTCAATTTGCGCGGGACCGATTATTTCCCCGACGGCGCGATCTGCGACAGCGCGGGCAACCTCTGGTCCGCGCAATGGGGGGCGGGACGCGTTGCCTGCTATTCGCCGCAGGCCGAGTTCCTGCAAGAGATCGCATTGCCCGGAAAGCTCACCACCTGCCCCGCGCTCGGCGGCCCGGACCTCGATACGCTCCACGTCACGACCGCGGCCGTGGGGCTCGACGAGCCGACCATCGCCACCGAGGACGGACATGGCCGGACCTTCACGGTCGCGACAGACGCGAAAGGCCAGGCGGAGCATCGCGTGAACGCCTGAGCCTGGGGGCACACGATCGGGATCCGACGACCTCGGGCCCGCGTTGAACGCCCGGTGCCGAAAGTGCCACTGCCCCATTCCCGAACACGTACTGGATCGTTCATGTCACTCGAAAGCTTCGGACATCTGTCGGACGGACGTGAAGTCCACCGCGTCACCCTGTCGAACGGAACGCTCAGCGTGAGCCTGCTGACGCTCGGCGCGATCATTCAGGACGTCCGTCTCGATGGCGTGGATTTTCCCTTGACCCTCGGTGGCCGGACCGCGCGCGATTATGACGGCACCATGGCGCATTTCGGTGCGATCATGGGACCTGTCGCCAATCGCATCCGCGACGCGCGGGCCGAGATCGACGGAGAGACCTTGAGCTTCGATCCCAACCAGGACGGACAGCATACGCGGCATGGCGGCAAGGCCGCCTTCCATCGCAAGATCTGGCGCATCACCGATCGCGACGACGACTCGGTGACCTTCACGCTCGATGTTGAGGATGGCGAAGGCGGTTTCCCGGGCAAGCGCCGGATCGAAGCACGTTACGCGATCGAGGGCTCATCGCTCATTGTCGAACTGCGCGGGGCGACGGACAAGCCGACGCTCATGAACCTCGCATGCCACGGATACTGGACGATGCAGCCCCCCGGCGATTGGAGCGGTCAGCACCTGCGCATTGCCGCCGATCGCTACCTGCCCACGACGGACGACAACTTGCCCACGGGCGAGATCGCGGATGTCGCCGGCACGCCGTACGATTTCCGCGAGGGGGTCACCCTCGACACCAGGACCGCGCCGAAGCTCGACAACAATTTCTGTCTCGCCGAGGAAGATCGCGAAATGACGTCCGTCGCCACCCTCACCGGACCCACGGGTCTGACCCTAGAAGTATCGACGACGGCTCCGGGGCTTCAGCTTTTCGGCATGGGCAGCTTCTCGGTCGAGGAGGACACGATCCATGGTGCGCCCTATCCGAAATTCGCGGGCCTCGCCTTCGAGCCGCAACACTGGCCAGATGCGCCGACCCATCCCGCCTTTCCGTCCATCGTGCTGAGGCCCGGCGACGTCTACGAGCAGCTGTCCCGATACGAATTCACACGCGCGGCGGGCTGACCCACCGCGCGCCGATTTCACGACGCGAAGAGACGCCGCAGCTTGTCGGTGGCGCGCTCGATCCCCTCGCCATAGCCCACAGGCTCGAACAGGGTGCCGTTCTCGTCGAAGAGGAGGACGGCGGAGGAATGATCCATCGTGTAACCACCACCGTCCAGCTCGACCTTGCGTGCGTAGATGCGGAAATCGTCGATCGCCTCCTGCACGGCTTCGGGCGATCCGGTCACTCCAGTGACGCCCGGCGCCCACGAGACGTAGTCCCGCATCGCTTCCTGGGTGTCGCGCTCCGGGTCGACCGTGACGAAGAACGCCTGCAGGTCATGCCCCTCTTCCTCCATGACCTCCTGCCATTTCGCCACGTCGGCGATCGTCGTGGGGCAGATGTCGGGGCAATAGGTAAAGCCGAAGAACACGGCCGACGGCGTGCCCTTGAGGCTTTCCTCGGTGAAGGCGGTCCCGTCGCTCGTGACGAGTTCGTAGTCACCCTTGCCGATCGTGTCGGCGACGGCGCTGCTGCCCTGATCGCGCCCCATGGTCGTCCAGACAAGCCCGAGCACCGCGATCGCGACGAGGCCCCAGAGCACGAAGATGACGGGTTTGAGTTTCGAGCCGGTCAATGCATCTCTCCATGATCCATGCCGCCAGCGGCATCCGCGATGGCGAGCGGAATTTCGACATCGCCCGCGCGCTCGAAGCTGAGCGTGATCTGCGCCACCTCGCCCGCCACGAGCGGTGCCTCGAGATCGACGAACATCACGTGATAGCCTCCGGGCCTGAGCTCGACCGTCTCGCCGGCAGGGATCGCGATACCCTCGACCGGGCGCATGCGGGCGACGTCGCCCTCCATCACCATCTCGTGGATCTCGGCACGCGCCGACAGGGTCGAACTGACTGAAAGAAGCCGGTCGTCAGTGTCACCGGTATTGGTGATCGTCATGTAGCCGCCGCCGACCGGCGCGCCCGGAGGCGTCGCGCGCGAGAAGGCACCGCTGATCGACAGATCGCCCGCCTCCACTGCGGTCGCGCCGTGGTCCATCGCATGCTCTTCGCCATGCGAGCTGGCGAGCACGACCGATGTGCCTTGCGCCGCAGAGGCAAAAGCGGCGGGCGCAAACAGCGACAGGAACGTCGCGGCGAGAACAGGTCTTGCCAGGTTCATATCTAAATCCTCTCGTGAGGGACCGGCTTCGGGCCGGTAATTTTCCGAAGGTCGTTTCCGCGGATGCGGTGCCGAAATACTCGTTTATCGGGAATTCAGGCGCGGATCGGCGGGGCCCGCGCATGCGTGCCGTCCGGCCGCGAGAGAGGCCCCGCGACCAGATCGCCCGTGATCCGCACGACGCCCTGTGGCAGGACCGTGACGCGAAGCTCTCCGCTCCGCATGCGAGGCGGATCGGGCAGCAGGTTGCAGAACGGGCAGCGATGCGTCGCTCCGTCCTCCGAGGTAAGGCAGAGATCCGCGCTTCCCAAGCTTGCCGCCGAGGCAGCACGGGCAAGGACGTCGCGATCGGGTGCGACCTGCGCGATCGCCACCACTCCAGCCGCCACGAGCAGGAGCGCGGCGAGCGTCAGGGACAGGCGATGCAGGAGACGCGCGATCATGGCCGGGACAATGCCCGAAAGCGTCGCCCCCGAAAAGGGTCGTCTGGTCGCGGTTCGCGCTTGATGCGTCCGCGCGAAGATCGGACGATCGTGAAGACCAAGGAGAATATGATAGAATGAGAGTGATCGGCTGGTCCGGCCCGCGAAACCTTTCGACAGCGATGATGTACGCCTTCGGGGCGCGTCCCGATTGCGCGGTAAGCGACGAACCCTTCTATGCCGCATATCTCGCCGCGACCGGCGTCGAGCATCCGATGGGCGACGCGGTGCTCGGTGCCCAGCCGACCGATCCCGCGCGCGTGGCGCGGGAATGCTCAGGGCAGGCCCCGGGCGGGCGGACGTACTGGTACCAGAAGCATATGTGTCAGCACATGCTCGACGACTTTCCGCTCGACTGGGCCGAGGGGGCGCGACATGTCTTCCTGATCCGGCATCCCGCACGCGTCGTCGCGAGCTACGCGCAAAAACGCGGCCTGCCGACGCTCGATGATTTGGGATACGTGCGGCAGGCGGCGCTGCATGCGCGCTTCGGCGGTCCGGTGGTCGACAGCACGACGATCCGCGCGGATCCGGCTGCCGCCCTCGGCGCCCTGTGTGATGCGATCGACATGCCCTTCGATCCCGCGATGCTCACATGGCCCGCAGGCGGGCATCCCTCGGACGGGATCTGGGCCGCGCATTGGTACGACGCGGTCCATCGCAGTACCGGTTTCGCCGAACCCGAGGGGCCGCTGCCGGTACTGGACGGGTCCGCCGGGCAACTGGTGGCCGACGCGATGCCTTATTACGAGGCCCTACTCTCCGTGGCGCTCCGCTAGAGGTCGAAGGTCATCAGGACCGGCGCATGGTCCGAAGGCTTCTCCCAGCCGCGGACATGGCGCAGGACCCGTGCCGAATGGGCCGCCCCTGCGATATCGGGCGTGGCCCAGATATGGTCGAGCCTGCGGCCCTTGTCGGCCGTGTCCCAGTCGGGCGAACGATAGGACCACCACGAATAGAGCTGCCCCTCGGGAATATCCTGCCGCACGACGTCCACCCAGGCTCCGGCTTCCTGCGTCTCGCCCAGCTGGGCGACCTCGACCGGAGTGTGCGACACGACTTTCAGAAGCTGTTTGTGCGACCAGACGTCGTCTTCGCGCGGGGCAATGTTCAAATCACCCACCAGGATCGAACGTTCCGGGCGGGTTGCGCGGAAATCGTCGCGCATCTCGGTCAAGTAATCGAGCTTCTGCCCGAACTTCACGTTCACCTCGCGGTCGGGAACGTCGCCGCCCGCGGGCACGTAATGGTTATGGATCACGATGCCATTTTCCAGCCGCGCGGCCACATGGCGCGCATGGCCCAGCGAGGCGTGATCGAAAGCCCCCACTTCCTCGATCGGACGTTTCGACAGGATCGCGACGCCGTTGTAGCCCTTCTGACCCCGCGCGACGATATGGGGGTAACCGTCGGCCTCGAACGAGGGAATCTTGTCGACCGGGGATTTGCACTCCTGCAGACAAAGGATGTCGGGCCCCTCTGCGGCCAGGAAATCCGAGACGAGCCCCGCGCGAAGGCGCACGGAATTGATGTTCCAGGTGGCGATGGTGAAGGGCATGGTCAGGGCTCCGCGCGGAATTTCGGTCCACGCGCTCCTAGCGCATACTATCCGGCGGCGACACCCTGCCCCGGAAAACCGCATATCACCCGTCTGTCGGTGAATAAGATCAACAGGTCAGCACATCGTCGCGTGAGTGCCTGCCGATGGGAACCCGGGGTTGAGCCAAGACAAATGTCACGTTTTTCGCCAAATACCACACAAAGGCGATCATCGACGGCTCGTCTGCCGGTACTGAGGATGGATGACAGCACACAAGGAACCAAGGCTCCGCGGAGAATAAAGAACCGGGCGGATCGATCGATCCGCCCGGTTCCCGAAGTCCGTCAGTGTGCGAGGCGATAACCGCCCTGCTCGGTCACCAGGATGCGCGCGTTCGAGGGATCGGGCTCGATCTTCTGGCGGAGCCGGTAGATATGCGTTTCGAGCGTGTGGGTCGTGACACCCGCATTGTATCCCCAGACCTCGTGCAGAAGGACGTCGCGCGCCACGACACCATCCGTCGCCCGGTAAAGGAACTTGAGGATGTTAGTCTCCTTCTCGGTCAGGCGGATTTTCTTGTCCGCCTCGTCGACCAGCATCTTCTGGGCCGGCCGGAACGAATACGGCCCGAGCGAGAAGACCGCATCCTCAGACTGCTCGTGCTGACGCAGCTGCGCCCGGATCCGAGCGAGCAGCACCGGGAACTTGAACGGCTTGGTGATGTAGTCGTTGGCACCTGCATCGAGGCCGAGGATGGTGTCCGCATCGCTGTCCTGACCGGTCAGCATGACGATGGGGCATTTGACGTTCTGCTTGCGCATGAGCTTGCACAGCTCGCGCCCGTCAGTATCGGGAAGGCCCACGTCGAGGATCACGAGGTCATAGAGCCCTTCCTTCGCCTTCTCCATCGCGCCCGCGCCGTTCTCGGCCTCGAAGACGTCGAAATCCTCGGTCAGGACCAGCTGCTCGCTCAGCGCCTCGCGCAGATCGTCATCGTCGTCGACCAGAAGGATTTTCTTGAGATTGCTCATCTTTCGCTCCAATTCCACTTGAGAACGAAGTGGGTCGCGGGTTCGTGAGCCTCAAGGTTTGCAACATGCCGCTCACGCGCACGTGTCGGGAGGGCACCTAATGTTTCACTTTTTCCGGGCCGGGGCCTAAGGGAGGCATATGAATTCCGACGATCCCTTCGCCCCGACGCTTTCCGAACGCCTCTCCCGCGCGACCGCCGATCTGCGGATAGGCCTGCCCATCGCGATCGCCGGTGATCGGGACTGCCTTCTCGTCATCGCCGCCGCCCGCGGTAGCGATGCACGGCTCGGAGCGATGGTGTCGGCCGGCGGGTCCGAACTGGTGCTCACGCAGTGGCGCGCCCAAACGCTCAAGATCCGCGTCTACGACGAGGATCTCGTGCGCCTTCCCCTCGATCCGGAGACCCCGGCGGGACGCATCCGCGCCCTCGCCGATCCGAAGGACGATCTGTCGAACCCTATGATGGGCCCCTTCTCTCCGTCACGGGGTGGCGACGTGGGGCCCGAGCGCGCGGCGATCAAACTGGTCCGTCGGGCACAGATCCTGCCGGCGATCGTCGCGGTCCGGGTGGCGCGGCCGCCTGCCGGTGTGCTCACGCTCACCCCCGAGGACGTCGCCGCCTCGATCCCGCTGAGCCTTGCCGAGACCGTCTCGGCCAGCCTGCCGATCTCCGCCTCGGCCAAGACCCGGCTGCATGTCATGCGCACGAATTCGAGCGATGAGGAGCATTACGCCGTCGAGATCGGCAATCCCGACCGCACCCGGCCCCTTCTGACGCGCGTCCATTCCGCATGCTTCACCGGCGACGTGCTTGGGTCGCTGAAATGCGATTGCGGGCCGCAGCTCGACGCGGCACTCGGTCAGATGGCCGCGACCGGCGGCGGCGTATTGCTCTATCTCAATCAGGAGGGCCGTGGCATCGGTCTCGCCAACAAGATGCGAGCCTACGCGCTGCAGGATCAGGGTTTCGACACGGTGGAGGCCAACCATCGCCTTGGCTTCGAGGATGACGAGCGCGATTTCCGGATCGGCGCGACGATCCTGAAGCAGATGCGGATCGGTCGCGTGCGGCTTCTTACCAACAATCCCCGGAAGGTCGCGATGCTGTCCGAGAACGGGATCGAGGTCATCGAACGCGTCCCCCTCTGGGTGGGCGAGACCGCCTTCAACCGTGACTATCTCCGCATCAAGACGGAACGATCCGGCCACATGAAATGAGGCCTGCCGATCTGGTCCTCACACCGCGCGGGCTGCGCATCGCCGGGCGATACCTGCCCTGCACGATCGGTCGCGGCGGCATCGCAACCGACAAGCGCGAGGGCGACGGGGCGACGCCGCGCGGGGTCCACCGGATCGTGGGGCTGCTCTACCGCGCCGATCGCATGGCGCGCCCTGCCCCCTGGGCCCGCGCCATCGGGCCGCGCGATCTCTGGTCCGACGATCCGGACGCGCCCGACTACAATCACAACGTCCTCGCCCCCTATCCCCGTTCGCACGAACGGCTTTGCCGGGCAGATCGGCTCTACGATCTCGTGCTGATCACCGACTGGAACTGGCCGCATGCCGTGCCGGGCCGTGGCTCGGCAATCTTCATACATCGCTGGCGTGCGCGCGGATTTCCAACTGCCGGATGTGTGGCGCTGTCGCCCGAACACCTGTTCTGGCTTGCCGGCCGTGTTTCCCTCGGCACGCGGCTGATCGTGCGCTAGTCGTAATCGCGCGCCCCGAAAATTGCCGAGCCCACCCGCACATGCGTGGCTCCGGCAGCGATCGCCGCTTCGAAATCCGCGCTCATCCCCATGGAAAGACCGTCGAGCCCGTTCCGGTCCGCCATCGCAGCAAGCGTCTCGAAATGGGCGGAGGGATCGTCGTCGACCGGCGGAATGCACATGAGGCCCCTGATCGGCAGATCGAGCCCCCGGCATTCGGTTACGAAATCGTCCAGCGCGTCGCACGCGATCCCCGCCTTCTGATCCTCGTTACCGATATCGACCTGGATGAACAGATCCGGGCAGCGCCCCATCTCCTGGGCGAGCCGCGCGATCGTCCGGGCAAGCTTTGGCCGGTCGAGCGTGTGGATCACGTCGAACAGCTCCATCGCCGCGCGCGCCTTGTTGGTCTGGAGAGCCCCGATGAGATGCAGCTCCACCCCGGCGAATCGCTCGGCGAAGCCCGGCCACTTGCCTTGCGCCTCCTGAACGCGATTCTCTCCGAAGACGCGGTGACCTTCGTTCAGCACTGCCTCGACCCGTGCATCGGGCTGGACCTTGCTCACCGCGATGAGCGTGACGTCTTCGCGCGCGCGCCCCGCCTTTCGGGTGGCGTCGTCGATGCGGGTTTCGATCTCGGATAGCGACATGATGCGGTCCCTCCTCTGCCCCTCTTGGCCATGACGGGGCGCAAAAGAAAAGGGCGGGTCCGAAGACCCGCCCGATTCTCGATCCTGATCCGAATGGGATCAGAAGTTCATGCGGATACCGAGCGAGAAGTTGTCGGTGTCTTCGAAGCCGCCGATGTTGTCGTACTCGCTGCGAGCCCAGCCACCCTGAAGGTTGGCACCGCCGCCGAGGTCGTAGTTGGCGATGAGGCCGAGACCCTGCACGTCGCCCTGGTCGGTTTCGAAGATGCCGTAGTTGGCGGCAACTTTGAAGCCGGCGATGTCATAGCCGAGCGCCAGACCGTAATGGTTGTCGAGCATGGCGTTGTTCGGCTGACCGACGAACTCGTTCTGGATCGGGCTGGTGGGGTCCTGCTGGACCGTGCCGACGACGAGCGGAGCGTTGTCGTAGGTCGAGTAGTTGAAGATCACCTGGAGACCGAAGCCCAGGATCGTGTCGAGGCTGAGACCCGTGACATTGGTGTCGCCGGCCTGCTGGTAGCCGAGGCCCGCACCGAAGTCGTTGCCGGCAAAGGTTCCTGCATAACGAACACCGACGGCAAGAACGTTGTCGTCCTCGATCTCGTCGAGCGAGTCGCCGAAGTCGAAGTCGGCATCGGAA
The DNA here is from genome assembly GCF_032931615.1 of Palleronia sp. LCG004. Lineage (NCBI taxonomy): Bacteria > Pseudomonadati > Pseudomonadota > Alphaproteobacteria > Rhodobacterales > Roseobacteraceae > Palleronia > Palleronia sp. LCG004. Next base: position 2,218,398 of record NZ_CP136759.1, read on the forward strand.
TCCGAGTCACGGTCATCGTCGATCTCGGCCGAAACGGCCACCGAGAAGTCGCCGAAGGAATAGTCGTAGCGAGCGACCTGACCGTCGTAGGTGCCGTCGAGGCCGGAGTTGCCGTTGTAGCCGGCATGCTCGTGAACGTCGTCGATCGTGCCGCCGATGATCGCTTCCTGCATGACGAAGTCGAGCGCACCGTCGGTGTCGCCCATGGTCAGCGTGCCGAAGGCGCTCGAAACGAAGATCGCGGTGTCGCTGCCGCCGTCGGTGGTGACGAAAGCACCGCCGTCGCCCTGCGTGGAGTCGAGATCGACGAACGCACCGAAGGTGAGGCCGTTATCGGTCGTGCCCGACATGGAGAAACGGACGTCGATGTCGCTGTGGAACTGCGTATCGCGGTCGCTGCCGTCGGTCTCTTCACCGCCGATGATACCCATTTCGGCCCAACCCGACAGGTCGACGTCGGCCATCGCGAAGGTGGTGGACGCAACCAGCGCGGTGGTCGCCATAAGAATGTTCTTCATGCTTTCCCTCATGATCTCTGTTCCGGCCCCAAAAGGTAAAGCGCCTCATGGGTACAGGCCGTGGAGTGCGCTTTTACGACCATCGTTTCAAGAAATCCCGGCGCGGCCCCGAGGTTTGCGAAGCCAGATGGTGCAAGGGTGCCACACTGGTTGCGGCCCGATCAGGGCCCGGAAAGCAATGAAAAAAGGCCGCCCCCTAATAGGAGACGGCCCGTCGTTCGAACCCCGCTGACGCGGAGAGCGGATTACTCTTCCGAGCCGCGAACGATGCTTTCGATCTCGCCGCAGGTATCCGCCGCGTCCGAAGACGACGCGGTCAGCGTGATGCCCGCGACCTGTGCCATGGTCAGGGTGTCGATGACGTTCGTGTCGATTTCGCAATCGCGCAGCGCACGATAGACCTGACCCGTCAGCATGCTCATATCGGAGCCCTGCTGGGCCATTGCGGCCGGGGCGGTCACACCACCGAGCGTTGCGGTCGCGGCGATAACGGTAAGGAAACGCTTCATAATGGATGGTCCTTTTCTCTGTAGACCCACGACAGATAGACCGGGGGAACGCTTTGGCAAATCGTGTCGCAAAGACGATCTCCGAAAGGTTGCCCCCCCGTCTACAGAGCTTTCTTGCCCGGATGGGACCACTGCGCTAGGGATGCGGCAATCGCGATCAGGGCAGAGCGGGTGGACATGCGTATCACGACCACAATCCGGGCGGGCGGCCTTCTGACGGCGCTGGCAATCCTCGCCGCCTGCGGCGAGAACGAATCGCGCGCCTTGCCCGAGCCGACCGAACGCTCGACCATCTGGGATCTCTTCAGGTCCGAAGATCCGAACGTCACGATCGCCGTTAACAAGTATATCTGGACCGCCGCGCAACAGGTGCTGGACTTCATGCCTGTCGAGACGGCAGATCCGTTTTCCGGCGTGATCGTCTACGGCTACGGCCGTCCGCCGGGCGGCGGCCCCGCCTATCGTGCCACGGTCTACGTGCAGGATCCCGCGCTCGACGCCCGTTCGCTCAACGTCGCGCTCGCGACGCAATCGGGTCCCGCCAGCGCCGACACGATCCGCGCCATCGAGGACGCGATCCTGACCCGTGCACGGCAATTGCGGCTGAGCGACGCGCGTCTCTAGCGTTCCGTCAGCGCGCGTATCCATTCGAACTGCACAGGCAGGGCAACCCGCTTGAGATCGTAGTTCCCCACGACATGCGCCCTGGCGGCACGGCCGAGCCTTTCTCGCAGGTCCGGATCGTCCAGCAGATCGCATGTCCGGGACACGAGCGCCCCGGTGTCGAAGAAATCGACCGTCAGTCCCGTCTCGTCATTGTTCAGGACCTCTCGCACGGGCGGCGTGTCGCTCGCCACGATCGCCGCGCCCGATGCCATCGCCTCGAGCAGGGACCAGCTCAGAACGAACGGATACGTAAGGTACAAATGCACGCGCGCCACCTGAAGCGCCCGCGTGAAGTCCTCGCGCGGCAGGCGCCCGAGGAAATGCACGCGCGCCCAGTCGGCATCCGGAATATCCGGGCGGACCTCGCGGGTCATCGCCTCGCGCCAGGTACCGCCCCCGTCGGGGCCCGTGCCATAACTCACGCCGTCCTCGCCCACGATCAGCACCTGTGCACGGGGCCTTCGCCGCAGCAGTTCGGGCAGCGCGCGCATGAAGACGTGGAAACCGCGATAGGGCTCAAGGTTACGGTTGACGAATGTCACGACCTCGTCCGCACGGCTCCAGCTTCCGTGACTCTCGACCGTCAGGCGCACCCCGGGATCGGGACGGATCGCATCGGTGTCGATGCCGTCATGGATCACGTCGATCCGCTCGCGCAGGCACGGCGGATGCGCGTCCGCCTGCCAGCGCGTCGGGCTGATCCCGCGATCGGCCGCCTCCAGCTGGAGCCGGAGCGGCAGGTTCTTCATGTCGACGCGATGCGCCCGCCCGATCTCCGCGCCTTTGCGGAACTCCGGGTCGAAGTCGATATCGGCACCCTCGGCCCGATAGAAGAATTCCGAGAACACACCGATCCGCGCATCGGGCCAGACATCCCTGAGAAACAGCGCCTCGCCCCAGCCCGAATGGGCCACGATGGCGTCGGGCCTGAGGCCCTTCTCGCGCAACGAAAGGCAGGCACGGTGAACCGCCGCCCCGCGATCGACCGCCCGGTTCATCGCCCCGAGCCATGGATGCAGCCGCGCATCGGCGGGCGGCTCGTACCGATACGAAAGGATCCGCACCCCCCGCCAGGTCCGCGCCTCAGAAAAGCGGGAGGCGAGCGCCGCGACGCGGTGGCCCTTCGCGGCAAGCGCGGGGGCGAGATGGGCGAACTGGCCCGGAAAGTTCTGGTGGATGAACAGGAATTCCATCTCGGGCTCCGTCTTCGGCGGGCATTCCGGCCCGTCATACCGCAATTTCCGCGCGGGATAAGGCCGAACCGGGGCCTTGGCGCTGGACCCCCCGGACGCGCGGCCATATCACTCGGGGGAAAATTCCAAGATCGCGAAAGCCATCCATGCCCCGCTACGACGCATCGAAATCCGAACCTTTCTGGCAGGACGCCTGGGCCCGCGCGGGAACGTTCACCGCCCGCCGCGACGAGACCAAGCCGAAATACTACGTGCTCGAGATGTTTCCCTACCCTTCGGGCGCGCTGCATATCGGGCATGTCCGCAACTATTCGATGGGGGACGTCGTCGCGCGCTACAAGATCGCGACCGGCCATGCCGTGCTGCACCCGATGGGCTGGGACGCGTTCGGCCTGCCCGCCGAGAACGCGGCGCAGGAACGGCGCGTCCATCCCGGCGACTGGACCTACGAGAACATCGCCAGCATGAAGGCGCAATTCGCGCGGCTCGGCCTCTCGCTCGACTGGAGCCGGGAGTTCGCGACCTGCGATCCCGACTATTACGGCCAGCAGCAGGCGATGTTCATCGACTTTCTCGAGAAGGGCCTCGCCTATCGCAAGAACGCGGTGGTGAACTGGGATCCGGTCGACATGACCGTGCTCGCCAACGAGCAGGTCGAGGACGGGCGCGGCTGGCGGTCCGGCGCATTGGTCGAGCGGCGCGAACTTACGCAGTGGTTCTTCCGCATCTCGGATTATTCCGATGAGCTTCTCTCGGCGCTCGACCGGCTCGACAACTGGCCGGACAAGGTCAAGACGATGCAGGCGAACTGGATCGGCAAGTCGCGCGGTCTGCAATTCGCCTTCTCGGTGATCGACCCGCCCGAAGGTCACGACCGCGTCGAGGTCTACACGACCCGTCCCGACACGCTCATGGGAGCGAGCTTCGTCGGCATCTCTCCCGATCATCCGCTGGCCCGGTCGCTCGAGCGCGACAACGCCGATCTTGCCGCGTTCAACGCCGAATGCCGTCGCATGGGCACGGCCGAGGAAGAGCTCGAAAAGGCCGAGAAACGCGGCTTCGACACCGGCCTCAAGGTCCGCCATCCGTTCGACACGTCATGGGAGCTTCCCGTCTACGTCGCCAATTTCATCCTGATGGGTTACGGCACCGGCGCGATCTTCGGCTGCCCCGCCCACGATGCACGCGACCTCGAATTCGCCCGCAAGTACGATCTGCCCGTCGCCTCGGTCTTCCGCCCCGAAACGGGCGAACACGTCCTGCCCGAGGAGGGCGGTGCCGCCTGCGTGCCCCCGAAATCCGAGGAAGTCATCTATCTCCGCGGCTTCGCCGGCGACGAGGTGCAGACCGGCGACGCCGCGATCGAATCCGCCATCGCCTTCTGCGAGACGAACGGCGTCGGCCATGGCGTGACCAAGTTCCGCCTGCGCGATTGGGGCCTGTCGCGGCAACGCTATTGGGGCTGCCCGATCCCGGTCGTCCATTGCGAGACCTGCGGCACCGTGCCCGAAAAGAAGGAGAACCTGCCGGTCAAGCTGCCGCAGGACGTGAATTTCGACATACCGGGCAACCCGCTCGACCGGCACCCGACCTGGCGCGACGTGCCCTGTCCCGCATGCGGCGCACCCGCAAAGCGCGAGACCGACACGATGGACACCTTCGTCGATTCGTCGTGGTACTTCGCGCGCTTCACCTCGCCCCATGCCTCGACGCCGACCGATCCGGAGGAAGTCGCCTACTGGATGAACGTCGACCAGTATATCGGCGGTGTGGAACACGCGATCCTGCACCTGCTCTATTCGCGCTTCTACGCACGCGCGATGCAGGTCTGTGGCCACCTTCCCGAAAGCGCGGCCGAGCCGTTCGACGCGCTGTTCACCCAAGGCATGGTCACGCACGAGATCTACCAGACCGCGACCCCCGAAGGCCGCACCGAATACCACTTCCCCGGAGACGTGGAGATCCGCGACGGCGTCGCCACGCTCAAGTCCGACGGACGTCCCGTGACGGTCGTCCCCTCTGCCAAGATGTCGAAATCCAAGCGCAACGTCGTCGATCCGGTCGAGATCATCGACCGCTACGGGGCCGATACGGCGCGCTGGTTCGTTCTTTCCGATAGTCCGCCGGAGCGTGACGTGGAATGGACCGCAGCAGGGGCCGAGGCCGCCTCCAAGCATCTCGCCCGTGTCTGGCGCATCGCCGAAGGCGCGCGCGAGGCCCCCGAAACCGGGCGCGGCGACGAGGAGTTGCTGCGCGAGATGCACAAGGCGATCCACGACGTCACGATCGGCATCGAAAGTTTCGGCTTCAACACGTCCGTCGCGCGCCTCTATGCCTTTGCCAACGCGCTTTCGAAATCCGAGGCCGGCCGTCACGCGCAGGTCGCGGCTGCGCGTGTCATGGCGCAGCTCATGGCCCCGATGACCCCGCATCTGAGCGAGGAGATCTGGCACCTTCTGGGTGGAGAGGGCCTTGTGGCCGAGGCGTCCTGGCCCGTGGCCGATCCCGCCATGCTGGTCGAGGACGAGGTCACGATGCCCATTCAGATCAACGGCAAGCGCCGGGCAGAGATCCGGGTGCCCGCCGATCTCGACAAGGAGGCAGTCGAAGAGCGCGCCCTCGCGACCGAGGCCGTGCAGAAGGCGCTTGGCGGTGCGAGCCCCAAGAAGGTCATCGTCGTGCCCGGCCGGATCGTCAATGTCGTGGTCTGACACCGCACGCACGTGCCGCGGGGTGCCGGCCAAGGTCCGGGGCCTCGCCGGTCTCCTCGCCGCGGCGGCCCTTCTGGCCGCCTGCGGTTTCACCCCGGTCTACGGGCCGGAGGGGGCCGCCCGCGGGCTTCCGGGCGATATCGCCATCGCCACGCCGCGCGACGTGGCGGGCTATCTCCTCGTGGAGGAGCTCGAACGCCGCCTCGGACGCGCGGGGCCAAGTCCCGCCTATGACCTCACCGCCGATATCGATCTGGACGAGACCGGTCTCGGCATCACGGCGGATCAGGAAACGACGCGGATCCGCCTCGTGGGAGAGCTCGATTACGCGCTGAGCGAGACCGGAACGGGCCGCGTGGTCAAGCGGGGATCGGTGCGGAACTTCACCTCCTATTCCGCGCCCGTCTTCAGCATCGCGCGCAATTCCGTCGCGGGCAACGCCGTGTCGGTGCAGGCCGCCGAGGAGGACGCCATCGCCCGCCTCATGGTGATCCTGGCCGATCAGCTCGCCGCGGAACTGCTCGCGACGGCACCCGATTGGCGGGCCTCGCCGTGAAGCTCGCCAGATCGGATGCCGCCGCCTGGATCGCGAAGCCACCCGAGGATCGCCCCGGCACCCTGCTTTATGGCGAGGACGCGATGCGCGTGGCGCTCAAGCGACAGGACCTTGTCCGTGCGCTCATCGGCCCCAAGGGCGACGAGGAGATGCGCCTCGAACGGATCTCGCCCTCCGATCTGACGGCCGAGAAAGGCGCTCTTGTCGATGCGATCAAGGCGCAGGGGTTCTTTCCGGGTCCGCGCGCCATCCTCGTTGAGGACGCGACGAACAGCCACGCGAAACCGATCCTCGATGCCCTCGGGGAATGGAGACCGGGCGATGCGCATATCGTCGTGACGGCCCGCGCGCTGAAGCCTGCCTCGCAGCTCAGGAAAGGGTTCGAGGGACATCGCGCCGCCGCATCCATAGGCATCTACGACGAACCGATGGACGCGTCGGAGATCCGTGCCGCGCTCGAACGGGCCGGTCTCTCGGGCCTCGACCGCGATGCGGAGGGCGTGCTCCGTGGCTTTGCGGCGACGCTCGACCCCGGCGATTTCCGCCAGCTTCTCGAGAAGATCGCGCTCTACAAGTCGGGCGACGAGACACCCCTCACCGAAGCCGAGATCGCCCTCTGCGCGCCGGCCTCGACCGAGGCCGAGACTGACGAGATCGTGGCCCTTGTGGCCGACGGGCATGCCGACCGGATCGGTCCGATCATGAATCGCCTCTGGGCGCAGGGCGCGCAGCCCGTCGCCCTCTGCATCGCGGCCGAACGACATTTCCGCACCCTTCTAAGCGCAGCGGCCGACCCCGGTGGCCCCGGCACCGGCGTCGGCAAGCTGCGCCCGCCGGTCTACGGGCCGCGCCGCGATGCGATCCTGCGGCAGGCCCAGCGCTGGGGCGTGCTGAGGCTCGAACAGGCGATGCGCCTGCTGACCGAGACCGATCTCACCCTCAGATCGAGCGCGCGCGCGCCGCATATGGCGGTCCTCGAACGCGCCTTCATTCGGCTCGCGATGATGGGCGGACGCTGAGGCGGGGGAACGAATGGAACCTCCGGGCGCTTGGCCACGGATATCCCCCCTGCGGAGCCGCGATCATGCCAGGAAAGTCAGCCATCGTCTGCGGCGGCAGCGCCGGGATCGGTCGGGCGATCGTCTCGGCGCTCGTCGATCGGGGTTACCGCGTGGGCGTGATCGCAAGGGGCCGGGACCGGCTCGAGGCCATGGCGGAGGATCCCAACATTGCCACCGCCGCCGCCGATGTGAGCGACGCCGCCGCGCTCGAAGCGGCGATCGAGGCGCTGGTGGCCGAGATCGGCACGCCGAGCGTCTGGATCAACTCCGCGATGCTGACGGTCTTCGCGCCGTTCGAAGAGGTTTCGGCGGAGGAATTCGCGCGCATCGTCGATGTCACCTTCATCGGTCAGGTCAACGGAACGCGGCTCGCGCTCAAGCATATGAAAGCGGGCAATATCGTCAATGTCGGGTCCGGCCTGGGTTATCGGCCGGTGCCGTTGCAATCCGCCTATTGCGCGGCGAAACATGCGATCAACGGTTTCACCGGATCGCTGCGATCGGAATTGATGCGTGACGGACGTCCGATCGCGCTGTCGATGGTGCAGTTGCCAGCTGTCAACTCCCCGCAATTCGACTGGGCGATCAACCGGCTCGAGAAGAGGCCGCAGCCCGCGCCGCCGATCTACCGCCCCGACCTCGCCGCCCGTGCGGTCATGCGGGCGATCGACGAGGATGCGCGCGAAATCTTCGTCGGAAGCTCTGTCCTGAAGCTCGTCCTGCCGAATTTCCTCCTGCCCGGATGGCTCGACCGCAAGATGTCGACTAGCGGTGTCAGCGCGCAGAAATCCGCAACCGACGAACCCGGCAACCGACCCGGAAATCTTTGGGACCCGGTCAGCTACGCCCCCCGTGCCGAAGGCAGCTTCGGCGACCGGGCAAAGGCGGACGGCATCATCGTCGATGCCGATCTCGTACGAAAACTGACCCTCGCCGCGCTGGTAGGGGTGCCGCTGATCGTCGGCCTCATCCTCGGGATGCTGATCGGCTAGCCGCGGCGCAGGATGCCGCCCCAGCGCGGCAACCTGTCGTCCACACGGCCCGTCTCGGCCAGGATTTCCCCCTCTCCCGCCGCGATGGGGGCCTCACCGAAGTTGAAGATCGCGACGTAACGCGCTTCCCCGAGCTCGATGCGAAGCGTCAGGGCATCGCCTGCGGCTTCGGGATCGACACGTACCGCATGGGCAAGGCCAAGCTCGCGCCTCAGACGCAGGACCACGCGGTAGAATGACAGCACACTTTGCGGATCGCCTTCCTGCGCCGCGACCGACAGCCCCCGCCCCCAGTCCATGGGCAGCCATGGCTCGGCCGTGCTGAAACCGCGATGCGGCTCATCCTCGAACCATGGGATCGGCACGCGCGCCCCCGACCGGCCCGGCCCGTCCGGCCAGTAGAGCAGGTCGTGCGGATCGCTCACCACATCCTTCACGAGGTCGGGTTGCGGCAGGCCGAGCTCTTCGCCCTGATAGATCAGGATCGTGCCCGGCAGGACCGACAGCAGCAGCGCAAAGAATTTGGCCGAGGCCGCGCTTTCGTCGCCGAGCGTCGAGACATGCCGCGCGCCGTCGTGATTGCTGAACCACCAGGGCGCGATCCAGCGCCCGTCGAGCGCCGCGATCGTGTCGGCATAACCCTGCGGTCCATCCGCGATGGAGGCGAGCCGCAATGCGTAGGCCGCGTCGAGCCGCCCTTCGCGCGTGAAATCCAGCGACATCTCGATCGCGCGGTTTCCGGAATTGTTCTCGCCCATGATCCAGATGTCGGGCCCGGCCCAATCCCGCACCGTCTCGCCGAAGGCCGCACCGTCGCCCGGCAGCATGTCATAGACATGATCCTGAAACGTATAGGGATTGAACGGCTCGCCGGTCACCTTCGCGCGGACTTCGGGAGCGGCGGGAGGATTGTCCTTGAGCGATTCGTCGAAGAGGTAGGACGTGATCGCATCCATCCGAAAGCCGTCGACGCCACGCGCGACCCAGAACTCGACCGTTTTCCGATGACCGACACGCACGGCTTCGTGCCGAAGGTCGAGCGAGGGCTGGCAGGTCAGGAACTGGTGGAAATAGTATTGCCGCCGTTTGTGGTTCCAGCTCCAGGCACCTTCGCCGAAGAAGCTGAGCCAGTTGTTGGGCGGCGATCCGTCCGGCTTCGCGTCGCGCCAGACATACCGGGCCGCTGCGTCCTCGTCCCCCTCGATCGAGGCGAGGAAATCGGGATGCTCGCAGGAGGTATGATTGAAGACGAGATCGAAGATCACCTTCAGATCCAGCTCGTGCGCGCGCGCGATCAACGCGTCTACATCTTCCATCGTGCCGAAGCGGGGATCGACCGCGCAGTGATCCACGATGTCGTAACCCGCATCGGCGAGCGGCGAGACGAAGAACGGCGCGAGCCATACGGCATCCGCGCCGAGATCGCGCACGTGTCCCAGCTTTTCGATGACGCCCCGGAGGTCCCCCTCGCCCGTTCCGGTGCTGTCCCGGAACGAACGTGGGTAGATCTCGTATATCGTCGGATGCCTGAGCCGTTCAGGCACCGACGATCATGCCACCGTTCGGATGGAGAGTCTGCCCGGTGAAGTAGCTTCCGTCGCTCGACGCAAGGAAGAGAAACGCGGTCGCGACTTCCCATGGCTGACCGGCACGGCCCATCTTGGAGCCCGAACCGAACCCCTCGACGTCTTCCTCCGGCAGGGATCCGGGGATGAACGGCGTCCAGATCGGACCGGGGGCGACGGCGTTCACCCGGATTCCCCGAGGTGCGAGGTTGGATGCCATCGAACGCGAGAAGGCGAGAGAGGCCCCGCGCGTGGTCGAATAGGTGATGAGCGTGTCGTTGCCTTTGAACGCGTTGACCGAAGTCGTGTTCACGATGGCCGCCCCTTCCTTCAGATGGGGAAGCGCCGCCTGTGTGCAGAACATGTACGACATGACGTTCGCATCCATCATCTGCCTGAGCAGATCCTCGTCGAGCTTGTCGAAGTCCTCGTCGACATATTGCTGGGCGGCATTGTTGATGAGGATGTCGAGCTGGCCGAACGCATCCACGGTCTTCTGGACGGCCGCCTCGCAATTTGCCTTCTTCGCAAGATCGCCCTCGATCAGCAGGGCCTCGCTGCCCTCTTCCTCGACGAGACGCTTCGTCTCGCGGGCATCCTCGCTTTCCTCGAGATAAGCGATCGCGACCTTGGCCCCCTCCCGTGCAAAGAGGACGGAGACTGCACGACCGATGCCGCTGTCCCCGCCGGTCACGAGGGCGACCTTGCCCTTGAGCTTGCCCACGCCGGGATGGCGGGGGGTGTAGTCGGGGGCGGGCGTCATCGCGTGTTCGTCCGCCGGCATCTTGTCCTGATGCTGGGCGGGAATCTTGGGATCGTTGCTCATGGAGAGCCTCCTTAGGTATTCATGGATCCGACGGCGCCGCCATCGACGCGGTAGGCGGATCCGGTGGTGAAGGTCGCCCGGTCCGAGCAGAGAAGCGCGATCACGGCCGCGACTTCCTCGGGCTGGCCGCGACGGCCTATCTTGAGGAACGGACGTTCCTCCTTGAGGAAGCTCTCGATCGCTTCCTCCTTGCTGACGCCGAGCTTTTCGGACCGCATCTTCATCATGCCGTCGGTCATCGGTGTCTCGATGAAGGCGGGAGCGACCGTGTTCACGAGCACGCCCTTGGGCGCGTAGACCTGCGCGAGGCCCTTGGTGAAGTTCAGAAGCGCCGCCTTCGACGTGTTGTAAACGGCCTCGTCCTCGTAGGGTTGCACCGCGTTTTCCGACGTGACGCAGACGATGCGTCCCCAGCCATTCTCGGCCATCTGCGGAACGAAAACGCGCGCCATCCGCACGGCGCTGAGGAAGTTCGTCTCCCAGACGCGGTGATATTCCTCGTCCGTCATCTCGAGCGGGTCGCCCTTGTCGCCCGTCACGCCTGCCGCGTGGACCAGGATGTCGATCCCGCCCTTGTCGGCCATGTGCTTGCGCAGCTTTTCGATGTCGTCGGGATCCGTCAGGTTCGCGGCGATCGTGTCGACCTGTCCGTCGAAGGTTTCGGCCGCCTGCGACAGATCGTCCGCATTCAGATCGGTGAGGGTCAGGTCGACCCCTTCGGCCGCGAGATCGCGCGCCGCGGCAAGGGCGAGACCCCCGCTGCCACCGGTTACCAATGCTTTTTTACCCTTGATTTTAAGGTCCATGAAACGCGTCCTTGTTTTCGGTCAGACCGACAACCCGCGCCCCCGGACCGTGTTCCCGGCGCTAGTCGAACCGGTCGAGGACATGGCGCGCGGTCATGAGGTCGAGATGCGCGCCCCCGCCATTCTTGAAGACGGTGATCTCATGGGATGTTTCGCGCGCGAAACGTTCCGGCGGATCGTAGTAGTCTGCAATGACGTCCGCCTCGGCCAGTGTGCCCTTGCCGATCGGAATCGCGAGTTCGCCGATATGACCCAGAACCGTGGCGCGGCTGTCGACGAAGACGCGACCGCGGCGCAGGACCTCGTCGTCAGCCTCGCGCATGTCGGGGCGGTAGGCCCCGATCAGATCGACATGCGTGCCGGGCTTCAGCCATGCGCCTTCGAGGATCGGCTCACGGCTCATCGTGGCGGCCGAGACGATGTCGGCCCGCCTGACGGCCGCCTCGAGGTCTGCGACAGCCTCGGCCCCCGTCTCCCCGGCCAGCGCCTCGGCCCGCGCGCCCGTGCGATTCCAGACAAGAAAGCGGGCCTCGGGAAAGGCGGCGGAATAGGCCGAGATCATCGACCGGGCGACGGTGCCCGCGCCGACGATCAGGATCGTTCGGCTGTCCGGCCGGGCAAGCCTGCGCGCGGCGAGCAGGGAATCGCCCGCCGTCTTCCACTTGGTGACGAGGTGAAAGTCGATCACCGCCCGAAGCGTGCCGTCGCGGTCGGAATAGAGGCAGACACCGCCATTGACGCTCGGCACGGTCGTGTTTGCGGGAAAGATCGTCGCCGTCTTCACGGCGAGGCCGAGCCCGTCGATCCATGCGGCCCGGTTGAGGAGCGTGTCCTCGCCCCGATAGAGGAACCCGTCGGTGATCTCGGCGCGGGGCAACCGGTGCCCCGCGGCCAGCGCGTCGGTCAGGGTCAACCAGTCGAGACGGGCCTCGCCCTCCTCGAAGCCGACGACCCTCATGCCCGCGCTTCGGCCTCGCTCAGCAGGCCCTCGTCCATCAGCCGTGTGGCCCATCCATGCGGACCGTCGAAATGATGCACCTGCCATCCGCGCGCCGACGCGGCGGCGATGTTGTCCTGCTTGTCATCGGTGAAGAGCAGGCGATCGGCCTGGAACGGGCTCTCCTCCTCGACCATCTCGTAGATGCGCGGATCGGGCTTGATGACGCCCATATGGCCCGAGACGAAAAACCGGTCGAACTCGTCCAGAAAATCGTAGTGCAGCTTCGCGAAGTCGAAGCTCTGGATCCCGAAATTCGTGAGGCACCAGACGGGTATGCCCTTGGAGCGAAGGGCGCGGAGGAGGAACACCGATTGGGGGATGGCGGGCGTCGCCATCTCGATCCAGCGGTCATGCCACATACGGATCTCGTCGGCCCATTCGGGATTCGCATCCGCCGCTTCATAGACGACCGATCGGAAATCCTCGCCCGCATCGACGCGGTCGTTCATCGCATGGAGGTCGATCGCCGCGAACATCGCCTCGCGCCGGTCTCGGCCGATCTCGGAATCGTAGAAACGTTCGGGCTGCCATTCGATCAGCACGTTCCCGATATCGAAGATGACGGCATCAACGGCCATTGCCCTGCTCCCTTGCTGCGGCGCGCATCGCTGTTTCGAGCGCGTTTGAAAATCTGGACCTGTCGGCCTTGGAAAACGGTTTGCCGCCACCTTGCCGGAACGGATCGGCAGCACGCAGGTCAGTCATGAGATCGCGGGTGGCGAGCGCCGCGCCGACATTGGCCGAACTCAGGCGCTCGCCGTCGGGGCGCAGCACTCCGGCTCCGGCCTCGACGCATTTCGCGGCGAGCGGGATGTCGTTCGTGACCACGACGTCGCCCGGCCCCGCGCGCTCGGCGATCCACATGTCGGCCACGTCGGGCCCGTCGGGGACGAAGATCATCTCGATCAACGGGTTCTGCGAGGGGCGCAGCCCGCCGTTCGAGACCATGAAGACCTGCGCCCGGTGGCGCGTGGCGACGGCCTCGATCTCGGCCTTCACCGGGCAGGCATCGGCATCGACGTAGATCATTCAGGCCCAGAGCGCCGCGGCATGAAGGGCCATGTGATCGTCGATGAAGCTCGACACGAAGAAATAGCTGTGATCGTAGCCCGGCTGCATCCGGAAGGTCGCGGGCTGGCGATGGGTGGCGATGGCCTGAGCCAGCGCCTCGGGCTTCAACTTGTCGAGGAACTGGTCGTTCGTGCCCTGGTCGATCAGCATCGGCCCGTCGAAGCCCGCATCGCCGATCAGCAGGCTCGCGTCGTGGCGGCGGTGCGCGGCCTTGTCGTCGCCCAGATAGGCGGTGAGCTGCGGCGCACCCCAATCGCTGTCGGTCGTGTTCGCCATCGGTGCAAAGGCCGAGACGCTGCGGAAACGACCCTTGAGCCCCATGGCGAGTGTCAGCGCGCCGTGACCGCCCATCGAATGCCCGGTGATCGACTGACGCTCCATGTCGAGCGGAAAGTTCTCGGCCAGCAACGTCGGGAGATCGTCGGCGATATAGCTCCACATCCTGAAATGCTTGGCCCAGTCGCCCTCGGTCGCATCGACATAGAAGCCCGCACCCTGCCCCATCGCGAAATCGTCTGCATCGGCAACGCCTTCGCCACGGGGCGACGTGTCGGGAAAGACGACGGCCACGCCGGCCTCGGCGGCGACGGCCTGCGCCCCGGCCTTGGTCATCGCGTTCTCGTGCGTGCAGGTGAGCCCCGACAGGAACCACAGAAGCGGCACCGGCCCCGACCGTGCTTCGGGAGGCAGGTAGAGCCCGAAGGTCATGTCGCACCCGGTCGCGTCGGAGGCGTGGGTATAGACTCCCTGCGTTCCACCGAAGCTCACGTTTTCGGAAACGGTCTTCATCTCGGCCCTCCTGTCGCCATTCGCGCCATGAGCTAGCGCGCCCGACCTCCAGCGTAAAGCGTCAGACCAGCAACGCGAGGATCACGGTGACCGTCACGACCGAGAGCGCCGTCGAAACGAGGATCGCGGCGGAGGCACGCTGCGGGGCCACGCCGTAGCTCTGCGCCAGGATGAAGACGTTGCCCGCGACCGGAAGGGCCGCGGCGGCGACCATGACCCCCGCCGCGACGGGATCGACCGCGAAGACGAGGAACGCCATCGTGCCCACGGCCGCCGGATGCAGGACGAGTTTGCAGAACGACAGCCAGCCCGCGACGCTCAGCCGTTCCGCGGACTTGCCCGCCAGCGATGCGCCGATCGCGAAGAGCGCGCCCGGTGTGGCGGCGGCACCGAGGATCTCGAGGAACCTGTCGGCGGGCCCCGGGATCGGCAACGACGTCGCCGACCAGACGAGGCCCAGCGCGATCGAGACGATCATCGGGTTCCGCGCGAGGCCGACCCCTACCCCGCGCGCAAGTTCCGCAACGTCGCCCCGCCCCCGGTCCAGCGTGATGAGGACGACGATCACCGATCCGAAGAGAATGAGATCGACCGTGATCATCTGCAGGATCGGACCCACCGCCGCCTCGCCCATCAGCGTGCCGAGCATTGGAATGCCCAGGAAACCGATATTGCCGATGACGGCGCATTGCGCCTCGACCGCCGTTTCGCCCATGCCGCGACCACGGACGACGCCCACGACCGTCGCGAGGAGATAGACGGCGAGCGTCCCGCAGAAATAGGCCAGAAGGAAGCGGACGCTCAGCACCTGCGACAGGTCGAGGCCCGCGGTGAACCGGAACAGCAGCGCCGAGAGGGCGAAATAGAACACGAAAGAGGTGAGCGCGGCGGTGGCGGCCGCGCCGAACATGCCCACGCGTCCCGCCCCGTAGCCGAGACCGATCAGCGCGAAGAAGGGGAGGGTCTGGGCCAGCACGTCCATCCCGAGATCGCTAGACCCGCGTCCGTCCGCACGCAATGCCCCCTCGAACCGAAGCGCGACACCCTTCCAAGATCGCGCTGCAGGTCCCACATATGCCTTGCCCTCGCCGCCGAGCGCACGGCAGGATGACCCTCACGAGAAGGAGCGCGCATGAACCGGCAGGTCGAGCTCAAGAAGGGGCGCAAATACGAGCAGGTTCTCGACGGCGCGCGTCAGGTCTTCATGGCCGACGGCTTCGAGGGGGCGAGCGTCGACACGATCGCGAAGCGCGCAGGCGTGAGCAAGGCGACCCTCTACAGCTATTTCTCGGACAAGCGGCTGCTCTTCATGGAGGTCGCGACCTGCGAATGCGGCAAGCAGGCCGCCACCGCGATCGACACGCTCGACCTCGACGATGCGCCAGACGCGGTGCTGCGGCTGGCGGGCCACCAGATGCTGGGCTTCCTGCTGTCGGAATTCGGCCAGCGCATGTTTCGCATTTGCGTGGCCGAGACAGACCGCTTCCCCGAACTCGGGCACCGTTTCTGGGAATCGGGTCCGGGCCTCGTCGAGCGGGTCCTGCGCCGTTATTTCGAACGCGCGATCGCGCGGGGCGAACTCAGGATCGAGGACAAGGCGCTCGCCGCCCATCAATTCGCCGAGCTCTGCAAGGCCGAGCTCTTTCCCCGGCTGATCTTCGGAATGCAGACGGAGTTCAGCGAGGCCGACCGCGCGCGCGTCGTGGACGGCGCGGTCGACATGTTCCTCGCCCGCTACGCCGCCTGAGGGATCAGTCGACCCGGCGCAGGTGGAGCTGGTTGCCGATCTTCTTGGTCTCGAACCGCTTCAGATCCTGAACCAGATCGCTTAGCTTTCGCTTGCCGTATGTACGGGTGTCGAAATCGGGCGTTTCGGCGATGATGTACTGGCCGAGCTGGCCCAGCGCGTACCACTCGTCGTCCTGCTCGATCTTGTCCATCGCGCGCAGGATCAGCGGCACCGCCTCCATCGGCTCGACCTTGCCCGTCGGCGACGGCCCCGGGCCCGAAATCTCGGATTTCGGCTGCAACGGTTCGTCGACGATGTTCTCGATCAGCAGGAAGCGATTGCAGACGTTCCTGAGCGATTCGGGGGCCTTCCGCTCGCCGATGCCGATCACGTCGAGCCCCTGTTCGCGGATGCGATTGGCGAGCGCGGTGAAATCGCTGTCGGAGCTGACGAGGACGAAGCCGTCGAACCGACCGGTGTGCAGGATGTCCATCGCGTCGATGACGAGACCGATATCGCTGGCGTTCTTGCCGACAGTATTGGCGCTTTCCTGATGCGCGACGAGACCGAGATCGCGGACCGTGCGCGACCAATTGGCGAGACGGCCCGAGGACCAGTCGCCATAGACCCGCCGCAAAGCCGGCTCACCCAGCGAGGTGATCTCTTGCAGGATCGGCGCGGCGAACTTCGCCGGAATGTTGTCGGCGTCGATGAGGACGGCATAGAGCTTTCGCTCGCGTTCGCTCGGCATGGGGCACCTCGATCAGCAATGCCGGACGGGCTTGGGGGAGACGGGCGGGGATGTCAACTTGGCCCGGCCGCGACGATCGTGCGCCGCGGGCTCGGGAACCGACCCCATCCCGAGGGCATTGCCCTGCAAATCCCCGGAGATCCTCCCGCATGCCAGACCGATCCGCCTGGTGGCCGTTCGTGGCCGTCAGCTTCGCGTTTTTCACCGTCATGTCGGGCGCGACGATACCGACACCCCTCTACCCCATCTATGCCGAACGCTACGGGTTCTCGCCGCTGATCATCACGACGATCTTCGCGGCCTATTCCGCGGGCGTCGTCGGCATGCTGCTGGCGACCGGCCCGTGGTCCGAACAGATCGGCCGCAAGCCGCTTCTCTATGCGGGGCTTGTCGCGACGTTCGTGGCGGGCATCGCCTTCGCCCTTGCGGACGGGCTGATCCTGCTGTTGCTCGCACGGTTCCTGCAAGGTGCCGCCGTCGGGATCTTTGCCTCGCATGCCACGGTCGCGGTGACCGAGCTTGCGCCGAAGGGGCATTCCCGGATCGGGGGGTTCGGCGCGACCGCCGCTAATATGGGAGGGCTCGGGTCGGGTGCGATCATCTCGGGGCTCGTCATCACGTTCGTCCCCGCCCCGCTTGTGACGCCATACCTCGTCCATCTCGGCATGGCGGCGTTGTCGTTCCTGCTGATCCTGCCGGCCCCCGAGCCCGTCTCTCCGGCCGAGCATCCGCATCTGCGACCGCAAGGGATGGCGGTGCCGGAAGCGGTTCGTGGCGTCTTCGTCCCCGCGGCGCTCGCCTGCTTCGCGATCTTCATGATCTGCGGCTTCCTCGGGGCCGTCGCACCGAGCTACCTGGGAAAGATCCTCGGCCACGAGGGCGATCATATCCTGATCGGATTCGCGGCTGGCACGATCTTCCTCTTCTCGATCGCGGGCCAGGCGATCGAGGACTGGTTGAACGACCGGATCGTCCTGCCCGTCGGCATGGGGATCATGACGCTCGGCATCGCGGCGATCACGGCGGGCTTCCTCTTCGAGAGCCTCTGGGGATTGATGGCGGCCTTCTGCTTTGCCGGGATCGGGCACGGCATCGCGTTCCGCGGCGGGCTGACGGCGCTTTCGGACGGCGCACCGGACGACAAGGTCGCAGGGGTCACCGCGACCTACTTCGTGGTCGCCTATGTCGCCATCTCGATCCCGGTCCTGGTCATCGGCGCGACGCAGGAGACGATCGGATTGCAGCCGGTCACGGTGGCATACGCCGTCTTCTCGACCGCGCTATCGGCGCTGGCCTTCGTCATGATCCTCAGGCGCGGATAGAGAAAGGGCGGGACCGCTTGTCGCGGCTCCGCCCCCTGGCTGTTCCGAAAGTGCTTTGCATGACGCGCGGGAACGCCCCCCGCGCACACACGACATCAGTACTCGACGACCGCCCGGATCGACTTGCCCGCATGCATCAGTTCGAACCCTTCGTTGATCGTGTCGAGGGTCAGCTTGTGGGTGATCATGCTGTCGATGTCGATCTTGCCCTGCATGTACCAGTCGACGATCTTCGGAACGTCGGTACGCCCGCGCGCGCCGCCGAAGGCCGATCCGCGCCACGACCGTCCGGTGACCAGCTGGAACGGACGGGTCGCGATCTCCTGGCCCGCGCCCGCGACGCCGATGATGATCGATTCACCCCAGCCCTTGTGCGCGCATTCGAGCGCCTGACGCATGACGTTCACGTTGCCGATGCATTCGAAGGTGTAATCGGCACCGCCGCCCGTCAGTTCGACCAGATGCGCGACCAGATCGCCCTCGACCTTCTTGGGATTGACGAAATGCGTCATCCCGTAGCGCTGGCCGAGCTCTTCCTTGTCGTCGTTGAGGTCGACGCCGACGATCATGTCGGCCCCGACCATGCGAAGCCCCTGGATGACGTTCAGCCCAATCCCGCCCAGTCCGAAGACCACGCAGTTCGATCCCGGCTCGACCTTGGCGGTGTTGACGACGGCACCGACGCCGGTGGTCACGCCGCAGCCGATATAGCAGATCTTGTCGAAGGGCGCGTCCTTGCGGACCTTGGCGAGCGAGATCTCGGGCAGGACCGTGTGGTTGGCGAAGGTGGAGCAACCCATGTAGTGATAGATCGGCGTTCCATCGAGCATGGAGAACCGGCTCGTCCCGTCGGGCATGACGCCCTTGCCCTGTGTCGCCCTCACCTTCTGGCAGAGGTTCGTCTTGGGGTTGAGGCAGTACTCGCACTCCCGGCATTCGGCCGTGTAGAGCGGGATCACGTGGTCGCCGACTTCGAGCGAGGTCACGCCCTCGCCCACCTCAACCACGACGCCCGCGCCCTCATGGCCCAGAATCGCGGGAAAGATGCCTTCGGGATCGTCGCCCGAGCGGGTGAACTCGTCGGTGTGACAGATGCCCGTCGCCTTGATCTCGACGAGGACCTCGCCGGCCTTCGGCCCGTCGAGATTGACTTCCATGACCTCGAGCGGCTTTCCGGGTTCGAGGGCGACGGCGGCACGGGTTCTCATGGGGCTACTCCTCGGGGTCGGTAATGGCGGCAATTCCACCCGAATTCGGCCCCTATTGCAAGCGATCCGACTGGTCAAGCGACGCCGCTGCGACTAGATCTCGGCTCCGAACCGGAGGGCATTCCCCATGAAGATCGTCGCCTGCAGCCTTGCCGCGCTCCTCCTCGCCGCGCCCCTTCGGGCCGAGACAGCGCGCTTCGACGTGACGTTGGCCGGAATAGATCTCGGCGCGATCTCGGTCACGCGTGAGGGGGACGACGCGCGGATCGACAGCGTCATGGACAATACCCCGCTCGGCGTCGGCGACGGCACCTATGAGGCGAGCGTGACAGGCGGGGCCTATCGCAGCGTCGAGGTATCGGGGGCCGAGACCCGCCG
This sequence comes from Palleronia sp. LCG004, assembly GCF_032931615.1. Classification (NCBI taxonomy): domain Bacteria; kingdom Pseudomonadati; phylum Pseudomonadota; class Alphaproteobacteria; order Rhodobacterales; family Roseobacteraceae; genus Palleronia; species Palleronia sp. LCG004. The sequence continues at coordinate 2,238,049 of NZ_CP136759.1, forward strand.
CATCGAGGTCGATTACTCGGGCGGTGCCGTTTCCCGTGTATCGGTCACCCCAGAAAGCGAGGCGACCGCCGCATCCGATCCGGCACAGGTACCCGCGGGCGTCATCGACCCAGCCCAGGGCCTCGCACGCATCGCGCTCGCCAGGGATTGCGTCGGACCGTTCCAGGTCTATGACGGCCGCCGGGTGGTCAGCGTGGGGCTGAGCGCGCGGACGCTCGATGCGGATACGCTCGTCTGCGACTATGCCTATCGCGTCACCGGCGGGCCCGGGCATCTTTCGCCCTTCCGCTTCACCGAGATCTCGTTGCGTGCGAGTTACGACCTGGAATCGGGAACGGTCACCGGCGCGCGCGACATCGCGGTGTCGGCAGGCCCGTTTACCGTTCGCCTCGTCGCCCACTGACCATCATCGAACCGGAGGACCCCGCCATGCGCGCCATCTTGCTTCTCGCTGCCCCTGCCTTTCTTCTCGCCTGCCAGACGACGCCCGTGAGCGATGGAGGCCCAGCGCCCGACACCGCCGCCTGTGGTGCAGATGCCTTGGCCCCCTTCGTGGGCGGTCCCGTCGCGGACGCGCAGCAGGCGGCCGGGCAATCGATCACGCGCGTCTATGCCGAAGGCGATCCGGTCACGATGGACTACCTGCCCGAGCGGGTGAACATCGTCACCGACGGGTCGGGCCGCGTGATCCGGATCGCCTGCGGCTGAGCTAGGGGCTCAGCCCAGATCGGGTTCGGTCTTCGCGAAATCGGGATCGGCGCTCAGCCGCTCCCACCACTCCGCAAAGCCCCCGATCTGCAGGAGCTCGTCCTTGTGGGGCGTCATGCCCGTGTAGAACAGGATCGGTCCCAGCATGTAATCGGCCAGCGAGATCGTCGATCCCGCCAGCCATTGATCGCCCGCACGGATCTCGTCGACGAGCTTCAGGAACGTCCTGGCGTTTTTGAGCGTCTTCTCATGCGCCTCTTCGCCCGGATTGCCGATGAAATCGGGCTTGATGTGATAGAAGGCCACCCCAACGAGCGCATCGTAGCCATAGGCGTGGATCAGCGACATGACCTCGGACATGCGCGCGATGTCCCAGGCGGTCTCGGGGACCGATGACGGCCCCTCCCGCGTCTGTTCCACATAGTTCACGATCGCGTCGGTCTCGCGCAGGCGGTGACCGTCGATGTCGAGAACCGGCACCTTGCCGAACGGGTGACGTTTCAGGTGCTCGGGCTGTCGCGGCTCGCCCTTGAGGACGTCGACGGGTACCTGATCGTACTCGACGCCCTTTCGGTTCAGAACGATCTTCACGGTCCGCACATATGTCGATCCGTCGAAGCCGTACAATGTCGTCTCTGCCATCTCGCTCGTCTCCCTCGCTTAGGCTGCGGGGAAGGCTAGCGCGCGGCGGGGTCGGGGAAAGGGACAGGACGCGAGCCCCGATACCGCGCGACGTTGGGGGCTCTGACGCGGTACCGGGGTCACGTGCGACGATGTCGCCGGGTATCTGATGGCCTGTCGCGATGGCGATGTGATGGCGCGACGGGGGCCATTCGGCGCCGTCGCCGCGCCGACTTGCCAAACAGGCCCGCACGGCCCACCTTGTCTGACATGACATCGATGCAGCCAACGCCATTTCCCGGGCGGCCCGATCCGAACGACCGCACAGCCTTCGACCGGCACGAGCTCGGGACGATCCTCGGGCTCTACGGCCGCATGGTGGCGGCCGGCGAATGGCGGGATTACGGCATGTCCTTCCTGCGCGACGTGGCGATCTTTTCGGTCTTCCGCCGCACCGCCGAGCATCCGATCTACCGGATCGAGAAACGGCCCAAGCTGCGCGGCCGTCAGGGACAATACACGGTGATCGGAATGGACGGCCAGATCCTCAAGCGCGGCCACGACCTCAAGACCGTGCTTCGGGTCCTGGAACGCAAGCTCATCCGCGCCGTCGGAGAGTGACCGGGGCCAAATGCCCCCTAGTCGTCTGCGAATGCCCGCAGTTCGGGGCGGCACACCGATCGACAGCAGATCAGAGGCGTCTCCGCGTGGTGACCGGCCCGCCTCCCTGCGCTTCGATCCGGGCGATTGCGTCGGATGCGGGCTCGTAGCTTACCGCCATGTGGTAGGCGTTGGCATGGATCAGGACCTCGCGATCGACCGCCATCGCGACATGCCCCCGCCAGAAGAGCAGATCCCCCCGCTCCATCGGCTCGTCGGGTTCGAGGACACGTCCGACCGCCCCCTCCTGCAGGTCGCTGTCGCCGGGACAGGGATGTCCCGATGAGATGAGGGCGGCCTGCACGAGCCCCGAGCAGTCGATCCCGTCCGCACCGTTCCCGCCCCACAGATACGGCACACCGAAGAACAGCTGCGCGACCCGCGCAGGATCCTCGAAGGGCTTGTTCGCCGGTCTCAGATGCGGTCTCGGGACATGACGCCCGTCCCAGAGCTCGAAGAACCCATCGGACGCCGCGACCACGCGCAGCCGCGCGCCAAAGCTCAGCCGTGCGACCGGCGGCACCTTCATGTCCGGAACGGGATAAAGGTGGGACGCCGGCACGCCCACGATATGGGTGGCACTCGGAATGTCGCCCAGCGCCGCCTCGGCGACGTACCCCACATATCCGTCGCGATCGGCGCGGACGAAGGCCATGCCGTCCACCCGCTCGTAGATCCGCACGCTGTCGCCCATCAGAAGCTGGCGATCGCGGGCGCGGGCATCCGGCGCGGCCCAGAGATCGGCGACGGGAAGGATCACGCCCGCAGCCTCGCCCTCGACATACCGGGCCGCATCGACGATGCCGCGCAGATGGGCGGCCGCGACCCGGCCGTTGGCGGGGAGGAGGCGGCGGTCGCTCATCCTTCGCCAAGACCGGGCAGGATCTCGAGAATGGCGCGCCCGCCCTGCCCGACGCCGCCCTTTGGACGCGCGGGGGCAGCCTGCGGCTGCCAGCCATAGATGTCGAAATGCGCGTATCGCACGGCCCCGCCCGCGAAGCGGCGCAGGAAGAGCGCGGCCGTGATCGCCCCCGCGAAGCCGCCGGAGGGCGCGTTGTCGAGATCGGCGATACCGGGTTCGATCATCGTCTCGTAAGGCTCCCAGAAGGGAAGCCTCCAGACCGGATCGCCCACCGCGCGTCCGGCCGAAACCATTGCGTCGGCCAGTCCGTCGTCGTCGCAGAAGAGCGCCCCGAGATCGGGTCCGAGCGCCACGCGCGCCGCCCCTGTCAGCGTCGCCATGGAGACCATGAGGTCGGGCCTTTCCTCGGCCCCGAGCGCGAGCGCATCGGCCAGGACCAGCCGCCCTTCGGCATCGGTGTTGTTGATCTCGACGGAGGGGCCCTTGCGCGATCGCAGGATGTCGCCGGGCCGGAAGGCATCGCCCGAGACCGCGTTCTCGACCGCAGGCACGAGGACGCGCAGTCGCACCTCGAGGCCCAGCGCCATGATCATGTGCGCAAGCCCCAGCACGGTCGCAGCACCGCCCATGTCCTTCTTCATGAGCGCCATCGAAGATCCGGGCTTGAGGTTCAGGCCGCCCGTATCGAAGCACACCCCCTTGCCGACCAGCGTGACCGTCGGTCCCGATGTCCCCCAGCGCATGTCGATGAGCCGCGGCGCACGGTGCGGCGCGGCCGCCCTGCCGACCGTATGGATGAGCGGCAGATCGTTCGACAGAAGCTCCTCGCCCCGGATCACGGACATCTGCGCGCCGTGCCGGGTGGCCAGATCCTCGGCCGCTGCCTCGAGCTCGGCAGGTCCCATGTCGTTGGCCGGCGTGTTGATGAGATCGCGGGTCAGCGCCTCGCCGGCCGCGATCGCCGCGATGCGATCGGGATCGCACCCCTCCGGCGGAACGAGCCGGGCCTTCGGCGGCTCGGCACCGGCGTAACGGTCGAAGACGCATCCCGCCAGAAGCCAGCCGAGCGCCGCTTCCGCCTCCGCTCCGGGGGCAAGCCCACTCTCGATCCGCCAGTCGCCTGCGGGCAGGGCCGCACGCGCCTGGGCAAGCGGGAACCGTCCGCGCGCACGCGACGTCGCATCGCCGAGACCGAAGAGCGCGCCGCCGATCCCGCCATCGGACCCCGGAAGGAGCAGGACGCGGCCCGCCTGCCCCGAGAACCCCGCGGCAGCGATCCAGTTTCGCCGTGCATCGTCCTGCCGGCCCAGCCAGTCGCCGAAGGTATCTGCGTCGATGAGGTGAAGCGGTCGGGTATCGGCCGCGTCCTGCGGCGCGAAGCCGGTCGAGAGGTCTTTCATGAAATCGGTGCCTCGGATATCAGGTGTCGCGCCAAGCTAGCGCGCACGGGGACCGACCGAAACCCCCGCCCCACACCAGGATCAGTAACGGGCGTCCTGCTGCTGCCACCCCACCGACACCACCTGATCGCCGAGCCGGATGAGCCGCGTCACATTCGCCGCAAGCGCGGCGACGTCGTGCCCGTGCGACAGCGCGACGACATGCCTGCAAACGCGGAAAAGCCTGTTGAGCCCGAGCGCATGCGCCTGATCGGCCAGCCAACGCGCCTGACGGGCAACCTCGTCGAACCGGCTTTCGCGATACGCCACGGCGAGACGATCGAAGGCCACCCCGAGATCGTCGAGAAAGGCGTCCCAGCTTTCCAGCCCTTGATCTTGGACACGGCGCATCGCCGTTTCGCTGAATCGCTCCAGGTCGCAATGCACCGCTTCGCGCGGGCACAGCACGATCATCTCGCCCATATGGGGGTTCTCCTTCTGCTCTCGGCGCATCATTCTCCCGGCGGGCTAACAAAGCGTTTTTGCCCGTCGTCATGAATGCTCGAAAATGCGTAAAAGGTCAGCTATCTGAACAACGGACCAGCAACCGAGAGGATTCTCAGATGATCAAGGCCAAGCCGCTTCCGACTTTCCTCACGCAGAGATTCCATGGCTGGCGCGCGACGACCTTCGCCGAGAACCAGTCCTGGTACCGACGCCTGGCCGAGGAAGGGCAGCGCCCGCGGGTCATGGTCATTTCCTGCTGCGACAGCCGTGTCCACGTGACCTCGATCTTCGGGGCCGAGCAGGGCGAGTTCTTCATACATCGCAACATCGCCAATCTCGTCCCCCCCTACGAGCCCGACGGAAATCAGCACGGCACGTCGGCTGCGATCGAATACGCCGTCACGGCCCTGCAGATCACGAACCTGATCATCATGGGGCATTCGCGCTGCGGTGGCGTGCGGGGATGCTACGACATGTGTTCGGGATCGGCCCCCGAGCTCGAGAAGACGTCGAGCTTCGTGGGCCGCTGGATGGACCTGTTGCGTCCGGGTTTCGAGGCGCTCGAGGACGGGGACGAGGCGGCGCGGATCGAAGCGCTCGAGAAAGGCGCCGTGAAGGTCTCGCTCGCGAACCTGATGACCTTCCCCTTCGTGGCCGAGCGCGTCGACGACGGACGGTTGAGCCTGCACGGCCTCTACAACGACATCGTCGACGGAGAACTCTTCGCCTACGAGGCCGACGCCGACCGCTTCGTCAAGGTTTGAGCATCCCCCGCGCGCGCCCGAAAGAAGGCGCGCGCATCGGCCAAGATCGCAACATGTCCCGCTGCCCTCAGGCGGCGAGCGGAGGCAGCGCGATCAGCTCGTCCTGCAGTATGGCCTCGATCTCGTGCCGATCGACCCGTCGGACTGATTTGCGCGGCGCGCCGTCGCGTAGTTCGTTGATTGATTTGCGGTCGCCGAAGATAATTTGCAGCATCTGGTTTCCCCTTCTTATTCCGACGCTCATTTTCGCACGCGTCGTTGGCCCGGTTTTGACCATGAAAGGGTTGGCGATTGGTTTCCGGATTCCAGACGATTGGATGGATCACCCCGGAATACGGCAAACCCTTGTCGAGATTGCGTTTTCCGGGGCGCGAATTATCTAGGATTTAATTAGATAGCATCGCGTTTTTCGCCCTTTCAACCTTGGCGATATCAAAGCCCGATTGGGCATTCGCCAAGGCTGCAAGACAATACCGAATTCAGGCCTTCTTGAGAACTTCCCGGCCCAGAAGTTCGGCGATCTGCACCGCATTGAGCGCGGCACCCTTCCGAAGATTGTCGCTGACACACCACAGATTGAGGCCGTTCTCGACCGTCGGATCCTGACGGATGCGGCTGATGAAGGTGGCGAAATCGCCCACGCATTCGATGGGGGTCACGTATCCACCATCCTCGCGCTTGTCGATGACCATGAGGCCCGGTGCCTCGCGCAGGATGTCGCGCGCCTCGTCCTCGTCGAGGAAATCCTCGAACTCGATGTTGATCGCCTCGGAATGGCCGACGAAGACCGGGACCCGAACGCAGGTCGCCGTCACCTTGATCTTCGGATCGACGATCTTCTTGGTCTCGGCGACCATCTTCCATTCTTCCTTGGTCTCGCCGGAATCGAGGAACACGTCGATATGCGGGATGACGTTGAAGGCGATCTGCTTGGTGAACTTCACCGGCGGCTTGTCGTCGGTGGGGTTGTAGATCGACTTCGTCTGATCCCAGAGCTCGTCGATTCCTTCCTTCCCGGCCCCCGAAACCGATTGGTAGGTGCTGACGACGACGCGCTTGATCCGCGCACGGTCATGCAGCGGCTTCAGGGCCACGACCATCTGCGCCGTCGAGCAGTTGGGGTTCGCGATGATGTTCTTCTTGGCATAGCCATGAACGGCCTGGGGATTCACCTCGGGCACGATCAACGGGATGTCCGGATCGTACCGATAGAGAGAGCTGTTGTCGATGACGACACATCCGGCCTTGGCGGCACGCGGCGCGTGGATCTTCGTGGCGTCGGACCCGATGGCGAAAAGGGCCATGTCGAAGCCGGTGAAATCGAACTGCTCGAGATCCCTCGTCTTCAGCGTCTGGTCGCCATAACTGATTTCCGTGCCCTGCGACTTGCGCGACGCAAGCGCCACCACCTCGTCGGCAGGAAACTGGCGCTCGGCCAGGATATTCAGCATTTCGCGGCCCACATTGCCTGTGGCCCCGGCGACGGCGATCCGATAGCCCATGACGATCCTCGCTGGTGAAAGACGCGTCCCCTTAGACCATAGCCGAGCCCGGCGAAAGGGCGGACGATGGACAAACGCCGGATCGCGCTACTATCCTGGTTATCGAACCCTAGGAGAGTTGGCCCATGTATTTCATCGTCCTGATCATCCTCGTCATCCTGCTCGCCGTGACGGTCCTCGGCTACATCTCGACGGGCCGCTGATACCGGGGGCGGGCGCCGCGCTCAGGCGACCGGCGGAAGCGGAACCCGCCCGCGGCGCTCGCTCAGCGTGAATGCATTTCCGCCGTCGAGTGCGACGGGCACGAGCGGATTGCCGTAGCCCGCGCCGCCATCGACGTTGATGCGGTTGCCGTAATTCTCCGGCGCGTCGAGCGCGGTGTGTCCGTGAACGACCATTTTGCCGTGATCGCGCGTATCCTCAAGCCAGCCCTCGCGAATCCAGAGCAGATCGTCCTCGTCCTGCTCCTCGAGAGGGATGCCGGGGCGCAAGCCCGCATGGACGAAGAGGTATCCATCCTCGACATGCCAGAGCGGCCGCTGCGCGAGAAACTGCAGATGCGATTGCGGCACCGCCTCGCGCGCGCGGATGATCAGTTCCTGCGGATCCAGCAGATCGCCCGCCACCTGATAGGATGCGAGCGTCTCGATCCCGCCATTGGCCTGATGGAGAAACGCGGCCCCTTCCCCACCGAGCCCGTAGGAACCGAGCGTCGACGGGCCGCCGAGCCGCTTGTTCATCCAAGACAACCCCGACTTGATGCGGTCGTCGTTCTCGAGCCCGTCCGTCAGGAACCGCTCGAACATGCGGTCGTGATTGCCCTTGACGCAAACCCAGTTGCGACCCTCGGCCAGCCCTCCGATCAACCTGTCGAGGACACCGCGGCTGTCTGGTCCGCGATCGGTGTAATCTCCCAGGAAAACGATGCGGGCGTCGCGCCCGCCGTCATTCTCGACGAGCGAGAGCGCCCGGTCGAGTTCGCCGGATTGACCGTGAATGTCGCCGATCGCATAGATCGTCATCGTCGCCCTTCCTTCGTGATGCCGAAGGGGCGACTGCGCGCCGCCCCCTCTTTGCTTTTCAAAATACGCACGGCCCGCCATGGGCCACAAGCGGACCGGCGACCTATTCGACCGCGAATTGCAGCGGACGGATCTGCTGGAAGAGCCCCGTGTCGCGCAGTTTCCCCAGAACGTCCTGCGGTGGCTGTTCGTCGAGATAGAGCAGGGCGATCGCCTGTTTGCCACGCTCCGACCGGCCCAGCGTGAAGTTCGCGATATTGACGCCGTTCTGCCCGAGCGTCTGGCCGAGCGTGCCGATCACGCCCGCACGGTCCTCGTTCGTGGTATAGAGCATGTGCGCACCCACTTCGGCGTCGATGTTGATGCCCTTGATCTGGATGAAGCGCGGCTTGCCATCGCTGAAGACCGTGCCCGCGATCGAGCGTTCGCGCGTCGGCGTCTGCACCAGGATCTTGATGTAGCCCTCGAAGACGCCGGTCTGATCCTGGGTGGTCGTCGCGATCTCGATTCCGCGATCGCGCGCCAGGATAGGTGCCGAGACCATGTTGACGTCGGGATTGACCGACCGCATCAGCCCCGCGATGGCAGAAATGTTGAGCGCGGCGGTGTTCATCGTCGCCGCCCGGCCGTCATAGGTGATGGTGATCCGTTCGATCCCCTCCTCGGTCAGCTGGCCGCAGAAGGCCCCCAGATGCTCGGCGAGCTTCAGCCAAGGCCCCATGATCTTGGCCTCTTCGGCGGTGACCGACGGCATGTTGAGCGCGTTCGTCACGGCCCCCGTCAACAGGTAATCCGACATCTGCTCGGCCACCTGCAGCGCCACGTTCTCCTGCGCCTCCGTGGTCGATGCCCCGAGATGCGGGGTCACGACGACGTTCTCGAGCCCGAAGAGCGGGGAATTCGTCGCGGGTTCCTCGGCGAATACGTCGAAGCCCGCGCCCGCGACGCGGCCCTCCTTGATCGCCTCGGCCAGTGCCTCCTCGTCGACGAGCCCGCCCCGCGCGCAGTTCACCACACGGACGCCCGGTTTCAGCTTGGCGATGTTCTCGCGCGACAGGATGTTTCGGGTCTTGTCGGTCAGCGGCACGTGCAGCGTGATGAAATCGGCGGCCCCGAGAAGCTCGTCGAGCTCGACCTTGCGCACGCCCAGCTGGTCGGCACGCTCCTCTGTCAGGAAGGGGTCATAGGCGATGACCTTCATCCTGAGCCCGCGCGCGCGGTCGATGACGACCGAGCCGATATTGCCCGCGCCGATCACGCCCAGCGTCTTGGCGGTCAGCTCCACCCCCATGAAACGCGACTTTTCCCACTTGCCGGAATGGGTCGAGGCATTCGCCTCGGGGATCTGGCGGGCGACCGCCATCATCAGCGAAATCGCGTGTTCGGCCGTGGTGATCGAGTTGCCGAAAGGCGTATTCATCACGATCACGCCCTTCTTCGAGGCGGCCGGAATGTCGACATTGTCGACACCGATCCCGGCGCGGCCGATCACCTTCAGCCGGCCGGCCTTTTCGAGCAGCGTCGGCGTGACCTTGGTGGCCGAACGGATGGCGAGGCCGTCATACTGGTCGATCACCTCGGCGAGCTTGTCCTTGTCCTTGCCGATAGAGGGATCGAACGTGACGTCGATGCCGCGGTCGCGGAAGATCTGGACGGCGGTGTCGCTGAGCTTGTCGGAAACGAGAACTTTGGGGGCCATGTCAGGCACTCCTTCGAAAGGATCGCGAACTCATGCCCCGGGCCTGACCCGGAGCTTCGCGGAAAGGGAGAGAGGCCCCGGGCCAGGCCCGGGGCGAAACGGTCACGGATGTCAGGCGGCGGCGCGCCGGTCGAGCTCGGCATGATAGGCCCAGTCGATCCATGGCATCAGCGCCTCGAGATCCGCAGTCTCGATCGTGCCACCGCACCAGATCCTGAGGCCCGGAGGCGCATCGCGATAGCTGCCGACATCGAGCGCGACGCCCTCGGCGTCGAGACGCTTGACGACGGCCTTCGCGAAATCCGCGTCGCCCGCGACCGCCGGATCGGTGAAGGCAAGGCAGACCGACGTGTTGGACCGTGTCGCGGGATCAGTGGCGAGGTTGCCGATCCAGTCGCGCCCCTCGCAGAAATCCCAGACGACATTCGCGTTGCGGTTCGCGCGATCGAACAGACCGTTCAGGCCACCCACCGAACGTGCCCAGGCGAGGGCCTGGAGATAATCCTCGACGCAAAGCATCGAGGGCGTGTTGATCGTCTCGCCACGGAAGATCCCCTCGTTGAGCTTGCCGCCCTTCGTGAGGCGAAAGATCTTGGGCAGGGGCCACGCTGGGGTGTAGCTTTCGAGCCGTTCGACGGCGCGGGGGCTCAGGATCAACATGCCATGCGCGGCCTCGCCGCCCAGCACCTTCTGCCACGAGAAGGTCACGACATCGAGCTTGTCCCAGGGCAGATCCTGCGCGAAGGCGGCCGACGTCGCGTCGCAGAGCGTGAGACCGGCGCGGTCGGCGGGAATCATGTTGCCGTCCGGCATGCGGACGCCGCTCGTCGTGCCGTTCCAGGTGAAGCAGACGTCGCGGTCGTAATCGAGCGCGGACATGTCGACGATCTCGCCGTACTCGGCCTCGTGGACGCGCGCGTCGAGTTTCAGCTGCTTGACCGCATCCGTGACCCAGCCGGAACCGAAGCTCTCCCAGGCGACCATCTCGCAGGGGCGTTCGCCCAGCATGGTCCACATCGCCATCTCGAAGGCACCGGTATCGGAGGCCGGCACGATGCCGATACGATATCCGTCCGGAACGCCCAGCATCTCGCGCGTCTCGTCGATCGCCTGGGCGAGCTTCGACTTGCCGATCGAGGCGCGATGCGAACGGCCGAGCGGCGCGTCAGAGAGCGTCGAAAGATCGAATGTAGGGGGTTTGGCACAGGGGCCGGATGAAAAGCGCGGATTGCCCGGCCGCGCGGCCGGAAGCGACGTCGCCATTACTGGTATCCTTCCAGATATATGCCCTTCGTTGGGGAAGGGTGTCCCGCCGCCGCACATACGGACAGTTCGACGGAGAGGCAAGAGATTCCGATTGCGAAGTGTTCGTCCCTCGCAAGACATGCAGACCCCCGCATTCTGCAATGAAGCGGAGACCGCTTCGGCATTCGTCACGCACCGGGATATTTCGCATCGGACGCCGGGATGTGAATCGAGGAGCCTGGGCAGGACGGTCGCGACGGTGCAGCCCTGAGAAAAACAGCGGAACCTTTTTTCCGAGCGCGACCGAGCCAGCGGAATCCGCCTTCCTGTCCTTGGGCCCACAAGCGCGCGGGCCTCCGGTCCGGTATGCTCCCGGAATCACCGATCCTCGAACCGGGGGCGACGATACCCTCGGCCATTCCCCTTTTTCCCGATTGTCCGAGGGTTGGTGCCCGACCCGGGCGACGGAGCGGTGTCCGTCGGCCGCAGGACGGGATATGGACGCCTCGAATGTCAGCAAGCGGAGCGCGCCCATGCATGTCGTCACCTTGATCGGAAACCCCTTGGACCCGAGTTTCGCCCATGCGTTGCGCGATGCCTGGGGCGGCGGCGAGGTGATCTGGCTGTCGCCGGACCGGGCTGCGGAATTCGCGATGGCGCAACTTCCCGGCAATCTCGGCGAGGTTCGGGATCAGGCACACGGGATGCGGATCGACCTCGTCGTGCAGCCCGCCGAAGGACGCCGCAAGCGTGTGCTTCTGGCCGACATGGACAGCACCATGATCGGGCAGGAATGCATCGACGAATTGGCCGACATGGCGGGCGTCGGAGCCGAAGTATCGGAAATCACGGCGCGGGCGATGAACGGAGAGCTCGATTTCGAGGGAGCGCTCCGCGCGCGCGTTGCCCTTCTCGAAGGGCTCGACGCGGATGTGATCGAGCGGGTCTGGCAGGAGCGCATCACGCTGACGCCCGGCGGCGAGACGTTGCTGGCGACGATGAAGGCCGGCGGGGCCTATTGCGCGTTGGTCTCGGGCGGCTTCACGGCCTTCACCGAGCGGGTGGCGCGCAGGCTCGGCTTCGACGAGCATCGTGCGAACGGCCTGCCCGTCGAGGCGGGTCGGATCACGGGCAAGGTGGCGGAACCGATCCTCGGCCGGGAGGCCAAGGTCGCGGCGCTGGAGGAGATCTGCGCGAGAATCGGCGTCCCGGTCGCGGACGCGATGGCGGTGGGCGACGGCGCGAACGATCTCGGCATGCTGCAGCTCGCCGGGGCGGGTGTGGCGCTCCATGCGAAGCCCGCGGTCGCGGCGCAGGTCCAACGGCGTGTGGATTTCGCCGACCTGACGGCCCTGCTCTATCTGCAGGGCTATTCCGACGCGGAGTTCGTGCGGCAACAACGATGAGTGGAGGCTCCGGACGCGTCAGGAGCCCCTGTTCGGGCAGCGATCGCCTCAGATCGGAAAGCCCTCGGCAGCACGGACACGTCCGACCTCGAGGCCGGCGCGGTTGAGGATCGGTGCATCGAGATAGCGTCTCGCGGCCGGGTGCGTCGCGTCGAGCACCCCCAGATGGACGAGAAGCGCCGTGATCGCGGCCTCCGACGCGCGCGTCGCGCCGTCCACGACCTTGAGCGCGACGCCCAGCCGCTGCTCGGGCAGCATCGCGACGAAAACGGCCTCGGCCCCCGTCTTTACGGCGACGCGCCCGCCCATCGCGCGCATCAGATCGGTACAGGCGCGGGTTTCGCCAGCGACCAGATCGGGGTGCAGGCACATCGCGTCCCTCAGCCGCGCCATCGCGTCGCCCCGTGCGCCCTGCCCTTCCCGGGCGGCCGCGAAGCACGCCATGGCGCGGGCGAGGCCATGCACGCTTGTCGCGAAATTCGGGGCCGAACAGCCGTCGATGCCGAAACCCGGACTGTCCATTCCGGTCAAGTCCTCGTGAGCGTCGCGGACCGCGCGCTGCACCGGATGATCGGGATCGACGTAATCGGGCCCCGCATTCAGGTGCTGTGCGAATGTCAGAAAACCCGCATGCTTTCCCGAACAATTGTTGTGGACCTGACAGGGGCTCTCGCCCTCTCGGATCATTCGCAGTTTCAGGTCCTTGTCGCGGCTGACCTCGGTCCCGCAGAGGAGATCGTCGTCCCCCAGACCGAGATCCGCGAGCCAGGCGCGCACCTTCTCGACATGGACCGGAGCGCCCTGATGCGACGCGCAGGCAAGCGCCAGCCGTTCGGTGGGCAGGCGGATGCCCGCCTCAACCATCGGCAGGGCCTGCATCATCTTGCAGGAGGATCGGGGATAGATGGTCGCGTCGGGGTCGCCCCAGGCGGCGACGACTTCGCCCCTTTCGTCACAGACGACGGCATGTCCGCAATGCCACGATTCGCGCAGATCGCCGCGCCAGAGTTCGATCATATTCCGGGGGTCGGTCATGGGGGCCTTTCAACTCTGGGCGATTTTTCGTCGGGGGGGCTTCCAAAAAACGACGATCTGCCATTATGGTCTCACCGCTTGAACGAGAATGGAACCGCTGGCGTCAAGATCCCGGAAGACGGATCGGGCGCAGAAACGAACCGAGGCAGACGGTTGGAGGCTTTGAGAGACATGAGAGCGATCCTCGCAGGACTTATCGCAGGTGCCACATTGACGGGCCCCGCGGCGGCTCAGGACGAATCCACCAACCGCGTCGCGGTCGAGACCGCATGGAGCGTCTTCGTCGAGGACGATCCGCAGGAATGCTGGTCGGTCAGTCGGCCGACCGAGACCCGCAACACCCGCGGCGGCGAGGTGGTCGAGGTCACGCGCGGCGATATCCTGCTGTTCGTCACGTTCCGCCCCGGCGGCGGCGCGGGCGAAGTGTCGTTCACCGGCGGCTATCCCTTCGCCGGCGATTCGGATGTCGAGGTCGATATCGGCGGGACGACCTTCCAGATGTTCACCGACGGCGAATGGGCCTGGCCGAGATCGGCCTCCGACGACGCGGCGATCATCGCGGCGATGCGTGGCGGCGCGGAAGCGGAACTGACCGCACGGTCGAGCCGCGGCACCCAGACCGAGGATACGTTCTCGCTCTTCGGGTTCACCGCTGCGCTCGAGGAAGCGGAGAACCGCTGCGGCTGAGGTTGCGGCGTGAGGGGCCGGCCCCTCCTGCACCCCCGAGCATTCGAAGACAGACGACGGAGCGGCCGCCCGGGGCTTTATCGGGCGGCCGCTTTGGCCTATATGGGATGATCCTGCGACGCGAGGCCGCCCATGACCGATATGCTACAGAACCCGATCACCCAGGACGTCCTGACGCTTCCCCGGAAGGTCGAAGAGGGCGATCGCCGCAACCTCGTGGGGCTGACCCGCGACGCACTTCGCGAGGCGTTGATCGGGGCGGGCACCCCCGAACGTCAGGCCAAGATGCGCGCGGGCCAGGTCTGGCAATGGATCTACCAGAAAGGTGTGCGCGACTTCGACGCGATGACGAACCTCGCCAAGCCCTACCGCGAGCTGCTGCGCGAGAACTTCGTCGTCGAGGTCCCCGAGATCGTGCGCCGCGAAGTATCCTCCGACGGGACGCGCAAATACCTTCTCAGGATCGCCGGCGGGCACGAGGTCGAGGCCGTCTATATCCCCGAGGAGTCCCGCGGGACGCTCTGCGTGAGCTCTCAGGTCGGCTGCACCCTGACCTGCTCGTTCTGCCATACCGGCACCCAGCGACTGGTCCGCAATCTCACCGCCGGAGAGATCGTCGGTCAGATCATGGTCGCCCGCGACGACCTCGGCGAATGGCCCGCCCCCGGGCGGAATCCCAAGGACGAACAGCGCCTGCTGTCGAACATCGTTCTGATGGGTATGGGCGAGCCGCTCTACAATTTCGACAACGTGCGCGATGCGATGAAGATCGCGATGGATGGCGAGGGCATCTCGTTGTCACGTCGGCGCATCACGCTGTCGACCAGCGGCGTCGTGCCGGAAATCGCCCGCACGGCGGCGGAGATCGGCTGCCTTCTGGCCGTGTCGTTCCACGCGACGACGGACGAGGTGCGCGACAAGCTCGTCCCGATCAACAAGCGCTGGAACATCGAGACGCTGATCGCCGCCTTGCGCGAATACCCGAAGGCCACGAATTCCGAGCGTATCACCTTCGAATACGTCATGCTCAAGGGCGTGAACGACAGCGACGAGGATGCGCACAGGCTCATCGAGCTGATCCGCGGGATCCCCGCCAAGATCAATCTCATCCCGTTCAACGAATGGCCCGGAGCCCCCTACGAGAGGTCGTCGAACAACCGTATCCGGGCCTTCGCCGACATCGTCTACAAGGCCGGATATGCCTCCCCCATCCGCACCCCGCGTGGCGAGGATATCATGGCGGCCTGCGGGCAGCTCAAATCCGACAGCGAACGCGAGAGGAAATCGCGCCGCCGCGCCGAGGCCTGATCCCGCCTTCACCGGTGCGACATCCGTGACCGGAACGATTTCGCCCGCCCGTGCGTCGACGCCCCACGAAACAGTGGAGCGAAGATCACCATGGCAAAGCATTACGAGGAAGGCGACAAGGTCGAGTGGGACTGGGGCAACGGTACCGCCACCGCGACCGTGAAGCAGAAATACACGCAGAAGCGTACGCTCAAGATCGACGGGAACGAAGTCACCCGCGATGCCGATGACGACGATCCGTCATACAAGCTCGAGCAGGATGACGGATCGATCGTCCTGAAATCGCACAGCGAATTGCGCAAAGCCTGATCGTCAACGTCCCGGGATGGTGTCGCGTGTTTCGTCGGCACCGTCCCAATTTTCCATCGCCTCGATCGCGTCCGATGCGGTCTCGACGAATCTGAACAGGTCCAGATCGGCCTCCGCGATGGTGCCGGCCTCGGCCAGGGCCCCGAAGTCGATGATCCGGTTCCAGAACGCCTTGCCGAACAGAAGGACCGGAATGCGCTGCATCCGGCCTGTCTGGATCAGTGTCAGCGCCTCGAACACTTCATCGAGCGTCCCGAATCCGCCCGGAAAGACGCAGATCGCCTTGGCCCGCAGCAGGAAATGCATCTTGCGGATCGCGAAATAGTGGAAGTTGAAGCAGAGACCCGGCGTGACATAGGCGTTCGGGGCCTGCTCGTGCGGCAACACGACGTTCAGTCCGATCGACCGCCCACCGGCTTCGCTCGCCCCGCGATTGCCTGCCTCCATCACGCCGGGTCCGCCGCCCGTCACGATGACGTCTTCGCGGCCACCGCCTTCGAGGCTCCTCAGCGTGACGAGCCGGGCGAATTCCCGCGCCTCGTCATAGAATGACGACAGCTCGGCAAGCGTCTTCGTCCTCGCCAGATCGCGGTCGGCGGGTGCGGGAATGCGCGCTCCGCCGAAGATCACGATGGTCGAGACGATATCCTCGTCGTTCATCGCGAGCTCCGGCTTCAGCAATTCGAGCTGGAGCCTGACCGGCCGGAGTTCCGCACGCCCCAGGAAATCCTCGTCGGCGAAGGCGAGCCTGTAGGAGGGCGCACGTGTCTGCGGGGTATCGGGGATTTCGTGCGCGGTCTCGATATCCTCCTGCGCCTCGCGCAGGGGCGACGTCTTTCGATCTGTCATGCCGTCCTCCAGTCAGGAGCGACAGACCTAGGAAGATTTGGGCTCAAGTCCAAGGCGCAAGGTAAAAGGGCACCCGAAGGTGCCCTTTCCAAGTACGGACCATCGGAGTGATCAGGCTTTCGACTTGCGGCGGCGCAGCGCACCGAGACCGCCGAGACCGCCCATCCCCGCGAGGAGGAGGATACCGGCCGCAGGCAGCGGAACGGCAGCGACGTTGAACGCGTCGAGGTCGAAACCGTCACGACCGGACCCGGGCTCGGACTGGTCGACGAAGCGGATCTGGCTGAAGGCACCGGCGAATTCCAGACGGCTCGTCCCGCCGAGCGGCACGCCGTCGAAGTTGCCCTTGTTGCTCACGGTGCCGATCAACTGGAAGTCGTCGTCATTGCCGACGTAGACTTGGGCGACCTCGTCCGAATAGCTCGAACCGAATGTAACCTCGATGGCGGACAACGGACCGGTAAAGTCGGGCGAGATCCAGAAGGTCGCGGAACCGCCCAGGCCGAGGGCGAAGAAATCCCCGTCGCCCATCGAGCTGAGTTCGACGTTGTCGAGGTTACGCCGATCGCCCGCACCGCAGGTAACGCCTGCAGGCGCCACGTTCCCGAGGGCGCAATCCGCCTCGCGATCGGTAATTGTGAGAGCGTTCGCCGCCCCGCTCACAGCCATGAAAATCGCTGCTCCGATAATAGTATACTTCATTTCAAATACCCTCCGATGCTGTCGGCGGGCGGCAATCGCCCGCCGAGTGCGTTTGATTTTATGGGTAATGATCGCGCTTCGTTCAACATTTATTTACGACTTTGGGGTCGCTCGCGAACGAAGCGCCAAAACTGTATTTCACCTTATTATCAAGGCTCTACTCCCCCACCGGTTGATTCGTTTCGCGGGTCACAACTGGATCGACCAGTCCCGAATCCGGCCGCTTACCTGGCGCGGCTCTTGCTTCCCCTTCCTGCTGACCTATAGAGCCCGGGATCATCAGTCCCGAAGGAGCCCGGATGCCCCACGATCACCTCGAAGCCGCGATTTCCACAGCGTGGGAAGACCGCGAGACGATCTCGTCCAGCACGGGCGGGGAGACCCGCGAGGCGATCGAGGAGACGCTTGATGCGCTCGATCGCGGCACTCTGCGTGTGGCCGAGAAGCGCGGCGACACTTGGCACGTGAACCAGTGGGCCAAGAAGGCCGTGCTTCTGGGTTTCCGGATCCGCGACATGGAGATGCAGGCGGGCGGACCGCAAGGCGGCGGCTGGTGGGACAAGGTGGACAGCAAGTTCGCCGCCTGGGGCGAAGAGCGCTGGCGCGAGGCCGGTTTCCGTGCCGTGCCGAACTGCATCGTCCGTCGTTCCGCCCATATCGCGAAGGGCGTCGTGCTGATGCCCTCCTTCGTGAATGTCGGTGCCTATGTCGACGAGGGCACGATGGTCGATACCTGGGCGACGGTCGGGTCCTGCGCGCAGATCGGCAAGAACGTGCATCTCTCGGGCGGCGTGGGCATCGGCGGCGTGCTCGAGCCGCTGCAGGCGGATCCCACGATCATCGAGGACAACTGCTTCATCGGGGCGCGTTCGGAGGTCGTCGAGGGTTGCATCGTGCGCGAAGGCTCGGTCCTCGGGATGGGTGTCTATATCGGCAAGTCGACCAAGATCGTGGACCGCGAAAGCGGCGAGGTCTTCATGGGCGAAGTGCCGCCCTACTCCGTCGTCGTGTCGGGTTCGATGCCCACCAAGAACGGTTTGAACCTCTATTGCGCGGTCATCGTGAAGCGTGTCGATGCGCGTACGCGGGCAAAGACCGGGATCAACGAGCTTCTCCGCGACTGAGGAATCGGCCCAGGCAAGGCTTTCGCAACCCAAGGTAGAGCACCCTTGCCAGCCACGCCCAAAACACGTGCAGAAACACTCTGTTCTTGATCGAAACCCACTATTTCTTCGCGGAAAACGCCATTTTCCGCTAGGATGAGAAGACGGCTTCCGATGAGGGGGCCGCAATTTCGATCACCAGATTTATTGAACGGGATCGCCGCTTTCGCAAGGAAGCGGCGATCTCGTCTCATCCTTCGACCGCTCCGCCGCAAAGCGATGTGAACCAAATCGCTTTGCGCGTCGTTGCCGCTGCGCAATGACCGATCTGACTTCATGAATTTAGACACCCTGCCCCTCGTATGGGTGCTTGCGATCTTCGCCGCGGCGGCCCTCGTGGTCGTCGGAGCGTCGATCAAGGCCACGCATCTCGCCGACATCATCGCCGACCGCACCCGGATGGGCGAAGCGATGGCCGGTGGACTGATCCTTGGCGGGGCCACATCGCTCGCCGGGGTCGTCGTCTCGGTCGATGCCGCGGCCGGGGGCGATGCAAGTTTCGCTTTCTCGAACGCCGTCGGCGGGATCGCCGCGCAGACCGTGTTCCTCGCGCTGGCCGATATCCTGCACAAGCGTGCCAATCTGGAACACGCCGCGGCGGAACCCGCGAACCTGTTCCAGGCCGTCATGCTCATCATCCTGCTGAGCCTGCCGATCTGCGCCATCGCCGGCCCCGAGATCGCCTATTTCGGCGTGCATCCGGCATCGGTCGCACTGTTCCTCGCCTATATCGCCGGGACCAAGCTCGCTTCGGACGTGAGCGAAACCCCGATGTGGAAGCCGGTCCAGACCTCCGACACCCGCAACGACGAACCCGAGGAAGACAGCGATCCGTCGAAATCGGCGATGAAGCCCGCGCTCGTCTTTGCGGGACTTGTCGCGATGATGGGGCTCGGCGGCTGGGTCATCAGCCAGATCGGCGGCAGTTTCATCTCGCGCTTCGGCCTCGCCTCGAGCCTCGTGGGGTCGCTCATCACCGCGGTCGTGACCTCGCTGCCGGAGCTTGTCACCACGCTCGTCGCCGTGCGCCGAGGGGCGCTGCAACTGGCAGTGGGCGGGATCATCGGCGGCAACACGTTCGACACGCTCTTCCTCGTGGCCTCCGACGTCGCCTATCGCGACGGCTCGCTCTATCACGCGATCGAAGGCAACGACCTCTACTGGCTCGGAACCGGCCTGCTGATGACGGCGATCCTGCTTGCAGGCCTCATCCTCCGCCAGCGCGAGGGACCGGGCCGCATCGGCATCGAATCCGTGCTGATGATCGGCATCTATCTCACCGCGCTCTGCGTCGAGGTTTTTGCATAGCGGGTCACGGAACCGAGAGGACCGGGCGACGTTCTCTGGAGACCTCTCCGCGTTTTGGCGGACCTATAGACACGAAAGGAAATTCCATGGGCTGGCTTGCAGCTATCATCGTCGGGGGCCTCGCTGGCTGGTTGGCAGAGCAATTCATGAAGTCCAACATGGGACTTCTGATGAACATCATCGTCGGTATTATCGGCGCGATCCTGTTCAACTTCATCTTCGGAACCCTGCTGGGTCTTTATGCTGCCGGCGCAAGCTTCAGCATCGGCTACCTGGTCGCCGGTTTCATCGGGGCCTGCATCCTGATCTGGATCGTACGGATGGTGCGCGGACGCGCCTGACCCTCGATCTACGGGATCCTTTGATTGGCCGCGCCCTCACCGGGCGCGGCCTTCTTGTTGACACCACACGACTTTCCATCGAAGCAGGCGCGCATGGCACGTTCGCAATTCGTCTACACACTGGTTGTCGAAGTCGGTCGCGCGCCGGGCGACGGTCTGCCCGACGGCGCGACGGGGGCGGCACTCATGTGCTATGCCTCCGGCATCGACGAGGCCGAGGCCGTGCGCGAGACCGTCGCACTCCTCAAGCAGGCCGAGATGTCACCGCTTGACGTCACGGGGTACGGCACGGTCGAGGACAGGCTCGCCGAAGGCCACGAGATCGACGACGAGGAACGCGCCCTGATGGAGCGTGCCCGGTCCGAGAACGCCGTCATCGTGGCGCAGATGACCCCCTTCTTCGACGATGCAAAGGCAAAGGGCGGGAATGGCTGAGATCGATCCCGTCGAACTTACGGCAGAACTCATCCGCTGCCCGTCGGTCACGCCCGTCGAAGGCGGCGCGATCGATCTCCTGCATCGCCTTCTCGATGATGCCGGTTTCGTCTGTACCCGCATCGACCAGGGGGGCATCGCCAACCTTCATGCGATCTGGGACCGGGGCGGAAAGATCCTCGGCTTCAACGGACATACGGATGTCGTTCCGGTGGGCGATCCCGCAGCCTGGACGCACGATCCGTTCGGTGCCGAAATGTCGGATGGCCTCGTCTACGGACGCGGAGCCTGCGACATGAAATCGGGCGTGGCGGCCTTCGTCGCCGCCGCGATCGAACATGCCGGGGCGGGCAGACCGGGCTCCATCGCCATTGCCATCACCGGGGACGAGGAAGGTGACGGAATCCATGGCACGCCCGCCATCCTCGACTGGATGGACCGGACGGGCGCACGCATGGATGCCTGCATCGTGGGCGAACCCACCTGTCCCGAGACGATGGGCGAGATGATCAAGGTCGGTCGCCGGGGCTCCATGACCGTCTGGCTTACCGCCACGGGCCGGCAGGGCCATTCGGCCTATCCGCAGAACGCACGCAACCCGATCCACGCGATGGTGGCGCTGCTCGATCGTCTGATCGCCTTCGACCTGCCCGATGCCTCCGACCTTTTCGATCCGACGAGCGTGCAGGTCACCGGCTTCGATACCGGGAACGCGGCCAACAACGTCATTCCCGGCCAATGCCGCGCGATGGCGAACATCCGCTTCAACGACGCGCATCGCTCCTCCGACCTGTCGGAATGGATCGCGGACGAAATCGCGGCCGTCACCCGGGCGACCGATGTCGAATTCTCGACCGAAACCAAGGTCTCGGGCGAAAGCTTCGTCACCGAGGAAGGCGACTTCTCGCGCCTCATCGCCCGCGCGGTCGAGGCCGAGACCGGTATTTCGCCGATCCTGTCGACCAGCGGCGGCACGTCGGATGCGCGCCATATCCGCGCGCATTGCCCCGTGGTCGAGGTGGGGCTGGTGGGTCGGACGATGCATCAGGTCGACGAATACGCATCCATCGACGACATCCGGACGCTGAAGGCGATCTATTCCCGCATCCTGGACGCGTACGCACGATGACGGCAGATATCGGCGTGACCGAGGACATCGCGCTCTGTCACGCGCTGCGCCGTGCCGTCTTCATCGAAGAGCAGCGCATTGCCGAGGCGGAGGAATGGGACGATCTCGACGGCGAGGCGGTGCATCTTCTGGCCTCGCTCGACGGTGTGCCGGTCGGCACCGCGCGCCTGCTTTCGCTGGGCAAGACGATGCGGATCGGCCGCATCTGCGTCCTGCACGCCCATCGGGGCAAGGGGATCGGCCGGCAGCTCGTCGAACACGCGCTCGACGTCGCGCGCGATCGGGGCATGTCGGATGCCGCGCTCGGCGCGCAGGTCCACGCGCTCGACTTCTACCGGACGCTGGGCTTCGTGGCCGAGGGTGAGGTCTACGACGATGCGGGCATTCCCCATCGCGAGATGACGCGCCCCCTCTGACCCTGTTGCCCGGCCCCGCCCCGTGATAGCGGAAGGCATGGCTCAGATACCCAGCAAGCGACAGATCCTCGACTGGATCTCGGAAAACCCCACGCAGACGGCGAAGCGCGACATCGCGCGCGCCTTCGGCATCAAGGGCGCGGACCGCATCGACCTCAAGCGCCTCCTGCGCGAGCTCGAGGATGAGGGCCATCTGCGAAAGCGCGGCAAATCGTACCGCGACCCCGAAGCGCTGCCTCCGGTCTCGGTCTGCGAGGTGGGCGCGCCCGACCGCGACGGCGACCTCTTCGCGCGGCCGCTCGAATGGCATGGCGACGGGCCGGAGCCGCGTATCCTGATCGTCTCGCGCGATGCGGATCCGGCGGTCGGCGCGGGCGACAGGGTGCTCCTGCGTCTGCAGGAGGTCCGGGCCGAGGATCACCGCTACGAAGGGCGGCTCATTCGCAAGATCGACCGCGGCACGCGCCGGATGCTCGGGATCTTCCGGGCAGGCTCCGAAGGCGGGCGTATCGTCCCGATCGACAAGGGTCAGGACCGCGAGTGGATGGTGGGCCCCCGCGATGCGGGCGGTGCCGAGGAGGGCGAGCTCGTCGAGGCGGAACAGGCCGGACCTCCGGGCCGGATGGGTCTGCCGCGCGCCCGCATCGTCGCGCGCCTCGGCGACCCGAGCGCACCGCGCGCGGTCTCGCTCATCGCGATCCATCAGCACGGCATTCCCGACGACTTCCCGGACGAAGTCATCGCCGAGGCCGAGGCCGCCGAACCCGTGGGCCTTAAGGGCCGCGAGGATCTGCGGCACCTGCCCCTCGTCACCATCGACCCGAGCGACGCGCGCGACCACGACGATGCCTGCTTCGCCGAGCCCGATCCAGATCCGAAAAACCCCGGCGGCCATGTCGTCTGGGTCGCGATCGCCGATGTCGCGCATTACGTGCGCCCGGGATCCGCGCTCGACCGCGAGGCGCGGCTGCGCGGTAACTCGACCTATTTCCCCGACCGTGTCGTGCCGATGCTCCCCGAGGCGCTGTCGGGCGATCTCTGCTCGCTTCACGAGGGGGCGGACCGGGCCTGTCTTGCCGTGCGGATGGTGCTCGACGCCGAGGGCACCAAGATCGGACATGCCTTCAGGCGCGGTCTGATGCGCTCGCCCGCCTCGCTCAGCTACGAGGAGGTTCAGGCCGGCCGCGACGGGGCACCGTCCGACAGGGTCGCGCCCCTCATGGAGGGCGTGATCGACCCGCTCTACGCGGCCTATCACGCGCTCAAATCCGCGCGAGAGCGTCGCCAGCCGCTGGATCTCGACCTGCCCGAACGGCAGATCGTGCTGTCGCCCGAGGGCCGCGTGACCAGCGTCGAGTTCCGCGACCGACTCGATGCGCACAAGCTCATCGAGGAATTCATGGTCCTCGCCAATGTCGCCGCCGCCGAGGAACTCGGAAAGCGCAAGTCGCCCCTCCTCTACCGCGTCCACGAAGAGCCGAGCCCCGAAAAGATGGATTCGCTGCGCGAGGTCGCGCAGGCGGCGGGCTTCTCGCTTGCCAAGGGACAGGTCCTGCAGACCCGGCATCTCAACCGCCTTCTCGCGCAGGCGGCGGATGGCGAATTCTCCGAGCTCATCAACATGAGCACGCTGCGCTCGATGACGCAGGCCTATTACAGCCCCGAGAATTACGGCCATTTCGGCCTCGCGCTCAGGAACTACGCGCATTTCACCTCGCCCATCCGGCGCTATGCCGACCTCGTGGTGCATCGCGCGCTGATCTCGGCGCATGGCTGGGGCGATGACGGGCTCGATCCCGACGAGGTCGAGCGGCTGGAGGAGACGGCCAAGCAGATCAGCGATACCGAGCGGCGGTCGATGGTGGCCGAGCGCGACACGACCGACCGCTACCTCGCGGCCTATCTTTCCGAACGAGTCGGATCCGAGATGGGCGGGCGGATCTCGGGCGTTCAGAAATTCGGGCTCTTCGTCAAGCTCGACGAGACGGGTGCCGACGGCCTCGTGCCCGTGCGTTCGATCGGGCGGGAATTCTATGTCTTCGACCCGGAGGCGCACACGCTGATGGGGGCCGATAGCGGCCTCACCCTCGCGGCCGGTCAGCGGGTGACCGTGCGCCTCGCCGAGGCGGTGCCGGTGACGGGCGGCCTGATGCTCGAATTGCTGGCGATCGAGGGCGACCCCCTTCCGCGTGGCGGCGGAAAGCCGCCCCGCCGCGGCCCGCCCAAACGCGCGAAGGGCAAGTCGAAGGCCAAGGCCGAGAAAGCCAAGCGCAAGGTCAAGCGGACACGGCGCTAGGCCGCCGTCACGCGGGCGAGCCCGCGTCCGGCCATGCGTATTTCAGAAAGCAAAGAGGGGCCGATCAGTCCTCCGCGGCGGCGGGGCCGAGATGGTCCTTGCCGCGGGCCCGGGCGAGTTCGACCTGACGGTGGCGTTCGCGGAAACGGGCCCGCTGAGCCTCGGTGTATTCCTCAGCGCAATGCGCGCAACGCGCCCCCTCCTCGAAAAGCGGATGCGCGCGATCCTCGGGGCCCAGGGGGCGGCGGCAGGCATGGCAGATCGTGGCCGTACCGGGGGCGAGCCCGTGGCCGACCGTGACGCGGCCGTCGAAGACGAAGCATTCGCCCCGCCAGCGGCTCTCCCTCTCCGGCACCTCTTCGAGGTACTTGAGGATGCCGCCCTTGAGGTGCGAGACATCCTCGACCCCCTCGGACCGGAGATAGGCGGTCGCCTTTTCGCAGCGGATCCCCCCGGTGCAGAACATCGCGATCCGCTTGCCCGCGTAGCGGTCGCGGTTGGCCCGCCACCAGGCGGGAAAGTCGCCGAAGGCCGCGGTGCCCGGATCGACGGCCCCCTCGAAGCTGCCCATCGCGACCTCGTAGGCATTGCGCGTGTCGATCACCGCGACGTCCGGCGCGGCGATCAGCGCGTTCCACTCGGACGGATCGACGTAATGGCCCGCCATGTCGGGATCGACCGGCACCCCCATCGTCACGATCTCGCGCTTGAGGCGGACCTTGAGCCGGCCGAAGGGCATCTCGGCGGCGGCGCTCTCCTTCCAGTCGAGATCGGCGCAGCCGGGCCAGTCGCGGATATGGGCAAGCGTCGCCTCGATGCCCGCGCGGGGGCCCGCGATGGTTCCGTTGACGCCTTCGGATGCGACGAGGATCGACCCCCTGACGCCATGGCACGCGGCCAGATCGCGCAGCGGTGCACGCAGCGCGTCGGGATCGCGAAGGGGTGCGAAGGCGTAGAAGGCGGCAACGACGAACATCGGGCGGGTGATACGCCCCGGCCGGCGGCGTCACAAGCCCGGCCGGTTGACTTGCCGCCTGCCGCCGGCCCAATTGGCCAGAGCACGCAACCGGAGGAACGGACACGGTGAAGGACAGATCGCACGCATTGCTGGTCATCGACATGCAGAACGATTTCTGCCCCGGAGGCGCGCTCGCCGTGCCGGGCGGAGACGCGCTCGTCCCGCGCATCAACGCGGCGATGGACGAGTTCGCGACCGTGATCCTGACGCAGGACTGGCATCCGGCCGGCCATTCCTCCTTCGCGTCCTCGCATCCGGGACGCGATCCGATGGAAACGGTCGAGATGCCCTACGGCCTGCAGATCCTCTGGCCCGATCATTGCATCCAGGGCTCTCACGGGGCAGCGTTCCATCCGGACCTCAGGACAGATGGCGACCTGATCGTCCGCAAGGGGTTCAACCCGGCGATCGACAGCTATTCGGCCTTTTTCGAAAACGACCACGAGACGCCCACCGGCCTTGAAGGGTATCTCAGGACACGGGGCATCTCGAAGGTGACGATGGTGGGCCTCGCGCTCGATTTCTGCGTGAACTCGTCGGCGCTCGACGGGGCGCGGCTCGGCTTCGAGGTCACCCTGCGCGAGGAACTGAGCGCCGCGATCGATCTCGACGGGTCGCGGGAGGCTTCGATGGACGCGATGCGGCGCGCGGGCGTGGCGATCGCCTGATGGATGCCCGCTCGATCGTCCTCAGCATCGCCTTCGCGGCGATGTGGGCGTCGGGCTTCACTTCCGCCAAGTTCATCGTGGCCGATGCGCCGCCCCTGACGGCGCTGGCGCTGCGCTTTGCCATCTCGGGCATCCTCGCCGTCGCGATCGCGGGGGCGATGGGACAGGGCTGGCGGCTCGACCGCCGGCAATGGCGGCTGACGATCCTTTTCGGTCTCTGCCAGAACGCGCTCTATCTGGGCCTGAATTTCATGGCGATGCGCACCATCGATGCCGGGCTCGCCTCCATCATGGCCAGTACCATGCCGATCTGGGTCGCGCTCTTCGGCTGGGCGGCCCTGGGCGAGCGTCTGCGCCCCGCGACGGTGCTGGGCCTCCTGGCCGGGTTCACGGGCGTCACGATCATCATGGGAAGCCGCATCTCCGGCGGCGTCGATCCGGGCGGCCTCGGGCTCTCGGTGCTGGCCGTGATGGCCCTGACGGTGGCGACGCTGTCGCTCCGGGGGGCGTCCTCGGGCGGCAACGTCCTGATGGTCGTGGGCCTGCAGATGCTGGTGGGAGCCGCGGCCCTGGCCATCGCTGGCCTCGTCTTCGAGCCGTGGGAGGTGAACTGGTCGACCTCGCTGGTCGTGGCCTTCGTCTATACCACCCTCGTTCCCGGTCTGGCCGCCACGTTCGTCTGGTTCGTCCTGGTGCGTCAGATCGGACCGGTCCGGGCGGCGACGTTCCACTTCCTGACACCGTTCCTCGGCGCGGCGATGGCGGCAGCCCTGCTCGACGAGGATGTGAGCGCGCTCGATCTGTTCGGTGTCGCGATCATCATGCTCGGCATTCTGGCGGTTCAGTTGTCGCGACCGCGATCACGCGTGTGATGCGATCCGGGACCGGTCTTCGAAGGGGGGTGGAATGGTGAGCCCGCAGGGGTTCGAACCCTGGACCTACTGATTAAAAGTCAGTTGCTCTACCAACTGAGCTACAGGCTCACGAGGCGGGTGACTAAAGCCGCCTTTCTGGACCGTCAAGCGAAAAACTGTCTCGTCACGCTTCGCTTTTCAGCGGCCTCCGGGAGGATTATAGGGCGAGCCATGAAAAAGCCGTCCTCCGACCTGCCCTTCATGAAGATGCACGGGCTCGGCAACGATTTCGTTGTCATCGACCGACGTTCCGGCGGACGGGCCGTCGATGCACGCCTTGCGCGCGCGCTCGGCGACCGGCATCGCGGGATCGGCTTCGACCAGCTCGCAACGATCGAGGCCGAGGACGGCGTGGATGCGCGGCTCGTCTTCTGGAATGCCGACGGGACGCTTTCGGGGGCCTGCGGCAACGCCACGCGCTGCATCGCGCGCTATCTGATCGAGGAGGGCCGCTCGGAGGTCACTCTCAGGACCGATCGCGGAGATCTCGTGGCACGCGACGCGGGCGAAAAGTTGACAGCCGTCAACATGGGTCCGCCGCTTCTCGACTGGCGGGAGATTCCGCTGGCCGAGGCCGTCGACACCGACAGGCTGCCCTTGCCCGGCGACCCGGTGGCGACCGGCATGGGCAACCCCCATTGCACCTTCTTCGTCGAGGATGCCGAGGCCGTGGACCTCGGGGCCATCGGAGCCGAATACGAACATCACCCGCTCTTTCCGGAACGCACCAACGTCCAGGTCGCGCATCTCGTCGGGCCCGATCACCTGCGGATGCGCGTCTGGGAGCGTGGCGTGGGCGTCACGCTGGCCTCCGGCTCCTCCTCCTGCGCGGTCGCGGTCGCCTCGGCACGACGCGGGCTCACGGGTCGGCGGGTCGCGATCGACCTCGATGGCGGGCGGATCGTCATCGACTGGCGCGAGGACGGCGTCTGGATGACCGGGCCGACGGCCCATGTCGCCGATGGCGTGATCCGCGCCGCCTGGATCGGAGCAGTGACATGAACGCGCCTGTCTTCTCGAACCATGGCTGCCGGCTGAATGCCTACGAGACCGAGGCGATGAAGGCCCTCGCCCGCGAGGCGGGGCTCGAGGACGCGGTCGTCGTCAACACCTGCGCCGTCACGGCCGAGGCGGTGCGCAAGGCCCGCAAGGATATCCGCCGCCTCGCGCGCGAGAATCCGGGCGTGCCTCTCATCGTGACGGGCTGCGCCGCACAGACCGAAGCCGAGCGCTTCGCCGCCATGCCCGAGGTCACCCGCGTCATCGGCAACGCGGAGAAGATGCGCCCCGAAACATGGTCCGGCCTCGCCCCCGACCTCATCGGCACGACCGAGCGGGTGCAGGTCGACGACATCATGTCGGTGACCGAGACGGCCGGGCATCTCATCGACGGGTTCGGCACCCGAAGCCGCGCCTATGTCCAGGTGCAGAACGGCTGCGACCACCGATGCACCTTCTGTATCATCCCCTATGGGCGCGGCAATTCGCGATCCGTCCCCGCGGGCGTCGTGGTCGAGCAGATCGCGCGCCTTGCCGCGCATGGCTATGCCGAGGTGGTGCTGACGGGTGTCGATCTCACCTCGTGGGGGGCGGATCTGCCGGGGCATCCGCGGCTCGGGGATCTCGTGAGGCGAATCCTGAAGCTGGTCCCGGACCTGTCGCGCCTCAGGATCAGTTCGATCGATTCGATCGAGGCCGACCCGGCGCTGATGACCGCGATCGCCGAGGAAGAGCGGCTGATGCCGCATCTCCACCTGTCGCTCCAGCACGGCTCGGACCTCATCCTGAAGCGGATGAAGCGGCGGCACCTGCGCGGCGACGCCATCGCCTTCTGCGAGGAAGCGCGCAGGCTCCGCCCCGACATGACCTTCGGCGCGGACATCATCGCGGGCTTCCCGACCGAGACCGAGGCCCATTTCGAGGACAGCCTCGCGCTCGTCGATGACTGCGACCTGACATGGCTGCACGTCTTTCCCTATTCCGCGCGCGAGGGCACGCCCGCCGCCCGCATGCCCGCCATCGACGGCGCGACGATCAAGGAGCGTGCGGCGCGGCTCCGCGCGGCGGGAGACCGGGCGGTCGAGCGTCATCTCGCGGCCCAGACGGGCGTGACGCACCAGGTCCTGATGGAGAGCGCCCGCATGGGCCGCACCGCGCAATTCGCCGAGGTGCGCTTCGACGCCAACCGCCCGGTCGGGGACATCGTGTCGGCGCGGATCGCCGGGCATCGCGACGCACATCTCCTCGCGGTCCGAGATCGGGGCTTTCCCCCCGACGGCAAGCCGCTAGAGTAAGCGCAGAACCCGGACCCGGAGGACGCGATGGAACTCTTCTACAGTCAGGCATCGCCCTTCGTGCGCAAGGTGATGGTCCTCCTGCACGAGGCCGACAAGCTCGACGCGGTCACGCTTCGCCAGGTGAGCATGACACCGCTCGCCCCCGATGCGGGACACAGCTCCATCGCGCCGCTGGGCAAGATCCCGACGCTGACCCGGCCGGACGGCCCCGCCCTGTTCGACAGCCGCGTCATCACCCGGTATCTCGACGAGCGGTTCGGGACGGGCCTCTATCCAGACGCACGGCTCTGGGAGACGCTGACGCTCGAGGCACTGGCCGACGGGATCATGGATGCGAGCGTTCTCATGGTCTACGAGGGGCGCACGCGGCCCGAGGAAAAGCGCCACGAGCCTTGGGTCGATGCCCAATGGTCCAAGATCGGCCGGGCGCTCGACGCGATCGAGGAACGCTGGATGAGCCATCTTTCGGGGCGTCTCGACATGGGTCAGGTCGCGGTGGCCTGCGCGCTCGGCCATCTCGATTTCCGACACGCAAGCCGCAACTGGCGCGCGACCCGCCCGAACCTCGCCGCCTGGTCAGAACGTCGCGCCGAACGCCCGTCGTTCAAGGCAACCCGCCCGGAGTGACGCCGACCGCCCTGCTCGGCTCCGACGGTTTGCGGGACGCATCGTGTCCGACCGGGATCCGGCAGTGCGTGACCGACGGCACCGACTCTGCGACCCAGATCAAGGCCGATCGGGCCGGGAAAGCGCATCACGCCCGCGGCAAGCCCTGCGCTGCCATGCGTTGTTCCGATGAAGATGGCGGAGGAGGTGGGATATTCCGCCCCCGCGCCTCAACTTCCTTTTCCCCTTGATTGCATAGCGATGGCGATGGCAAATGTGTGTGGGAACTGTGTGTGGAAGCGCCTTGGCCAAGTATATTCAGAAGCGTCGACGTCGCTGGTATGCGACCCTTGATATTCCAAAGGATCTCCGCTCGCATTTCGGCGGAAAGCCTCGTTTCGTCGAGAGCTTGAAGACGGAAAGCCAGACCGAAGCGGAGCGCCGCTGTCCATTGCTGATTATTCGATGGAAGGCGGAGATTGAGGCTGCCCGCACCGGCGATACTGCGCCGTTACAGCATCTTCGAGAGGCTGCACTGGATTGGCGTGATCTCTTCGACACTACGCCGCATGGCGAGCAGAGAGATGCGTACGCAATGATCCTTCAAGATAAGGCGGAAGCTGCCGAGCAGGAACGTCAGGGGGCTGGGAAGGC
The DNA here is from genome assembly GCF_032931615.1 of Palleronia sp. LCG004. Taxonomy (NCBI): domain Bacteria; kingdom Pseudomonadati; phylum Pseudomonadota; class Alphaproteobacteria; order Rhodobacterales; family Roseobacteraceae; genus Palleronia; species Palleronia sp. LCG004. The sequence goes on from NZ_CP136759.1 coordinate 2,268,559, forward strand.
GCTCTACAAACTGGCGACGCGGCAGTGGCTCGAAACGAGTGAGAACGTAGAAGACTGGCTGACGACACTAGAGAACGAGCCGAAGACCATCGACATGAAACGGTCAGACCTCAAGCGTTTCGCGGGAAGGTTCAAGCTGACCAAGAGTGTTCAGCGAAAACACGTTCAGCGATGGGTTCACGACCTGCAGAACGAAGACGGCCTCAAGCTCGCTACCGTCCGCCGGATAGTCTCAGCCGCACGGGGATACTGGGATTACCTGCAGCGCCTCGATGTTGTCAGAGACGACGTTGATCCATTCCACAAGGTGGTGCCGAACCGAAAGAGAAGCAGCAAGTCCACAGCCGCGGACAAACGCCAGACGTTCTCCGCTTCGGCTGTCGTTGCTCTACTCTTCGCTGCGGTGGAACAGGGTGATCGCGACCTTGGCTTCCTGATCTGGCTTGGTATGTGGACGGGCTGTAGAATTGAGGAACTATGTGCCCTTCGCGTTTCCGACGTTTCCGGGGACCGCTTCACCGTCAGCGACGCAAAGTCCGAAGCAGGATTGCGAGAGGTGCCAATCCACTCTCAGCTGCTACCAGCAATAAGGTACTTGTGCGATAGCAGCTCTGACGGCTTCGTGCTCTCAGGTCTGACCTTCAATAAATACCAAGACAGATCCAACGCGGTCGGCAAACGCTTCGGTCGCTTGAAGACGAAGATGGGCTTCGACAAGACCCACGTATACCACTCGCTGCGGAAGACTGTTGCCACTCAGCTTGATGCCGCAGGTATCCCCGAAACTGTCAGCGCGAGGATTGTTGGCCACGACCTCAAGACCATGACTTACGGCCTTTACTCTGGCGGGGTTCCATTTGAGACGAAGCGACAAGCACTAGAAGCTCTCAGCTACCCCTTGCCGGATAACTCTCATGCGGAGTTGTGGAAAGGGGCGGAATGAAGCGTGCGCCGCTTGCGCCCCTCTAAGCGTCACTGAGGACCCTGTAGACGCTCCGCTCGGAAACCCCCAGCTCGTCGGCGATCTCCTTCCTCGTGCGCCCTGCATCGCTCAGGCGGCGCATGTCGTCAGCCTTCGCCCGGGCAGTCGGCGCTCTGCCCTTGTACTTCCCGTCAGCCTTCGCCTTCGCGATGCCTTCGCGTTGCCGCTCCAGCATAATCTCCCGCTCGAACTGAGCGATGCCGCCCAGCATCGTCAGCATCAGACGGCCGGTCGGCGTCTTCGTGTCAAGGTTCAGGTCGAGCACGTGAAGTGCGGCACCCTTGGCTTCGAGCGCGGCAGTGATTTCTAGCAGGTGCGCTGTCGAGCGGGCCAGCCTGTCGAGTTTCAACACGGCAAGTGTGTCTCCCTCCCGCACGTAGTCCAGAGCTTCAGCCAGCCTGTCGCGCTTCGCTGTGTCCACCGAGGAGACTTGTTCAGCAAAGATCCTCTCGCATCCTGCCGCCTCCAACTCCCGGCGCTGGGCGTCCAGTCCCGCTTTCTGATCAAGGGTCGAGGTTCGGGCGTATCCGATCTTCATGGTAGTCGTCCTTCTGTCATAAGTATCTAAGACCTAATGGCAGATACCATGCCATAATGTCAAACCCACTCTTGTGTCAGTCTGTGGCAGCGGGAAACAACCCTGTCACAAGAGCAAGCCCCAAAGGCATGTCGTATGCCGACTAACGGTTCGCGGACAATCGAGCGCATCCCGCAGTCGCTGCCGCTATATCCTTAGTTAGAAGCTGATTAAGGAGACTAGTATGCTTCCCTATTCCCGCGATGGTAGCACCTTCGATCACTCTTGCCGCTACAAGGACGGCCTCTTCCGGATCGGCGCGAAGGGGCGCGAGGACAAGGTGGCCAGCTATTCGGCTGCCCTCGCGTTGCTTGCTGCCATGCCTGTGGCTCGCTGGCGTAGACCTAACAGGAACGGCAACTTCGGGATCGTTCGCGGTTGCCACTGGGCTTAAAGAGCCATCACAACAGGAGTCGGGGCAGCTACAGTGCCCCGGCCACCCCCGGAAAAGGCGATGGGGGAACGTGCTCTCCGCCGCTTATGAAATAAGGCGCTCAGATTTCTGTGGTGAAAACCTCCGTGGGTCCCATGAGGACCTGCGGGCTCAGTAGGGCCAACCCTCTACAGCGTCCTCGCGCCACCAGTCGGCAAGGATGCGTGTCTTCTGTCCAAGGCGCTTCTCAAGCATCTTGATGACAGCCTCGATCTGGATCTCCGCCATGTTGCCGATGTCCTTTCCGACTCTGTCATCTAGCCTTCGTGCGCGTTCCTCGACCATGGCATCCCGGTCGTCGTCGGTAAGCTCTTTTCCGGCTAAGTCCTTCAGCGCTGCTAAGGCTCCCCACCAAGTCTCAGGTAACGGCTTATCCGCCTCCAGCAGTCGCCTCCGTGAGCGCCGCATGTTCCCGACGGTGCCGTCCGCTGCTCCTGTGCTCTCGACCAGCACCCTCTTGCTGTAAGTATACGCGCCGCTGCAATCAGTCTGGCACGCCAACCGCCACGTCGCGTTGTTCTTCTCGGTTGCAGTCATAGGAAGGCGAGCCTTCGCGTTCTCCCGAAGCGCATGAAGCCGTGCCGCCTCCGCTGATCCTTCCCAGACTATAGCGGGCACCTTGTTCACGCCTGCCCGTTTGTACGCCTGACGCCGGTGGTGGCCGTCAACTACTACAAGCTTGCCGTTCTTCGCGTCTCGCCACAGGTCGACCCTGTCGACGCTCCCTTTCCGCCGGATCGCTTCCGCAATCTCCTCAACGTGGTGGTTCTCGTACTCATTGTCGCGATACTGAAATTCATCCGGGCGAGCATGGATTTCACTCAGCTTCACAGTGCGCTTGGTTGGCCGCGTAAGCCTTTGTTCTACAGTGGTCATTTCTGCTGGTCCGGTATCTGTTCAGGGTGGTTCGCCGGTCCAGTGCCCTATGCAGGATGACATGCCTGAGGTTGCATACCTCAGCGGCTCACTTGGCCGCCCCGAGGTTACCCCGGAGGGCAACCCCGAGGACGCACTCAGGACCAGCAAGAGAGAGACTGAGGACGCCTTGGCATTGTGCGGTGGCCGTCACCACCACGTCATCCTCACGGTTCTCCCTGCAATGGTGGGTCCTTTTAGTCCCTATCATCTGTTTGCCCACTGGCGCGAAGATGCTCCGTTGGAAATCCAAGGCCAGACAGAGTACTGTACATACGGTGCGTATCTGCGGTTGCAGATGCCTGAAGGACGTACTCGACGTCCCGTTGCATAGCGACGTCGCTCTCGGCTCCCCACAAAGAGCTTCTAAGCGCTTTCATCGCTCGTTCAAGACAAAGGTCAGCGCAGTAAAAGGCCCACTTATCACCGAACTCGTCAAAACCCTTCTGAGCTTCCGGAAGCACTTGCAGAATTTTACCACGTATCGAGCCGAAGCTGAAAAAATCCCTAGGATCTATGGAGTTAGCCATAAAATTAATGAGGGTGACCGCGTAAACCACTACCATCTCATAAGCCTCGACATTCTGCACCACCTCTTCGGGTAAGAACACATCTCGCCTGAATTTTCCTCTTGCCCTGTCTTTGTGTCTATTCAACCATTCATCGACCGCCGCAGACTTGGACAGCAGCGCGAATAGCTTCGCAGTTTCATCTAGGCCCGCGTCCGCGATCAGCTCTTCGTACTTAATAATCTTCAGCATCTCTATGCAGACGCCCATACCGTTCAAGTGTTCGAAAGTCGCCACCAGTTCCTCGGCCACTTCTACCTTTTTTTCTTGAAGCGCCGCGTTCCTTTCGCGTCGTGAAGTCGCAAGTTCCCGGCGAAAAAATGCCCGCTGCTCTATAAGCTCTTGCTGCTCGGCTGTGTGCCGCATCTCGATTGCTTTGAGTTTCGCCTTGACCTCCTCAAGCTCGGCGGATGCTCTAAGGTTGATACGTGCTGCAAAGTGCTTTCCGATGCTGTCTCGAAAGAGCACCAACACTGCAATCGCGATGGCGGCAGCTATGCCAGACTGCAGGATCGCTGTAAGCCAAGTAGAAATGTTGCTCGTGTCGGGTAAAGACATCAGTTGCTCCTACTGAATCGTCTTAGAAACCGGCCAGAGGAACATCAAAGACTTCGAAGCTCGCTTGGTCAACTACACTCAGCTGCGCAAGCATGACGCTAACACCATGGGATCAACGTGTGTGGAACTCGTGTGTGGAAGGTCGACCGACAAATCTCATAAGTCATTAAATTATAACGAATTTATTCTCGAATTGAGATTTGGCGGAGGAGGTGTCCTCCGCACCTTTCCGCTAGACATCTGACGAGGTTGATTAATTTCAACCAATTTCAAAATCATACCACAAAAAATACCACGCCGCGCCGAGATTGGCGGCAGCTTGGCGGGCCATGGGCGCAGGCAAGCATCGCGCTCAACGCCGGTCGGTCCACCTCTACTCTAGCCGTCACCAAGGGTCCCAGCAAAAAGGTTGCGATGATGCATCTCGCGTTGCCCGGGGGGGGGCGTGACAATCTGCGAGACCGACGCCTGAAGGGGACCGACGCCCCATGCCGCGTATCTGCTAACGCAGTAATTCGGTTGCTCAAGCCAACAAGTGCTGCGCCGATTTTCGGTCCACTACGCGCGCGCGTGCGAGGGTCCGTTAAACACCGTTATGAAGCGGCGCATGGCGGCCGTCATCGTCCGACCGCAAACCATCAAGTGCGCCGGGGTTCGGTCCCGCTTGAAAATGGATCGTGGACCACGAACGCTGACGCATGGGGAGTGGTATCTATAAGTGTTCCGATCCAGAACCGATGCGATTTCCCGAAAGCGCCCCCACAGGTTCTATTTTGGAACCAAGTAGAACGCATCGGTTCTGATACGGAACCGTCAGCCCGCGTTCTGGTCCATTCCAGAACCGCGTTCTGTTTTTGGCAGACGGTAGTTGCGCCACTCGTTCGACGCGGGTTCCTGGCCTTTAATCTTCTGGACCGGCTTGGTCGTCAGCCGCCATTCGTGGGCTTTCCTATGATACCAGTTGCCCTCAGATTCCAGCCTCAACAGTCCCTTGTCGATCAGCTCGTCATACGCGCGCTGGACGGTTGCCTTTCCTATACCCAGCGCGCGGCCCGCCTCCGCAAACGACAGCCTAACGTTACCGTTGTTCGATCCGTTGTAGCGGGTGTGGAGTTCGAGAAAGACACGGACGGCTGCGCCCGACAGGCTGCGCCATGCGTCACTCTTCAGTAGGGCGTATGGGAGGGGCGCGTATTGCCCCTCCCGATGCTTCCTTGCTCTACCCATGGGCAGTGCGCCCGTGCGCGGGTTTACCGCCCAGAGCGCCGCCCAGCGCGCCATCCATGACCTTTCGGCGCAATGGCTGGGCCGAGCGCGGGAAACGCAATGCGACCACGTGGCAGGCTTTGGACAGGCGGTAGTGCGCGATCCGCTCAGGCCCCACGTAATCGGTCGTGATGGGCCAGCCGTAGGACGCGCGGAGCCGGTGAACGATTGCGCCCAAGCGCCAGCCGCGCACCTCTCCAATCTCGTCCAGATGGGTGATTGTGCGCCCTTGTAGCAGCGCGTGACAGGTCCAGTAGATCTGGGTTGGGTTGCTGTGCCAGTGTTCAGACATGGGCGATACGTCCTCTGTCAAGGATGACGGGCTGTATGGAATTGCTAAGGTTGCACCAACGGAAGCGGCGTTCCTTTGGACTTGCCGAGACCCTGCCCGATATGTCATCAACTGGACTTGTCACGGTGGCAGTTGATGTCACTCGGAAAGCCCCGACCCCGCCTGCGGAGTTGGGGTTTTTCATTACGCGGCCTCGGAGTTAGGGTCAGTGCGCTGGGCGCGCAGATAGGCGTTCAGGTCAGTACCGTGGTAGCCAATACGCCGCCCGATGCGGATGAATGCGGGGCCGCGATTGCGGTGCCGCCATTGTGCGAGTTTTTCGACGCTGCCAAAAATACGCATTTCGGAATCTTCGGGAAAGAAAATTCGGTCGCTGTCCAGTATATCACTGGCAGCACGTTTTGTTTCGTCGCCCATGCCGGTCGATCCTCGGTTGCTTCTGATGCCTCCAAATTACCGCGGGGTTTCACCGCTTGTCACGAGCGACATTCTTGCGCTTAAGCAGTTTCCGAAATCCGGAAAACGCTCAAGCCTTTTTTCGGAAAATCGCGTCATACCGAGACTTGTATTGCTCTTCGGAGCGAATAATTATCCCGTACGTATCTTTAGTCTTTTGAGACTTGGGCATTCTTCGAACAGCGCTAGCGTTAGCGTAGGCCTGCTTGAAAATTGCTTCCTCACTCATCTGCGGATAGACATCGGCAAGTGCCTCCAGCTCTTGCATCAAACAATCAAGGTTCTCTTTTTTCGCTCGACCGGAAGCATCAGCACCTTTCTTGCCGCGTAGATAATTTGCTTTTGCGGAACGGATACCTTTTAAAGCTGCAGCTTCGTAACTGAACTTCCATCGGTAATGCTCAACCATTCTACCTAGCCCCATAGCACGGCCAAACATGTACATTCTAATTTGACCGGCCAATTGCTTAGATAAAGGGCTGTCTCGCTGCCCGTCCTGGACAAAACTTTCAAAAGCCGACAATTCATCTAGAATTTTGAATTCGAACCACTGCTTTGAAAATACGGACTCAAGGTCTGATAACTTATGAGCGATAAGTTCTTGAAGCAGATCATATGGGCTTCTAGACTTTTTTGGGACTTCTTCATAATCCACAAAATCGAGTGGGTAGCTCTGATCTACAATCTTAAATGCCTTAGCAACTTCCTCTTGCGAGAAGTGAGTTGAATTTAGCTTGGCTGCACGAACTACGCGCAAAGCCCAATTAAGCTCAACAGCTCTCTCAATCAGAATATCGAAATACTCTCGTAAACTTTCATGGTCGAAGTTATTCCGGCATTGCTGAACAATAAATTGCCACAACTCGTGACGGTTGAAATCGAAAAACTCCAATTCCCACCACTGAGGGGCAGAATAAACCTGATTTCTATCCAGATATTCGCTTAGTTCACGCACTCGAACGCTGTTGGCAACGTTTTCGGAAAGAACGTTTTGCAGTTCATCCTTAGCGCGAGGAGGAAGATTCATATGAGTTCGGAACAACCATTCCTGTGTCGTCTTGCCGAGCTGAACCGAAAAGCCTCCAGCTTCCCCATTCAAGAACGGGTTAAGTTCATCAGATAGAATCTTATTTAGTCTTTCGGTTTCCTCTGGAGTAAACTGATCCATCACACCTCCCTATTGTTGTTTTTCGAGAACAGCCTCGACCAAGCATCCATAGTGACCCGTCTACGCTCCAGTAGGTCCGACCGCGCATAAGCACGCTCCACATCTGTTCCAACCTGATGCGCTAGCGCTGCTTCCGCGACCTCGCGCGGCGCGTTCGCCACCTCGGACGCCCAATCCCGAAAGCTGCTACGGAAGCCGTGGACGGTGAAGGCATCGCGTCCCATGCGGCGCATCAGCATTAGCATGGACATGTTCGACAGGGGCTTGTGCCGCTTCTGGCCCTCAAACACGTAATCCGACGCCGTGGCCCGCATCTCGCGCAAGATTGCTAGCATCTCGTCCGTTAGGGGAACGCGGTGCTGAACGCCGCCCTTCATTCGCGCGCCCGGTATGGTCCAGAGACGCGCTTCAAGATCCACCTCGTCCCACGTCATGCCTAGAACCTCGGACGTGCGACAGGCGGTCAGGATGGTGAATTGAAGCGCCCGCGCCGCCGTGGCCGTGCGCGCGCCTAGTTCGGCGTAGAACGCGGGAACGTCCGCGTAGGGCATCGCATCATGGTGCTGCGCCCGGACCCTTACTTTTGGCAGCACGTGGGCTTCCTTGACTGCCGTGACGGGGTTCTCCCCCGACCGGAGGCCCTTGGACCGCGCCACGTCCAGAACCGCCTTGAGGCGCTGGGCCAGCCGCTTGGCCGTTTCATGCTTCGTGGTCCAGATGGGGGACAGGCACATCAGGATTTCGGGTTGCCCGATACTGTCCACCGGCATCCGCCCGATCTTGGGGAATGCATAATCCCGAAGGGTATTCAGCCATTGATCGCCGTGCTTGGGGTTCTTCCACGTGGGAAGGCGGTCAATATGGACCTGACGCGCCAGTTCCTCGAACGTGGGAACGTCCATCTGAGCGTTGAAACGGGGATTGAGGCCCCGCTTTGCCATGCGACGATATTCGAGCGCCCGCTCGCGGGCTTGGTTCAGGGTGACGACATCAGCGCCGCCCAAGCCAAAGTCTGTTCGGAGCGGTGCGCCCGCGCGATTCTTCTGCCCTTTGATGGTGACACGCACGATCCAGCGCCGCGCGCCGGAGGGGTCCACTACCAGATAGAGGCCCGCGCCATCGCCGTGCCGTCCTGGCCCGTGATTCTCCACCAGCCGTTTCGTCAGCTTTCCGCCCAGCGCCGCCATACGTCCCTACCACATTCCGTACCACACAAGGAAAGCGTAGCAGACAAAACGAATGAAAGCGAACAAAACCCGAAACAGGGCATATCCCTAAAGAAAACTGTGGGTTAGGCCGGTGTAGACTGCCATATGATATTGGGGAAAATTGGTCAGTGGCGGAGGAGGTGGGATTCGAACCCACGGTGCGCATTCACGCACGTCGGTTTTCAAGACCGGTGCAATAGACCACTCTGCCACTCCTCCGTGCGGGCGTGCTAGCGCGTGCGGCGGGATTTTGGAAGGGCGCTTGGCGGCGGGGCAGCGGATCTTTTCAGTACCTGTGGCCGGCGTTATGGTCGCGGGCGAGACCGGGTCGCGGCGGAGGCTTTCCGCCTCGACGCGGCCCCGGACAATCGAAGGAGCCAAGATGTCCAAGCGGGAGATGTGCCGCCCGATCCTGCGGGCCGCGACGATCGGATCGGTGCTGATGCTCGCAGGCTGCGTCGGCGGGTCTGCGGATCGCGACGGCCGGGCGGCGCGTGACGGCACGGAGATCCCGACCACGCCTGCCGCCGCCAGCGGGCCGGACGTGGAGGCACCCGAAGTCTTTCAGGCGCGCGCGGAGGGCCTCTGGGACGGCCGGCCGTCGCTCGGCGGGATCTGGGTCGCGCATCCCGATGTCGACACGCCGGAACGGGTGATCATCCGCAACGTCGAGACCGGCAGCGTGACGACCGGCGCGCTTTTCCGGCGCGAACGAGAGATCCCCGGGCCCGTCCTGCAGGTCAGCAGCGATGCGGCCGCGGAACTCGGGATGCTGGCAGGTGCGCCCGCGACGCTCGACGTGACGGCATTGCGCCCGGCACCCGCCGGGGACAGGCCGGAAGGCGCGCCGGACGACATCGCGGACGCGCCCGCCGAAGAGGTCGAGGGGAGCTGAGACAAGACGGATGTCTCGCGAATGTGATGGCGCGCTGGGTGGGGGATGCCTCTTCCTCAGCGCGGCGATAGGCCATAGGGTCGGGACCGAGACGAGGACCAAGGGGACGCTCAGATGACGATCATGAGACTGGCTCTGGCGATCCTGGCCGTGGCGACGGCCGGATCGGCGCAGGCGCAATTCGATACGAGCGCCAGCTCGGCCTACGTCTATGACGTCGGAACCGAAACGGTGCTGATGGAAAAGCAGTCCGACGTGCCGCTTCCGCCCGCCTCCATGTCGAAGCTCATGACGCTCTACATGCTGTTCGACGCGCTGCGCGACGGACGCGTCAGCATGGATACGCGGTTCGGCGTAAGCTCGCGCGCGACCTCCCTCGGCGGATCGTCCATGTATCTGACCGAGGCCGACCGTCCGACGGTCGAGGAACTGATCCAGGGGATCATCGTGCAATCGGGCAACGATGCCTGCGTGGTGGTGGCCGAGGGCCTTGCCGGAAGCGAGGAGGCCTTCGCGACGATGATGACGCAGCGCGGCCAGGAGATCGGCATGACGCAGTCGACCTTCGCCAACGCCTCCGGCTGGCCGGATCCCCGGCATCGCATGTCGATGCACGATCTGGGCGTGCTGGCCACGCATCTGATCACCGAGTTTCCCGAATATTACGGCTATTTCTCGCAAGAGAGTTTCGCCTTCGACGGACGGGTTCCGGCCAATCACAACAACCGAAATCCGCTTCTGGGGCTCGGCATCGGGGCCGACGGGCTCAAGACCGGGCACACGCAGGAGGCGGGATACGGTCTCGTCGGGTCGGCGGCCCAGGGGGATCGTCGGATCGTCTTCGTCATCAGCGGACTTTCCTCGACCAACGAACGCGCCGAGGAAGCCGAGCGCATCGTGAACTGGGCCTTCCGCCAGTTCGTCGAGCGCCAGATCGTCTCGCAGGGGCAGGCCGTCGCGACGGCGGATGTCTGGCTCGGGCAGACGAACGAGGTGGGATTGGTGACGCGCGACGGCGCGAAGATGCTGGTCCCCGCCCTCTCGCAGGACAGCATCGTCGCAGAGGCGCATTTCACGGGTCCGATCGAGGCTCCGATCGAGGATGGTCAGGAACTCGGGTCGCTCGTCATCCGGGTGGATGGCCTGCCCGATTCCGAGATCCCGCTCCTGGCCGATCGCGCCGTCGCGGCGGCGGGCTTCGTGCCGCGGCTCAAGACCGCGGCGGGTGTCCTGCTCGACCAGGCGATCGGAGCCGCCGGCGCCGCCCGCGCGGAGTGATGCCTGACGGCCTTTTCCTGAGTTTCGAGGGTATCGACGGATCCGGCAAGTCCACGCAGGCGCGCCGTCTGGCCGAACACCTGCGCGGACATGGTCGCGAGATCATCCTCACCCGCGAGCCCGGCGGATCGCCCGGTGCCGAGGAGATCCGCCGCCTGCTGCTCGAAGGAACGGTTGATCGCTGGTCGGCCGAGACCGAGCTCCTGCTCTTCACGGCGGCACGACGCGATCATCTGGAACGCACGATCCGGCCCGCGCTCGATCGCGGGGCCGTCGTGATCTGCGATCGCTTTGCCGACAGTACGCGGATGTACCAAGGCCTGTCGCGCGGGGATCTTCGCGCGCATGTCGATGCGCTCCACGAGGCGATGATCGGAACCGAGCCGGACCGCACCTTCCTGATCGACATGGATCCCGAAAGGGGCCTTGCCCGGGCGCTCGGGCGGGCAGGACCCGAGGAGCGGTTCGAGAGCTTCGGGACAGAGCTTCAGGCGAAGATGCGCGCGGGCTTCCTCGCACTCGCCCGGGAATTTCCCGAGCGCATCGCCGTGATCGACGGAGATGCTTCCGAGGACGAGGTCGCGGCCCGCATTCTCGCGTCGCTGCCATGAGCGAGGAGACGCAATACGAACCGGATCGGGTCGAGGGTGTCGCGCATCCGCGCCTTACCCGGGCCCTCTATGGCCAGTCCGAGGCAGAGGTGGCGTTCCTCGCGGCCTACAATTCGGACACGCTGCATCATGCGTGGCTTCTCACTGGGCCGCGCGGGGTGGGCAAGGCCACGCTCGCCTGGCGCATGGCGCGGTTTCTGCTGTCGCAACCCGCGGCCGACGGCATGTTCGGGGCGGAGCCGGCTTCGAGCCTCGATACGCCCGAGGATCATCCGGTCGTCCATCGCGTCGCCGCCCTGGGCGAGCCGCGGCTCTTCCTCATGCGGCCGGGCGTCAATCCGTCGACCGGCACACCCAGACGCGACATCACGGTGGACCAGTCCCGGAAGCTCAGGGATTTCCTGCATCTCAGCGCGGCGGATGGCGGACGCCGGGTCGTCGTGATCGACAGTGCCGACCAGATGAACGTGCCGGCCGCGAACGCACTTCTCAAACTGCTGGAGGAGCCTCCGGCGCTCACGACCTTCCTGCTCGTCAGCCATGCGCCCGCGACGCTGCTTCCGACGATCCGCTCTCGGTGCCGGACGCTAGCCTGCCGGCCCCTCGCGCCCGACGATCTGGCCTCGGCCCTCGAACGGGCGGGCCTCTCGACCGAGGTTCCGGCGCTCGTCCTTGCCGAACTCGCCTCGGGGTCGGTGGGGGAGGCCGCCCGGCTTCTGAACGAGGATGGCCCCGCGACCTATGCGCGTCTCGTGAAGCTGTTCGAGAGCTGCCCGGACATGGACCGTCAGGCGCTCCTTTCGTTGACGAACGGGATCACGGTCGCGGCGGGACAGACGCGGATGGATATCCTCGTCCGGCTGATCGAACTCATGCTCTCGCGGCTCGCCCGCCATGGCGCAGGTGCCCCGCCCCAATCCGAGGCCGCGCGCGGCGAGGCGCAACTCCTCGCGCGGCTCGCCCCCGACGTGGAGGCGGCGCGCCGCTGGGCGGCGCTTCATCAGGCCGCGATCGCCCGGCTCGATCAGGGGCGGCGGGTCAACCTTGACCCCTCCGCCCTCATCCTCGATACGGGGGCGAGCATCAACGACACGGGCCGCGACATCCTCTCGCGTTAGGTCCGGATCATCGGGGCCGCCATGACACCCAGGATAACCGACAGCCATTGCCATCTGGACTTTCCGGATTTCGAGGGCGAACGCGCCGAGATCGTCGCCCGCGCGGCCGAGATGGGCGTGGCGCGGATGGTCACGATCTGCACCAAGCTGCGGCAGGCCCCCGAGGTTCGCGCCATAGCCGAGGCGCATGCGCCCGTCTTCTGGGCCGCCGGAACCCATCCGATGAGCGCGGCGTCCGAACCCATGGCGCGCGTGGAGGAACTCGAGGCGCTGGCCGAGCATCCGAAGATGGTCGGCATCGGCGAGACCGGGCTCGACTACCATTACACCGCCGACAGCGCCGAGGTTCAGCAGGAAAGCCTGCGCCTCCATATCGAGGCGGCGCGGCGCACAGGTCTGCCGCTCATCATCCATGCGCGCGACGCGGACGAGGACATGGCCCGGATCCTGACGGAAGAACACCGCGCCGGGGCCTATGGCTGCGTCATGCACTGCTTTTCCTCAAGCGCGGCCTTGGCCGAGGCGGCGCTCGGGCTCGGCTTCTATCTCTCGATGTCGGGCATCGCGGCCTTCCCGAAGAGTGGCGCGCTGCGCGAGATCTTCGCCGCCGCGCCGCGCGACCGGATCCTCGTGGAGACCGACAGCCCCTATCTCGCCCCCCCGCCCCATCGCGGGAAGCGGAACGAGCCGGGCTATACCGCGCATACCGCCCGCAAGGGGGCCGAGGCGCTCGGGCTCGACTATGCGGAATTCGCCGCCTTGACCGAGTCGAATTTCGAGCGCCTGTTCGCCAAGGCCGCCGCCTGGAAACCCGAATGAGCGATCTGCGCTTCACCATCCTCGGCTGCGGCTCGTCGGGTGGCGTGCCACGGCTCGGCGGGATCTGGGGCGAATGCGACCCCGACAATCGCAAGAACCATCGTCGCCGCTGCTCGATCCTGGTCGAGCGGACGGGGGCGGGGGGCACCACGCGGGTCCTGATCGATGCCTCGCCGGATCTGCGCGCGCAACTGCTCGACGCGGGCGTGGGAGAGCTCGACGGGGTGGTCTTCACGCACCCCCATGCCGATCACTGTCACGGGATCGACGACCTGCGCATGGTCGTCTTCAACACCCGTCGCAAACTGCCCGTCTGGGCGGACGGCCCCACGAGCGACAGCCTCACCGCGCGCTTCGGATACGCGTTCCGGACACCGCCCGGGTCGAGCTATCCGCCGATCCTAGATCTCAATCTCATCGACGGGCCCGTCGAGGTCACCGGGGCCGGCGGTACGGTCACGCTCACGCCGTTTCCCGTGACCCATGGCGCGATCACTGCGCTGGGCTTTCGCGTCGGTGACGTGGCCTATCTTCCCGACGTCTCGGAAATCGGGGCGGATGGCTGGGCCGCGCTCGGCGATCTCGACATCTGGATCGTGGATGCGCTGCGTCGCTCGCCGCATCCCAGCCATTCGCATCTCGACAACACGCTCGGCTGGATTGCACGCGCCGCCCCCCGGCGAGCCGTTCTGACCAACATGCATGTCGATCTCGATTTCGAGACGGTCCGCGCCGAGACCCCCCCGAATGTGGAGCCCGCCTTCGACGGCATGATCCTGAGCCCCGGGGAATGAGCGCGCTCGTCGACGTCGTCCTGCCCGTCTTCATCCTGATCACGGCGGGCTACGTGGCGACATGGCGCGGGCTTTTCGCCGACAGCGCGGTCGACGGGCTCATGGCCTTCACGCAAGGCTTCGCCATTCCCTGCCTGCTTTTCCAGGCGATCGCGACGATCGACCTCGGCGACGAGTTCAGCCTGGATATCCTCGTCCCCTTCTATGTCGGCGCGGTCGCGGGTTTCGCGACCGGGATCGTCGGGGCGCGTGCCTTCGGCCGCAACTGGGAGGATTCGGTCGCGATCGGCTTCTGCGGCCTGTTCTCGAACTCCGTCCTGCTCGGGCTGCCAATCGCCGAGCGCGCCTTCGGAAGCGACAGCCTGCGGTTCAACTATGCGATCATCGCCGTGCATGCGCCCTTCTGCTATCTGCTGGGCGTCACGGTGATGGAGCTCGTCCGGGCGCGTGGGCAATCGCTGGCGGGGCTTCCGGCGAAGGTCACGCGTGCGATGTTCAACAACTCGCTCGTCATCGGGATTGCACTCGGCTTCGTCGTCAACCTCACCGGCCTGACGATCCCGCGGATTCTCGACGATGCGTTGCAGATGATGATCCGGGCCGCGCTGCCCGCAGCGCTCTTCGGGCTGGGCGGCATTCTCTTCCGCTACAAGCCCGAGGGCGATCTGAAGCTCATCGGGCTCGTATGCTTCTGCTCTCTCGTGCTGCATCCGGGGGTGACATACCTGATCGGCTCGGCGATCGGCCTCGGCACCGTGCCGCTGCGCGCGGCGGTGATCACCGCCGCCATGGCCCCCGGCGTCAACACGTACATCTTCGCGAATATCTACGGCGCGGCACAGCGCACCGCCGCGTCGGGCGTGCTGGTCGGGACGGTCGTCTCGATCGTCAGCGTCTGGGCGTGGCTCGTGATCCTGCCCTAGCCGGGGCTCATCCCGCGCATCCTCTCCGACCGGCGGCGCAACAATTCGACCGTCGTCAGGAGGGCGATCGAGATCGCGACGAGGATCGAGGCCACCGCGAGGATCGTCGGCGAAATCTGCTCTCGCAGACCGATGAACATCTGCCATGGCAGGGTCTTCTGCTCGGCCGAGCCGACGAAGATCACGACGACCACCTCGTCGAAGGAGGTGATGAAGGCGAAGAGACCGCCCGACACGACCCCGGGCAGGATGAGGGGCATCTGCACCTTGAAGAATGTGCGCACCGGCCCTGCCCCGAGATTGGCCGAGGCCCGCGTCAGCGAGCGGTCGAACCCCACGAGCGTCGCCGTCACCGTGATGATGACGAAGGGAATGCCGAGCGCGGCATGGGCCAGGACGACACCGATATAGGTCCCCTGCAGACCGATCCGGCTGTAGAAGAAATACATCCCCGCAGCCGAGATGATGAGCGGCACGATCATGGGCGAGATGAGGATCGCCATGATCGCACGGCGTGCGGGCACGTGGCTCTGCGACAGGCCAACGGCGGCGAGGGTGCCGAGCGCCACCGACAGGATGGTCGCCGCCGGCGCGATCTTGACCGAGTTCCAGAGCGCGGCCTGCCATTGGGCGTTCTGGAAGAAGTCGCGGTAATGACGCAGCGAATACGCCTCGGAATCGAAGGCGAGCATGCCCGGTGTGAACGTGAAGAAGTTCTCGGCATTGAACGACAGCGGGATGATCGTGACGATCGGGGCGATCAGGAAGAAGAAGATCAGCCCGCAGATCACCCGGAAGGTGTAGAACCAGAGCTTCTGGCCCGGCGTCGCATAGGGAGGCAGTTCCATCGGTGCGTCTCCTTATCCGAGGCTCACGTTGTCGATCCCGACGAGCCGGTCGTAGAGGTAGTAGAGCACCAGCACCACGACCAGCAGGATCGTTCCGAGCGCGGCGGCCAGCCCCCAGTTCAACGATGTCGAGATATGATACGCGATCCGGTTCGAGATGAACGTGCCGGTCGTTCCACCGACGAGTTCGGGCGTGATGTAGTAGCCGATCGACAGGATGAACACGAGGATGCAGCCCGCGCCGATCCCCGGCACCGATTGCGGGAAGTAGACCCGCCAGAATGCCGTCCAGTTCGTCGCGCCGAGCGATTTCGCGGCGCGTACGTAATGCGGCGGGATCGTCTTCATCACGGAGTAGAGCGGCAGGATCATGAAGGGCAGCAGGATATGCGTCATCGCGATGATCGTGCCCGTCTGATTGTTGATGAGCGCGAGCCGCCCCGCATTCGAGATCACGCCGAGCCAGACGAGAATGTCGTTGATGACGCCTTGCTGTTGCAACAGCACCTTCCACGCGCTCGTGCGCACCAGAAGCGAGGTCCAGAACGGCAGCAGCACGAGGATCAGGAGAAGGTTCGACGTCCGCATCGGCAGGTTCGAGAGAAGAAACGCGATCGGATAGCCGAGCAGCACGCAGCTTCCCATGATCATGAGCGACATGAAGAGCGTCCGCTCGAAGAGCAGGATGTAGATCTGCTGGCCTTCCGGCTGACGTTCGATCCCGTCGGGCGTCAGTCGCAGATCGACCGCGGTCAGGAAGTAACCTGCCGTATAGGGATCGGAGAACGCCTTGATCGTTCCCCAGATTTCCGGATCCGCCCAATCCTCGTCGATCTCCTCCAGGAAGAAATCGCGCACGGACATCGTCTCGAATCCCGGCACGGCTTCGCGCGCGGCCGAGAGCAGGGATGCAGCCTCGCCCTCGTATCCCTCGCCCCGACCGGCCGAAAGATCCTCGTAGAGAGCCTGGTACACGATGTTCCAGGGTTCCTCCTCGGCCGGGCTGTCCTCGTCCTCGACCTGGATGACACGTGCGAAATCGTCGTAGATCGCGGCGGTGCGCGGCAGGGCATCGGTCGCAAGGTCGCTGAGCTCGAAGGCCGGCTCGGGATCCTCGAACCGCAGGGCGCGCCGCTCGTCGCGGGTCTCGGCGGCCTCCTGCGCGGCTTCGGCCTCGGCCTCGGCGGCGAGCCAGTCCTCACGTTCGTCGAGCCAGTCCTCGGACGCCATCAGCGTCATCCAGGTCGCGGGGTCTTCCCACGCCTCGTTCAGCTCGACGAACTGGTCGGTGTAGATCTCTCCGATCTCGTCGACATCGCGGCCCGTCTGCCGGAACAGCGAGGAGATGCCCGTCGTCTCGTAGTTGAGACGGCTGCCGACGCGTGTGTGGTTGCGCCGTTCGCTCGCCACGACGAAATCGGCCCCGAGCGCGCGGAACGCCTCCTCGTCGGGGGTGCCGGTACCGTCCCAATCCTGGAGGGCCTGCACGGTACGGGGCAGGTTCTCGCTCACGATGTCGTTCTCGACCGAGCGGAACAGCATGTCGACGATCGGTGCCACGAAGGTCACCAGGACGAAGATGAGCAGCGGCGCGATCAGTGCCAGCGCCCGCAATTTCTGAGCGCGCAATGCGCGGTTGAGCGATCGCTTCAGCGGCGTGCCGTCGGCGGCGACCATCTCGGCGCGGTCGGCGTCCCGCAACGCGTTGTCGGGGGTCGCGCCGGTAAAGGCGTCGGGCCCCGTGGCGCTCGACCGCGTCATGGTTCAGGTCCCCTCGACGAGAATGATGGTGCTTTCGGCGCAGCGCCGGCGGATATCGGCGACTTCCTGGTATTCGGGGTCGTTGTAGGCAGCCTTGGCGGCCTCGTAGCTGTCGAATTCGATCACGACGTGACGGCCCATCTCCTCGCCCTCGGGCGTCTCGGACTGGCCGCCCCGCACGATGAAGCGCGCGCCGTGCTTCTCGAGCACGGGGGTGTCGCGACGGACATATTCGGGATAGCCGTCCGGATCCGTCACCTTGATATGACCGACGATATAACCCTTGGGCATGATTGCCTCCCTGACGGCGTTAAATTTTCAGCGGATAGGCGGGGCCGGTTCTGGCCCCGCAGGATCGGAGGGCGCGCAAGGGCGCGCCCTCCCGAAGGTTCGATTACTGGGCGAGCCAGGCCTGGAACTTGGCGTCGAGATCGTCGCGGTAATCCGCCCACCATTCGTAGTTCTGCACGAAGGCGTTCGACGCGTTGTCAGGGTTGGTCGGCATGTGCGGGGCCATGTCGATGCCGAGCTCGGCATGCTGACCGACCAGCGGAGCCGACGAGGAGCGGGCCGGACCGTAGCTGATGTACTTCGCCTGATCAGCGAGACGCTGCGTGTCGGTCGCGAACCACAGGAAGTCCTTCACGCGGTTCAGGTCCTCTTCGGCGAGGCCTTCGGGAATGATCCAGCCGTCGAGATCGTAGGATTGCGCATCCCACATCATGCTGACCGGCTGATCCTGCTCGGCGATGAGGCTGAAGAGGCGACCGTTGTAGGTCGAACCGAAAACCACCTCGCCGTCGGCCAGAAGCTGCGGCGTATCGGCACCGGCGGTCCACCACACGGTGTCGTCCTTGATCGTGTCGAGCTTGTCGAAGGCGCGCTGCTGGCCTTCATCGGTCTCGAGCACGTCGTAGACCTCGTCCATCGCGACGCCGTCGCAGATCAGGGCCCATTCCATGTTATTGTGAGGACGCCGCTCGAGGCTGCGCTGGCCGGGGAAGGTCTCGAGGTCGAAGACATCGCAGATCTCCGTCGGTTCCTGGCCGTTCCAGGCCTCGACGTCGTTGCGATAGCCGAACGTGTAGGAATAGGCGATCTGCGGGATGAAGCAGTCGCTGACAAGCATCTCGTCGCCGAAATCCTCGCTGGCGGACGTGCCGTCCGGCGCGGGGGCCGCGAGATCGTCCATGTCGACCTCCATCGCGAGGCCCTCGTCGCAGAGGCGCATCGCGTCGGCGGCGGTCACGTCGACGAGATCCCAGGTGATGTTGTTGGCTTCGGCCTGTGCGCGCATGCCGGCCACCGCCTCGGCGGAGCTTTCGTCCCAGGTGACGGTCACATCGGGATGCATCTCGAGATAGGGCTCGACATAGGCCTTGAGTTGGCTCTCCTGATAGGCACCGCCCCAGGAGACGATCGTCATCTCGTTGGACATCGGCTCGCCTGCGACGGGGCTGTCGGGGGTCTCGGACTGTGCCAGAGCACCTGTGGCGGCAACGGCGAACGCTGCCGAACTCATCATGATCGTTTTCAGTTTCACGTCTTTATCTCCTTGTTTTTTCTTGCCTTCGCGGTGTTCACCGCCGTCCGGGTCGGTTGCCCGGATCGCGTTGCGCGCAGCATCATGGATCAAGCGCGCGACAATCCTCCGGCAACCAGCCGATCTTGACCTTCTGACCGGGCTTCAGCCGGGTCTGGTCCGCGCGGTTGCGCGTCTTGACGATGAAGTCGTCCCGCCCGGCAACCTTCAGGCGGGTCCGGAAGACATCGCCCATGTAGATGAATTCGAGCACCTCGGCATCGAGCGTCAGGGCCCGTTCACCCCAATCGGGGTCGAACTCGACCCGCTCGGGCCGGATCGAGACGAGCGTCCTGTCACCGACCTTGTTCACGTTGACCGGAACGGCGTCGATTTCCTCTCCGCTCGCATCCAGCCGCACGACGCAGCGCCCGTTCTCGAGCGAGACGACCTTGCCGAGCAACGTGTTGTTCTCACCGATGAACTGCGCGACGAAGCTGTTCTGCGGCTGCTCGTAGAGCGCGTCCGGCGAGGCCAGCTGCTGGATCCGCCCGTCGTCGAAGACCGCCACGCGATCCGACATGGTCAGGGCCTCAGTCTGGTCGTGCGTGACGTAGACGACCGTGATGCCCAGATCGTGGGCGAGACGCGTGATCTCGAATTGCAGCGTCTCGCGAAGCTGCTTGTCAAGCGCGCCGAGCGGCTCGTCCATCAGCACGAGCTCCGGTTCGAACACAAGGGCCCGCGCCAGCGCGATCCGCTGCTGCTGTCCGCCCGAAAGTTGCGCCGGACGGCGGCCGCCGAAATCGCCCATCTGGACCATGTCGAGGGCGCGCTTGATCTTTTCTTCCCGCTCGGACTTGCCGATCTTCCGCACTTCGAGAGGGAAGGCGAGGTTCTCGGCCACCGTCATGTGAGGGAAGAGCGCGTAGTTCTGGAACACCATCCCGATGCCGCGCTTGTGGGGCGGGATGTCGTTGATCTCGGCCCCGTCGAGCCGGATCTCGCCATGCGTGGCGGTCTCGAAGCCCGCGAGCATCATGAGGCAGGTGGTCTTTCCCGACCCCGAGGGCCCGAGCATGGTCAGGAACTCGCCCCGGCCGATCGACAGGTTCAGATCCTTGACGACGAGAGTCTCGCCATCATAGCTCTTTTGCACACGTTCGAACTCGACGAACGCCTGATTGCTCTTGCCCTCTGGCAACAGATCATCTCCCTTTAGGTGGCCGTCATTGTCGCGACCTTGAGCAGAACTAAACTCATCGACCGACCACAATGCAAGCAAGTCGCGCAGTTTTTCGCGTTTCCCCTACGGGAGCCACGCGATCTGCGGGCGCTTCGCCCGCCATGCGGACATTCGAGGCGGACCGTGAACGGAAGGGCGCGAATGGGCACCATCATCTTCGATCTGGACGGAACGCTGATCGATTCAGCACCCGACATTCATGCGACGCTCAACCGGGCGCTTGGGCCGCTCGGCGTGCCGGAGCTTTCCCTCGAACGGGTGCGCGGCTTCATCGGACGCGGCGCGCCGGTTCTGGTACGCCGCGCATGCGACGCGCTGGATGTGCCGCCGGACGCACGGGACGAGGTTCTCGAACGCTTCCTCGCCCGCTATGAAAACGCGGTCGAGCTGACGCAGCCCTACGATCAGGCGTTCGAGGCGCTCGATGCGGTTCGGGCGCGGGGGCACCGGCTCGGGCTCTGCACGAACAAGCCGATCGCCGCGACGCAGTACGTTCTGGAGCATTTCGACCTGGCGCGGCGGCTCGACGCGGTGATCGGCGGCGACAGCCTTGCCGTGAAGAAACCCGACCCCGCGCCCCTGCGCATGGCGATGAGTGCGCTCGGGGCCGAGCACTGCCTTTATGTCGGAGACAGCGAAACGGATTGCGAAACGGCCGAGAACGCGGGGATGCCCTTCGCGCTCTTCACGAGGGGCTACCGCAAGACCGCACCCGAGGGGCTGCCCAATCGCGCGGCGTTCGACGATTGGAGCGACTTTCCCGCGATCGCCGAGACGATCATTTCAGAATGACATGGGGGAGTTGAGACCCGAGCGGAGAGATGGTGCGGTTGAGAAGACTCGAACTTCCACGGGTGTTACCCCACAGCGACCTCAACGCTGCGCGTCTACCATTCCGCCACAACCGCATCTCTCGCGCTCGGGTGGCGGCTACTTAGCGAAACGGATTGGGCTTGTGAAGGGGGTTTTCCCAAATCTTTTCGCAGCTCTGGCGGAGGGTTCGCCCGCCTTGTAAAAGCGGCGGCGAACGCAGGCATCCGGCGAGGAACAGGCGACATGGTCGAATGGAAGGTTTCCCCCGATCCGGTCGCCTACGAGGACGCCCTGTCGGAAATGGAAAGTCGGGCGGCGGCGATCCGCGAGGGGCGCGCGGCCGAACGGATCTGGCTGCTCGAACATCCGCCGCTCTATACGGCGGGCACCTCGGCGAAAGTGGAGGATCTGCGCGAGCCGGACCGCTTTCCCGTGCATCAGGTGCGACGTGGCGGGCAATATACCTATCACGGGCCGGGTCAGCGCGTCGTCTACGTCATGGTCGATGTGGGCGCGCGGGGCCGCGACGTCCGGCGATTCGTGGGACAGCTCGAAGCCTGGGTGATCGCGACGCTTGCCGAGTTCGGCGTGACGGGCGAGTTGCGGCCGGGACGCGTGGGCGTCTGGGTCGTCCGGCCCGAACGGCCCCCTGCCCCCTCCGGCGCGCCGGCCGAGGACAAGATCGCCGCGATCGGCGTCAAGCTCACGAAATGGGTGAGCTTTCACGGCATTTCGATCAACGTGGAGCCGGATCTGGGCCATTTCGACGGGATCGTCCCCTGCGGGATCAGCGATCACGGGGTCACTTCCCTTGTCGATCTGGGCCTGCCGGTGACGATGGCCGATCTCGACGTCGCGCTCTTTCGCAACTTCGAGGGCATCTTCGGCGAGGCACCGCAGATCGTCGGCGCCTAGCGACGCTCGCGAAAGAACCCGCGCAGCAGCGCTTCCGCCTCGGGCGCAGCGATCCCGTCGTAGATTTCCGGCGCGTGATGGGTCTGAGGGTGCGAAAAGACCCGTGCGCCCTGCGCCACGCCGCCCGATTTCGGGTCCGCCGCACCGTAATAGAGCCGCGCGATCCGCGCCGCGGCGATAACGCCCGCGCAGGCGGCGCAAGGCTCCAGCGTGACGTAGAGGTCGCATCCCGGAAGCCGTTCGGCCCCCGAAGTGACACAGGCCGCGCGGATCGCCTGAACCTCGGCATGGGCCGAGGGGTCGCGGAGCGCCCGCGTCTCGTTGCCCGCCGCGCCGAGAATCGTACCGTCCGGACCCACCACGACAGCCCCGACGGGGACCTCCCCCCGGGCGGCCGCCGCACGGGCCTCGGCCAGTGCCAGATCCATGAAGGAACGAAAGGGACTTTGCATGGAGGGGTGATCGCCATATGCGGGGGACATGGCAAGCCCCACGACACCCCCCGGCGAACGTATCGCCAAGGTCATCGCCCGTTCGGGCCGCGCCTCGCGGCGCGTGGCCGAGACACTGATCGCCGACGGCCGCGTGCGCGTGAACGGCAAGGCGATCTCGAGCCCGGCGCTCAACGTCACGCCAACCGACCGGATCGAGGTCGACGGCACCCCCATCGACGCGCCTGAACCGCCGCGCCTCTGGCTCTATCACAAGCCCGAAGGCCTCGTGACGACCGAGCGCGACGAGAAGGGGCGCCGCACAGTCTTCGACGCGCTGCCCGAGGAAATGCCCCGGGTCCTCAGCGTGGGGCGGCTCGATATCGCATCCGAGGGACTGCTCCTCCTGACCAATGACGGCGAGCTCAAACGCCGGCTGGAGTTGCCGTCGACCGGATGGCTCCGGAAATATCGCGTGCGCCTGAAGGGAAGTCCGAAGGACGAGGATTTCGCCCCGCTGCGCCGCGGCCTCGTGATCGACGGGGAACGGTTCCAGCCGATGACCGTCTCGCTCGATCGGCAGCAGGGGGCCAATGCCTGGGCAACGGTCGCTCTTCGCGAGGGAAAGAACCGCGAGATCCGCCGTGCGATGGACGAGGTGGGGCTGCCGGTCAACCGGCTGATCCGGGTCTCCTACGGGCCGTTCAGGCTCGGCGATCTGAAGCCCGGCATGGTCGAGGAGGTGAAACCGCGCGTGCTGCGCGACCAGCTCGGGCTCGGAAATGAGGGCGAGGCGAAGCCCAAGCCCAAACGCCAGCGGCGCAGGCGCGACGGCACAGCCTAGCCGTCCGCCCTAAAAATTCCGGCGCGCCGACTTATCTGGATGGATGATCGGGCCCGGCGCGCAGAAATGTTTCGCGCGCGAGACATTCGCCCGCGACGAGGGAGGTGCATGCGTCATGGCGAGACTGGTTCTGGTGGCCGCGATCGTATTGGCCCTCTGGGCGCTCATCGTCGGGGCCGAATCGCTCTGGCGCAGGATCGCGAGCAGGACCGGTACATTTGCCCAGAGATCCGAGCCCGGAGACGCCCTGATGCGTAAGACATCCTTCCTGATCCTCGTCGCGCTGATCTTCTACGTCTCGCTCTGGGGCGGCGCATGACCGGACCGGAGGCATCATGAGCGACGAAACACGCGGCACGTGGCGCGGACGGCGACGCAGTCGCGTGGGCGCGCGGGTCAACGCGCTCTTCATCGCGCCGGTACCGCTGGTCTTCCGTGCCTTCGGATCGGACCCTATGGGCCTGTTCCTGAACCTGCTGGCCTTCGGCGCGCTGATGGGTGCCGCCTGGCTTACCCGCGAGGGGCTCAGGGCCGAGGATGCCTACGACGCCCGCGCGGTCGCACGGCGGCCGACATTGCCGCGCAAGCTGCTCGGTGCGGGGATCACCGGCGGGGGGCTTGCGCTGGCGGGGCTCGCGGGTGGCGATCCGGTCGCCGCGGTCATCTTTGCGGTCCTCGGAGTCGTCCTGCACGTTCTGGCCTTCGGTCCCGATCCGATGCGCGACAAGGGCGGTCCCGGGCTCGACAGGTTCCAGTCGGATCGCATCGCCCGCGCGGTGGACGAGGCGGAGGCCTATCTGGCCGAGATGCGGCGTCTGATCGAGCCGCTGGGCGATCGCGGCCTCTCGTCGCGGGTCGAAGGATTTTCGGCGACGGCCCGCAGGCTCTTTCGTCTGGTCGAGGCCGATCCGCGGGAATTGTCTGGGGCGCGGCGCTGGCTCGGGGTCTACCTGTTGGGCGCACGCGACGCGACGGAGAAGTTCGCGGCGCTCTATTCGAGACGGCGTGACAAGGACGCGCGCGCCGATTATGTCGCGTTGCTGGACGATCTCGAAACCGGCTTTGCCAGACGAACCGAAACGATGCTTCTCGACGACCGCTCAGATCTCGATGTCGAGATCGAGGTGCTGCGCGACCGTCTGGCGCGCGAAACGCTCCACCACGAGGACGAGAGCTAGGAGAGCCCGATGTCCAAGCCCGCCCGCACGATGCCCCGCGCCCCCGAACTCGACACGGATCGCGCCCCCCTGCCCGAGCCCGGCACCGGCCCCGTAAGCTATCGCGACGCGGATCCCGAAACGCGCGCCGCGATCGAAACCCGGCTTCGGCAGATCGACATGGACGACAGCGGATCCATCATCGGCTTCGGCAGTGCCGCGCAGGCCGAATTGCAGAAGATCAGCCAGAGCATGCTGGCCGACGTGCAGAACAAGGATCTGGGCCCCGCGGGCGACAATCTGCGTTCCATGGTCGCCGCGCTCAGGGGCTTTTCGGTGGCCGAGCTCGACCTGCGGCGCACGCGCACGCTCTGGGAAAAGGTGACGCGCCGCGCCGCCCCGGTTGCACGGTTCAAGGCCCGCTTCGAGGAGGTCCAGAGCCAGATAGACGAGATCGCGGACAATCTCCAGACGCACGAGCATCAGTTGCTGAAGGACATCAAGTCGCTCGACAAGCTCTACGAGAAGACGCTCGCCTTCTACGACGAGATCGGAATCTATATCGCCGCCGGGGAAGAACGGCTGCGCCGCCTCGACGAGGAGGAGATCGCCGCACTCGAGGCCGAGAGTGATGCGCATGGCGATGTGGTCGCGGCGCAGAGGCTGCGCGACCTGCGCGGTGCGCGTGACGATCTGGACCGCCGGGTGCACGATCTGCGGCTTACCCGGCAGGTGACGATGCAGTCTCTTCCCTCAATCCGGCTGGTGCAGGAGAACGACAAGTCGCTCGTGGCCAAGATCAACTCGACCCTCGTGAACACGGTCCCCCTGTGGGAGACGCAGCTTGCGCAGGCCGTCACCATCCGTCGCTCGGAGGAGGCAGCGGATGCGGTCCGCGAGGCGACCGACCTGACCAACGAACTCCTGACCTCGAACGCAAAGAACCTTCGCCGGTCGAACACGAAGGTCCGGGAAGAGATGGAGCGCGGCGTCTTCGACATCGAGACGGTGAAGGCCGCCAATGCCGAACTCATCGCGACGATTGAGGATTCGCTCGCGATCGCCGAGGAGGGCCGCTCGCGGCGCGCCACGGCCGAGGACGATTTGCGCGGCATGGAGGCCGAGCTTCGGGCCACGCTTTCGGACGCGTCCGACCCGAAGATGCCGCGGGGATAGCCATGCGCCTTGCGCCTTTCGGAATGCTGGCCCTGGGCCTCGGTTTGCTCGCGGCCTGCGGTGGGGGCCGACCGGTCGACCCGGTGCCCCGCCCCGTGGAGCGCCCGGCACGACAGGCCCCCGCCCCCGCGCCGCCTCCGGAACCCGTCATAGAGCCGGCCGACCGCGCCGAGCTGAGGGATTACTACCGCCGGATCGAGAACGGCCTCGTCGCGCAGGGCCTGCTGCGGCAGGATGGCGGGGGCCCGGATACCCCGTACGACGCCGAACGCCTGGCCGAGACCTTCGTGCGGGTCGCCCTTTATCAGGAATACGACACAAGTTCGGGACGTCTGGTCCAGCGCGAGACGCCGAGCAGACTGCATCGCTGGGAAGGACCCATCCGGATCGAGACGCGGTTCGGCCCCTCCGTCACGGACGCGGTCAAGGCCCGCGACCGCAACGAGATCGTGGCGCTCGCCAACCGGCTCGGACGGGCGAGCGGGCATCCCGTATCGGTGGTGCCGGAGAACGGGAATTTCACGGTCTTCACGCTTCACGAGGATGAACGCCTTGCGCTCGGGCCGGAGCTTCGCAGGCTCGTGCCCGGCCTTTCGAACGCCGCGCTTTCCTCGGTCGTGGCGATGCCGCGGTCGAGCTATTGCGTGGTCTTCGCGCTCGATCCGAGCGATACCGGTCGTTACACGCGGGCGATCGCGATCGTCCGGGCCGAGCATCCCGACCTGCTGCGGCTGTCGTGCCTGCACGAGGAAATCTCGCAAGGTATGGGCCTGCCGAACGACTGGTCGGCCGCGCGACCCTCGATCTTCAACGACGACGAGGAATTCGCGCTGCTGACGAACATGGACGAGCAGATGCTCGAGATCCTCTACGATCCGCGTCTCGCACCCGGCATGACCGTCGAAACGGCCGCGCCCATCGTCGATACGATCGCGGCCGAAATCATGGGTGGCCCCAGCTGATCAGAGCCCGTCGCGGGCGATGAGCTGCGCGAGCTGATCGATCACCTCGGCCTTGGCAGCCGCGATGGCCGGCGAGGTCGGCGTGACGATCGGGGCGCTCAGGTCGAACCTGCGGGCGGTGTCGCGCCGCTCGCCATCGACGGAAGCCACGAAATACTGTCCCGCGATGCGGTAGCGGCCGGTATTCTCGGGCAGAGCACGGGAGAACCGCACTTCGATCCGCGCATCGGGGTTCTCGTAGAAGGGCCACGGCTCGGAGGCGACGCGCGCCCGGGTGAGCGCGGCCAGCCGGAAGGCGAGACCCTCGGTAAAGGCGCGCTGCGGGTCATCCGCCCAGAGCAGGTCCGTATCGCCCACGAGAGCACCGTCCTCGTCCTCGACATAGATGATGTCCTGCTGCGCATAGGTCGGCAGCGAGACGTCGCGGATCTCGACCGAGCCGTAGCTCACAGGGATCTGCGCCGTCTCGGCGACTTCGGGCAGTTCGTAGCGCAACTGCGTTCCGCCACAGGCGCTTAGGAGAAGAGCGAAGGCAAGGGTCAGGCGTTTCATCGATTACCGTCCGAAAAGAAGGGAATTGGGAGCGCGTTCGATCTGTCGCGCCAGCGAATCGATGGAGGATGCGGCCTCCTGAACCTCGCGAAGGGTGCTGCGCGCCTGCGCGCCCAGCGGTCCGTTGGCCTCGTACCCCGCGATCACCGCCTGCGTCCGCGCCAGCAGCGCGTTGGTGCTGTCGAGAAGGGTCGGAAGCTCGTCGGACGCACGGCGGATCGCGTCGGCCGCCTGCTCAGCCGAGGCGAGCGTCTGGTTCGCGTTCTCGACGAGGCCGCCTTCCTGCACCTCGATCAGCAGGCGCTGGACCTCTTCGAGCGTGTCCGCAAGCGCACCGGGAAGCCTTTGGGTGTCTTGGGAGGCGACGAGGTCGTTGGCCGAGGTCACGAGTGTCGAGATGCGGGCCGACAGTTCCTCGATCGGGATCTGGGTGGCCTCGCTTGTGAGCTCCTCGAGGTCTTCGGCGATGCGGTTGGCACGTGCGACGACTTCGGGCGCGCTTTCGGCGGCAACGGCGACGGAGCCTGCGGCACGCTCGGCCTCGCTCAGCACGCCGCGAAGCTGAAGCGTGAGGTCCTGCACCGCGTTCTCGGTCGTGGCGAGAGTCTGCGTCGCCTGATCGAGCACGCCGCCCTCCACGATCTCGGCCATGACCTGCCGCGCGGCGGCGAGCGTCTGGGTAACCTCACCCGGAAGCGCCTGCGTCTCAACGCGGGTGACGAGCAAGTCGATCCCCGCGATGAGATCATCGACATTCGCCACGACTTCGGACAGCGGGAGCGTGCCGAGATCGTTCACGAAGGTCGAGAGGTCGCGCGACAGCGTGTCGATCCCCTCGATGAGCTGGGGCACCCCGTCGATGCTGCTGCGCGCGCTGGTGATCGCGGTGCGTGCCTCGGCGAGGAGCGGGTTCAGCTCGGTCGCGAGATTGGAAACGGTCGCGCGCAGATCGACGAGGGTCGCCTCGGCAGTCTCGACGAGACCGGCCTCGCGGATTTCGGCGATGAGGCCCTCGACCTCGGTCAGGAGGGCCGAGACATCGCCGGTCAGGCCTTGCGTCTCGGGGGCCGCCAGCAGCGTCCGAAGCGCGGCGATCGTGCCCTCGGTCTCCTCCACCACGGATTGCAGCGGCAGGTCGTTCACCGAATTGATGAGCCTGTCGAGGCTCTGAACCGCGGTCTCGATCTCGGCGAGGGTGGCGGGGAAATCGTCGACGGCGACGAACACGGCGTTGGCCGCATCCTCGGCCGCGTCGAGCGCGGCCACCAGCTGCGTGACCGCCCCTGCATCCTGCAGTTCGACCACGACGCCCTGAAGGGTCTGTGCCGTGTCGTTCAGCGTCAGCATCAGGTCGTTGGCCTGGTCGGGCAGCCCCTGCACGCCGTCGGACCCGACGAGGCTGCGCACGGCCGACAGGATGCCCAGCACCTCGGAGGGGGTATCGCGGACGCCCTCGTCGTTCAGGATCTCGTTGGCGCTCGACATGAGGGCGATGGCATTGTTCAGCACCTCCTCGATCGGCAGGTTGTTGACCCGGTTGAAGACGCCCTGCGCGGTATCGGCGAAATCCGAGACGTCGCCGGGGATCGAGGGGATCTGCGGATACGGGTCGGCATCCATGTCGAGGCTCGCGGTCTGGACCTCGTCGAGCTGGACGAGCCCGATCTGCAATCCGCCGAGCAGCGATGCACTCTGCAGCTGCGCGCGGAGACCGCTGCGCACGGCGAAATCCATGAAATCGTAGACGACCTCCTCGTCCGCATCGCCCTCGAGGCCGAGATTGCCGGGCTGGATCTCGACCGTGACGAGCAGGCGGATCTCGCGGTCACCGAAGAGTTCCTCGTCGATGAGGCCGGTCAGGGCGTCGATCTGACCGACCGAGACGCCGCCGAACTCGACATCGGCACCGACCTCGAGCCCCTGGATCTGATCCTCGAACACGATCGAGAACAGCACCGGATCGCCGGCGAGCGAATCGGCAAACACGGAGCCCCGCGCGGATTCCTCGTCCTCGTAGAGCCGGAATACGGTGTCAGAAGTGACCTCTTCGCCGCCGGAGACGGTCGTGGCGAAGCTGATCCCGCCTGAGACGAGCGAGGCGATGGAGGCCACGTCGAGCCGCGCGCCCTGCGCCCCGAAGCTGAAGGTGAACCCGGACGTGTCCCAGAACCGCGTCGATGTGGTGATGAGCCTCGCCTCGGGCTCGCGCACGAATCCGTCCGCGACGACAGAGCTCGAATCGCCCCCGAGACGAAGGTTCGCGATCTGGCCGACCTCGATTCCGCGATAGTAGATCTTGGTGCCTTCGGAGAGCCCCTCGACGCTGTCGCCGCGAAGCTCGAAGGAGACGCCACGCTCGCCGTAACGCACGAGCGGTGCCGAGCTGACGCCCTCGAAAAGATGCCTCGGTTCGCCCGCGACACCGTCCCAGTCGCCCTCGATATAGACACCGCCCAGAACCGTATCGAGCCCTGCGACGCCCTGTGCCGAGACTTCGGCGCTCACCACCCAGAACTGCGCGCTGTCGTCGATGTAATCGCCGATTTCCTTGTCGACGCGGATCTCGACCGCAACCTGATCCAGATCCTCGGAAAAGCGGACGGCCTCGACCACGCCCACCACCACGTCGCGATAGCGCAACTGCGTCTCCTCGGCCCGGACGCCGGAGGCGTTGTCGAAGAGCACGGTGATGAGGGGCCCACGATCTGCGTAGTTCTGCCACACGACAGTGAGCGAGATCACGAGCGCCAGGACCGGAACCAGCCAGACGATCGACAGGCGCGACAGTACCGAACGGCGCGCAGTGCGCAGTTCGGGCGTCGCGGCCCCGGCGGACCGTTGGCTGGAAGGATCGTCTGTCATCGCGAAAGGCTTTCCCTGTTCGTGTCCCAGATCATGCGCGGATCGAAGCTTTGGGCCGCGAGCATGGTGAAGATCACCGACAGCGCGAACGTTACCGCCGCGGGACCGGGGTTGATGGCGGCCGCGAAATTTAGCTGCACCAGAGCGGACAGGATCGCAACGACAAACACGTCGATCATCGACCAACGGCCGATGAATTCCACGATTTCATAGAGTTTGTGGCGCCTATGCGGCTCCATCGAAAGTGGTTTCGCGACCGAATAGGCAAGCCACCCGATCGCCACGAACTTGCCGACCGGGATCAGCACCGACGCCACCAGGATCACGACCGCGACGCCGAGAGAGCCATGTGCGGCGAGCTCCATCGCGCCCTCGATGATCGTATCCTCCGAGGAGGTGAAGAGCACGCGGGTGCGCAGCATGGGGTAGAGGTTGGCGGGAATGTAGCAGATGAGCCCCACCGCGAGCCACGCCCAGACCCGTTGGAGCGAGCTCAGGTCCCGCGATCTGAGCGCGGTGCCGCAGCGGTCGCATTTCGCGGTGCCGACGGGCCAGACCCGCGTGCAGCGACGGCAGGCGACCAGTCCTTCGTCCCGCGCGGTGGTCAGGGGCGTCTGTCTTCCAGCGTCTTCCATATGGTCCATCTGCACATCGTTGCGTCCTGCAGGACGATCACCACCACGAGGCCCGCGAACATCCAGAATGCGGGTCCGTATTCCACGCGCGCGAGGTCGCTGACCTTCACGAGCGCCACCGCCACGCCGATCACGAAGATCTCGGCCATCGACCAGGGGCGGAGGTCCTCGGACCAGCGAAAGGCCTTGCGCGCACCGTGCAACGGTGCCCGCCCGAGGGCGAGCGGCGCGATCACGTAGATCACCAGCCCCGCTCGCAGTACCGGGATGAGAATGATGAGCGCCGCGACCGCGAAAGACAGGCCCACCATCCATCCGCCGTCGAGGAAGGCAAGCGCCGCGTCGAAGACCGAGGCGCGATTGGTGATCCCCTGCGCATTGATCCCCAGGAACGGAAAGAAGGTCGCTCCGATCATCAGGATCATCACCGTCACGGCAAGCGCCACCACGTGCACGAAGGCTCCGTTACGCGGCGCGATCAACGTGTGATGACAGCGCCTGCAGAGAAATCGCTCGCCGTTTCCCGGTTCGTACGCCTCGTAGAGGGCATCGCATTGCGGGCAGGCGATCAGGTCGCTCAGGTGGTTCTGATCCTCGGCGCGGGCGGTCATTCGCGGGCTCCGTCTCGGGCGGGCCGGAGACGGCCGGCCCTTTGGCGGATGGATAGTCGAACGGCACGGCAAAGACCAGCGACGGGCCGTCGCGCCCCCTGGCGGGCGGGTTGCGGGATCAGGCCGCGATCCGCACCGGACGTTTCATCGCCGCCTCGATGGTCGCGTAGAGATCGGCACGATTGATGGGCTTTGCCAGATATCCGTCGAACGCGCATTCCACGGGGACGTCGGCGGCGCTCAGCAGGATGACGGGAAGATCGCGCAACGCATTGTCCGATCTGATCTCGGAGAGCAGTTCCACGCCGCCCATCACGCTCATGTGCTGATCGGTCAGGACGATATCCGCGCCCTCCTCGCGCAGAAGCTCGAGCGCCTCGGCCCCCTGGGAGGCCTCCAGCACCACCATGCCCGCAAGCTCGAGGAAGGTGCGGGCGATGGCCCGGTTGAGCCGCGCGTCGTCGACGACGAGGACGCGCAGCGACCGCTCGGCGGGGATCTCGGCCTTGAGCGGACGCGCTTGCGGGATCGCGTCCTCCTCCGGCAGAACGAGCGGCAGCGTCAGCGTGAAGCTCGCCCCCTGCCCCGGCACCGACGCGGCGGAGAGATCGCCCCCCATGAGCCGCGCCAGTTCGCGGGCGATCGCAAGGCCGAGCCCCGTGCCCGCACCGGAGGCCGAGACCGCATCGTCGAGCTGGCGATAGGGCTCGAAGACCCGCTCGAGCGCGTCGACCGGAATGCCATGACCGGTATCGCGGACAGTGATCCGCAGGATCGGCCCGCCTGCACCGTCGAAGCACGTCGCGGCGAGCGTGACGGTACCGCCTTCGGTATGCTTGACGGCGTTCGACACGAGGTTCGAGACGATCTGTCGAATGCGGACCTCATCCCCGACGAGATGCGATGGCACATCCGGCGAGACTTCGATCCGCATCGATGTTCCATGCGCTTGGGCGACATCGGCAAAGAGGGTGGCGACGACCTTCAGTAGCGGCGCGATCGCCATCGGTGCGGGACGGATCACGAACTGTCCCGCTTCCAGTTTCGCATGGTCCAGAAGATCGTCGAGCAGCGATCGCATGGCCGTGCCGGACGACAGGATCATCGCGGCGCGTTCATGTTCGCGGTCGGTCCGGGCCTCGATTTCCATCATCTGGCCCGCCCCCATGACGCCGTTGAGCGGCGTGCGGATCTCGTGGCTGATCATGGCGAAGAAACGGTCCTTCGACTGTATCGCGTCCCGAGCGCTATCGCGCGCCGCGGTCAGCTCGACCTTGGCCTTGTGGGCGACATATCCGGACCTCAGGCTGGTCAGAAAGCCCAGAAGCAGGACCGGAAGCATCAAGTGGATCATCGATGGATCGACGAATTCGACATGCGAATAGCCGACGGCTAGGCCCAGGCCGGGGAAGATGGGCGCGACCATGGCCAGGAAGTAACGCATGTCCTCGGTCCGGACATTGCTCGCCGTCTGGATCCAGAGCCCGGTGACGATGACGGCGACGATCAAACCGAACCCGCCCGCCTGCGCCACGAACGCCCAGTTGGCCAGCGCCACGCAGGTCGACTGCCCGAGCGTGAGCGCTATGCTCCCCACGAGGTGGGCACGTGACCGGACGGCCAGATACCGTTCCTCGAACACGTTGATCCCCAAGGTCGCGACGAAAAAGAGGGCGAAGGGCAACAGCCCCCAGCCGCGGACCCCGCAAAGCACCGCGACCAGCAAGAAGCCGAGGCCCGCGAGATGTGCGGTCAGACGCTCGGAATAGTTCGTCGCAAGCTGACGCCGTGCGGTGGCGTCGTTTGACGTGGCGAAGATGGCCCCGAGCAAAGATCCGAAGCCGTGCCAAGCGCGCGCGACTGACCGCAGAACCCCTTCGGTGGTCCCGCCGATCCGCACTTCGCCATCCATCGTCCGGACCACATGCCGCATCGCTCACCCTTTCAAACCGGGATCGCTCATACGCCGCGGACTTCTCCATACGATTAACGGAAAACTTCGCCTTGTAGATATTGCCCGGTCGCCCATGCGCACAGTCGCCCCCTTGTCCAACGCGATCCGCGCGCGCATCCTTGCAGCGGGGCGGCCGCCGGTCCGGCATCCGCCAAGGAAAACGCAGGGAGATCCCATGTCCTATATGAAACATCTGTCCATCGCGGCGCTCGCCGTCGGCATGGCCGGTCCGGTATCCGCGCAGGAAGAGAACTTCATCACGATCGGAACGGGCGGCGTGACGGGCGTCTATTATCCGACCGGCGGCGCGATCTGCCGGCTCGTCAATCGCGGCCGGTCCGAACACGGCATCCGCTGTTCGGTCGAGAGCACGGGCGGATCGGTCTTCAACGTGAACGCCATCCGGCAGGGCGAGATGGAATTCGGCGTCGCCCAATCCGACGTTCAGGCGCAGGCCTATAACGGCGAGGGCCAGTTCGAGGAGCCGTTCGAGGGGCTGCGCGCGGTCTTCTCCGTCCACCCAGAGCCCTTCACCGTCGTCGCGCGCGCCGGAGCGGGCATCGAGACGTTCGACGACCTGCAGGGCAAGCGCGTCAACATCGGCAACCCCGGATCTGGCCAGCGCGTCCTGATGGAGCGTCTGATGGATGCGAAGGGCTGGACCACCTCCGACTTCGCGCTCGCCTCCGAACTGCAGGCCGCCGAGCAGAGCCAGGCTCTCTGCGACAACAACATCGACGCGATGGTATATTCGGTCGGCCACCCGTCCGGATCGATCCAGGAGGCGACGACCGCTTGCGATTCGATCCTGGTCGACGTGAACGGTCCCGAGGTCCAGAAGCTGGTGGACGAGAACAACTACTACCGCACCGCGACCATTCCGGGCGGCATGTATCGCGGCAACGACGAGGATACCGAGACCTTCGGCGTAGGTGCGACTTTCGTGACTTCCGATGCCGTGTCCGACGATGTCGTCTACGAGGTCACGAAGGCCGTGTTCGAGAACATCGATCAGTTCCGGTCGCTGCACCCAGCCTTCGCCAATCTCGACCCCGAGGAAATGGCCAATGACGGGCTGAGCGCGCCGCTCCACCCCGGTGCCCAGCGCTATTTCGAGGAGGCGGGCCTCCTGCGGGAAGGCGGATCCTCGGAAAGCGGCGAAAGCGCGAACTGAGGATCGATTCATGGCCCGTGAAAGCGGGCCATTCCCTGCAGGCGAGCCCCGGCCGCGCCTGCAGGCGTCCCGAATGCGTGGCGGATCACCCTGCGCGCAATTCCCGGCAGTGACCCCGATGACGTGCAAGGACTGACCCATGGTGCCGCATAGGGCGGCATGATGGTCGCATCGGCTCCATCTCGATTTCGCGACACGAGCCCCCTGTATCCGCTGCGATCAAGGATCGGGCAGTTGCGTTTTTCCGGAGACACCGCGCGCCGGTCCCCCGAGATTCCCCAAGTTTGCGGTAGGCGATCTTGACACTGTCGTTAAGGTAAACGGGTGCAGACGAGGGGCAGCAGATGAGCGACGACACAAGCGGCGACCGCAAATTCACCGACGAGGAGCTTCAGGACCTCGTCGCGTCGTCCGATGCCGGCGCGCGCACGCCGACGCAAAGGCCGGTCGCACTCCTGATCGGGGGGCTCGCTCTAACCTGGTCGCTCTTCCAGCTCTGGATCGCGCAGCCGCAGCTCTGGTTCGGGGCGTATTTCCCGGTCCTGAACTCCTCGCAGACACGGCCAGTGCACCTGGCCTTCGCGCTCGCTCTCGCCTTCCTCTGCTATCCCGCGCTGAAGTCGAGCCCGCGCCACAAGGTGCCGATCGTGGACTGGGTCCTCGGGATCGTGGCGACGGGTACTGCGCTCTACGTCTTCTGGTATTCCGATTACCTCGCACAGACCGCCCGCTCAGGCCTGCCCACGCAGACGCAGATCGTGATCGGATGCATCGGCATCGTCCTGTTGCTCGAGGCGTCGCGCCGCGCGCTGGGCCCCGCGCTGACCATCGTCGGCGCGATCTTCCTCGCCTATTCCTATTTCGGACAGGGATGGCTGATCCCCGATATCATCGCGCATGAAGGGCTGTCGTTCACCAGCATCGTCAACGCGCAGTGGCTCGACACCCAAGGTGTCTTCGGCATTCCGCTGGGCGTCTCGACCGCGTTCGTCTTTCTCTTCGTGCTGTTCGGGTCGCTTCTCGACAAGGCGGGGGCCGGAAACTACTTCATCCAGCTCGCCTTCGCGGGGCTCGGCCATCTGCGCGGCGGCCCCGCCAAGGCGGCGGTCGTCGGGTCGGCGATGACGGGCGTCATTTCCGGATCCTCGATCGCGAACGTCGTCACGACCGGCACCTTCACCATTCCCCTCATGAAGCGGGTGGGATTCACCGCCGAACAGGCCGGATCGGTCGAGGTCGCAAGCTCGGTCAACGGGCAGATCATGCCGCCCGTCATGGGGGCCGCGGCCTTCCTGATGGTCGAATTCATCGGGATCTCCTACGTGGAGGTGATCAAGCACGCCTTCATCCCGGCGGTGATTTCCTACATCGCGCTCGTCTACATCGTGCATCT
This sequence comes from Palleronia sp. LCG004, assembly GCF_032931615.1. NCBI lineage: Bacteria > Pseudomonadati > Pseudomonadota > Alphaproteobacteria > Rhodobacterales > Roseobacteraceae > Palleronia > Palleronia sp. LCG004. Next base: position 2,304,277 of record NZ_CP136759.1, read on the forward strand.
CGAGGCGCTGAAGAAGGACATGCCCTCCCTCGGGGAAGGTCCGTCCCTCGGTCGGATGGCGCTGAACTTCTTCCTCGGCTTCGCGATCTTCGGGGCGGGCTTCACCGCGCTCATCTACATCATCGGCGGGCTCAATGCCGTGGTCCCCTCCCTCACCACGCCGATCACGATGGTCGCGCTGGCGGCCGTGTACGTCGCGCTGGTCTATGTCGCATCGCGGCAGGAAGACCTCGAGATGGACGACCCTAACGCCGAGATCGTCAAGCTGCCGAAGGTCGGCGAAGTCTGGAAGACGGGCCTTCACTATGTCCTGCCAATCATCGTGCTCGTCTGGTTCCTGATGGTCGAACAGCAGAGCCCGGCACGATCCGCGTTCTTCGCGACCGCGCTGATGCTGTTCATCATCGTCACGCAGAAGCCCCTCAAGGCGATGTTCCGCAAGGGATCGTCGATCCGGGCCGCGACGGTCGAGGGTGGGTGGGACCTTCTCGACGGGCTCATCGCGGGCGCGCGCAACATGATCGGGATCGGCGTGGCCACGGCGGCGGCGGGCATCATCGTGGCCACCGTGACGCGTACCCCTATCGGAACCGAGCTCGCCTCTCTCGTCGAGGCGCTGTCGGGCGGCATCCTCATCGTCATGCTCGTGCTCGTCGGGCTTTTCAGCCTCGTGCTCGGAATGGGATTGCCGACGACGGCCAACTACATCGTCGTTTCGTCCCTGATGGCCTCGGTCGTCGTGTCGCTCGGCGCGCAGGAGGGGCTGATCGTCCCGCTCATCGCGGCGCATCTCTTCGTGTTCTACTTTGGGATCATGGCGGACGTGACGCCGCCCGTGGGCCTTGCCTCATTCGCCGCTGCGGCGGTGTCGGGAGGAGATCCGATCAAGACGGGCTTCACGGCGTTCTTCTATTCGCTCAGGACCGTCGCGTTGCCCTTCCTCTTCATCTACAACCCGACCCTGATCCTTTACGGTGTGGACCTAGCGACGGCCTCGGGGGTCGCGCATGCCGCCTTCGTCTTCGTGATCGCCACCTTCGCCATGCTGCTCTTCGCGGCGGCGACGCAGGGGTATTTTCTCGCGCGCTCGAACCTTCTCGAATCGGCGGCATTGCTTCTCGTGGCGTTCACGCTCTTCGTTCCGAACTTTTGGCTCAATCAGGTGTCGCCCCGCTTTGCCGACATTCCGCCCGACCAGTTCGAGCAGGCACTGGCCGAGGCAGAACCTGGATCGCGGATCCGCATCCGGATCGAGGGGCCGGACTTCGCCACCGGCAACACGACGGCCACGACCCTGCCGATCGACGTGCCCGAAGGCGACGCCGCCACGCGGATCCAGGAGACGGGCCTCATGTTCCGCCCCGATTCCGACGACGCCGCGCTCGAGGAACCGATGTTCGGCACGTCGATCCAGGAGCGCCTGTCGAGCTTTGACTTCTACTCCGACGATCCGGTTCGGATCTCCGAGGTTCTCGCGCCGCGCGACCGCATGCCGGCGCAGATCTTCTACATCCCGGCGCTGATCCTGCTCGGCGTCGTGATCGTGATGCAGCGCCGCCGCCAGACCAAACCGGCCTTCTGAGGGAGATCGAAATGCCCGAAACGATCCTGTTGCCCGTCGATCTGTCCTCCTCCGCCTCGTGGGAAAAGGCGCTGCCCCGCGCCCGCGCGCTGGCCGAGGACGGCGTCTTGCACGTCATCACGGTAATCCCGAATTTCGGGGCCTCCATGGTCGGCAATTTCTTCGGAGAAGGCTGGATGGAGCGTGCGCTGCACGAAGTGGGCGAGAAGCTGACCCAATGGGTGAACGCCCACGTCCCGCGCGGGCAGGAGGTGCATCCCCACGTCATGCATGGTCGCATCTATGACGAGATCATCCGCGCGGCCGAACGGCTGGACGTGGACACGATCGTGCTGGGTGCGCCGCCGGCGGATGTCGCCGACTATCTGCTGGGCCCGAACGCGGCCCGCGTCGTGCGCCATTCGCGCAAGTCGGTCTTCGTCGTGCGTGGCTAGAAGGCGCGGAAGGTCAGCGTCGTCAGCGTTCGTTCGATCCCGTCGATGCCCTGAAGCTCGTCGTTGATGAATTTGCCGATGTCGCGGTCCTCGGGAATGTAGAGTTTCAGGAGGAGCTCGTATTCGCCCGATGTCGAATAGAGCTCCGAATGGATCTCTCGCAGCGCGATCTCCTCGGCGACGGCATATGTCGTACCGGGGCGGCAGCGGATCTGCACGAAGACGCAATGCATGGGGCGCACTCCTCAGGCTTTCGCCGGATCTCATCATTTTGCGGGGCGAAGGGCCAGCCCCTTCCCTCGTGCGACGAGTTGTTGCAGAAACGGTATACCAAATGGGAGGGGCCGAGATGGCGACATACGATTTCAGCGGACAGACAGCGATCGTGACCGGCGGTGCGCAGGGCATCGGGCTTGCTGTCGCGAAGCATCTCGCGCGCGATGGCGCGAAGCTCGCCATCTGGGACCGCGACGAGGCATTGGCGCAGGAAAGCGCCGCGAGCTTCGAGGGTGCCATCGCCTGCGGCGTCGACATCTCGGACTGGGACAGCGTTCAGGCGGCGATGGCCAAGACGACCGAAGCGCTCGGATCCGTGTCGATCTGCGTCAATTCCGCGGGGGTTGCGGGATCGAATGCGCCGGTCGTCGACTACGACGTGGCCGAGTTCCAGCAGATCGTGAACATCAACCTCATGGGCACCTTCCACGTGAACCGCGCGGTGGTGCCGGGCATGACCGAGGCGGGATATGGCCGCATCGTCAACATCGCATCCATCGCCGGCAAGGAAGGCAATCCGAAGGCCAGCGCCTATTCCGCGTCCAAGGCCGGGGTGATCGGGCTCACCAAGTCACTCGGCAAGGAGCTCGCCGACATGGACATCGCGGTCAACTGCGTGACGCCGGCCGCGGCGCGGACCCGCATCTTCGACCAGATGAGCCAGGAACACATCGACTACATGCTGTCGAAGATCCCGCGTGGCCGGTTCCTCGAGATCGACGAGGCAGCGAACATGATCGCCTTCCTCTGCTCGCGCGAGAACAGCTTCACGACCGGTTCCGTCTTCGACCTGTCTGGCGGCCGGGCGACCTATTGATGAGCTTCATTCCCGATTTCGCGCCGTCGCTGTCCCGGCTTGGGACGGAATCGGCATTCGAAGTGCTCTCGCGCGCCGCGCGGATGCAGTCGCAGGGCCACGACGTCATCAATCTCGGCATCGGTCAGCCGGACTTCCGCACGCCCGAACATATCGTCGAGGCTGGGCGCAAGGCGCTGAGTGACGGCGCGCATGGCTACACCCCCGCGAACGGCCTCCTGCCCCTGCGCGAGGCCGTGGCCGCGGATCTCGGCAGGCGGCACGGACTTGCCGGGGAGACCGAGGTCGATCCCGATCACGTCGTCGTCGTGCCCGGCGGCAAGCCCACGATGTTCTTTGCCTGCCTGATGTTCGGACGCCCGGGTGTCGAGATCCTGTATCCCAATCCCGGTTTTCCGATCTACGAATCGGTGATCCGCTACACGGGTGCGACGGCCGTGCCGATCGAATTGCGCGAGGAGAACGGCTTCGCTTTCGACGCCGACACGGTTCTGTCGCAGATCACCGACGCGACGCGGCTCATCATCGTCAACTCGCCCGCAAACCCCACGGGCGGCGTGACACCGAAGGCCGAGATCGACAAGCTTGTCGCGGGCCTCGCGGCGCATCCGCATGTCGCGATCCTGAGCGACGAGATCTACTCGCAGATGCTTTATGGCGGGCGCGAGCATACCTCGTTGCTGAGCTATCCGGAAATTCGCGACAGGCTCATCCTGCTCGACGGCTGGTCGAAGACATACGCGATGACCGGGTGGCGGCTGGGCTTCGCGATCTGGCCCAAGAGCATGGTGGACCACGCGACGCGGCTCTGCATCAACGACCATTCCTGCGTGAATGCGGCCAGCCAGCATGCGGGGCTTGCCGCGCTGACGGGTCCGCAGGACGAGGTGCGCGACATGGTCGCACAGTTCGACCGACGGCGGCAGGCGATCGTCGGCTGGCTCGATGCAATCCCGGGATTTCGGTGCGGCGATCCGGGCGGCGCGTTCTACGCGTTCCCGAACATCTCCGGCACCGGCATGAATGCGCGTGCGCTTCAGGATCTGCTGCTGGCCGAAGCCCATGTCGCGACCGTGGCGGGCACGTCCTTCGGGATCCACGGAGAGGGATACCTGCGGTTCTCGTATGCCAATTCGCTCGAGAATATCGAGGAGGCGATGAACCGGATCGAGCGTGTGCTCGAACGTCAATCGACGCTCAGCCCCGGGGGCTGAGCGCTCGAAGGATCAGCCGCCCTTCTTTTCCATCGCGTCGAGCCGCGCCTTCAGCGTCTCGTTCTCCTCGCGGGCCTTCTGGGCCATCGTGCGCACCGCGTCGAATTCCTCGCGCGTCACGAAATCGCGATCCGCGAGGAAGCGATCGATCATGCCCTTGAAGGCGGTCTCGGCCTCGTCGCGGGCTCCCTGCGCCACGCCCATCGCGTTGGTCATGAGTTGGCTGAGATCGTCGAACATCTTGTTGCGGGTCTGCATGATCGGGCATTCCTCCGGGCTGCTGGATTCCAAGACGATATGGCGATCTCGGCGGTAATTCTCAAGGTTGACACCGGACGGGTCATGGGGCTTCTGCCGGACCATGATTTTCGCGATCCCCTTCCCCGACATCTCTCCCGAGATCTTCTCGGTCGATCTGGGGCAATTCACTTTCGCGCTCAGGTGGTACGCCCTCGCCTATATCGTGGGCATCGTCATCGGATGGCGGCTCGCCGTGATGGCGGTCAGGCGCGATGCGCTCTGGCCGGGCGGTGTCCGCCCCTTCGCGCCCGAAGCGGCCGAGGATCTGATAACGGCCGTGATCGTGGGGATCCTGGCCGGCGGGCGGCTCGGCTTCGTGTTCTTCTATCAGCCGGCATACTATCTCTCGAACCCGATCGAGATCCCGATGATCTGGCAGGGGGGCATGTCGTTCCATGGCGGCATGCTGGGCATGGCGGCCGGCGCGCTCTGGTTCGCCTGGAAACACAAGGTCCGGATCCTGAGCGTTCTCGATCTCATGGCGCTCGGCACGCCGCCGGGTCTGCTGCTGGGGCGGATCGCGAACTTCATCAACGCGGAGCTCTGGGGGCGGCCGACCGACCTGCCCTGGGCCGTGATCTTTCCGGGTGCCGCCGCGCAGGATTGCCCCGGCGTCGAGGGCCTCTGCGCGCGCCACCCCTCGCAACTCTACGAGGCTGGGCTCGAGGGGATCGTGCTCGGTGCGCTGCTGATCTTCGTGGTCTTCGCATGTGGCTGGACCCGTCGGCCCGGTCAGGTCACCGGACTCTTTCTCGTGGGCTACGGGGCCGCGCGGATCTTCGTCGAATTCTTTCGTCAGGCCGACGCGCAGTTCATCGAACCCGGAAATCCGATGGGCTACGTGGTACAGATCGGTCAGGCGGGGCTCAGCATGGGGCAGCTTCTGTCGTTGCCGATGGTGGCGCTGGGACTCGCTTTCATCCTGCGCGCGCGGATGCGCCGATGACGCCGCTGGGCGATCTTCTTGAACGACAGATCCGTGCGACCGGGCCGATCACCGTCGCGGAATACATGACGACCTGCCTGCTGCATCCCGAACACGGCTATTACAGAACGCGCGATCCGCTGGGGGCCGCCGGGGACTTCGTGACCGCGCCCGAGATCAGCCAGATGTTCGGCGAACTCGTGGGCCTTGCTCTCGCCCAGAGCTGGATCGACCGCGGTTGCCCCGCCCCCTTCGCGTTCGTCGAACTGGGGGCCGGCAGGGGCACGCTGATGGCCGATGCGCTGCGCGCCACGAAGGCGGTCCCGGGCTTTCACGACGCGATGGACCTGATCCTGGTCGAGACGTCCGAACCGCTCAGGCGCAGTCAGGCCGAGACGCTCGCGGGACATGATCCGCGCTGGGTCGCGGGCATCCCTGACCTGCCCGCGCGTCCGCTCTTTCTCATCGCGAACGAACTTTTCGATGCGCTGCCGATCCGCCAGTTCCTGCGCGACGGGGATCTCTGGCGCGAAAGGCTTATCGCGGTCCGCGACGATGCGCTGGCATTCGCGCTCTCGGATCCAGTTCCGCTGGCCGCGCTCGAAGGCCGGCTTGCCGATACCGAGGACGGCGACATGGTCGAGACATCTGGCGCGGCCACATCGCTCGCCTCCGAGATCGGCGACCACATCACGACACATGGCGGCGTCGCGCTGATCGTCGATTACGGTGACGAGACGCCCCGCGGCGACACGTTCCAGGCGCTGAAAGGGCACAGGAAAGTCGCACCTCTCGCTTTGCCGGGCGAGACGGACCTGACTGCCCATGTCGATTTCGGCGCGCTTGCCCGTGCGGCATCATGCGGTGCCGCGCCGCTCGTGACGCAGGGCCTCTGGCTCGAACGGCTCGGGGTCACGGCGCGGGCACGCGCGCTGGCCGCGGGGCTCGAGGGTGCGGCGCTGGAGACTCATGTGGCGGCGCATCGACGGTTGACGCATCCGGACGAAATGGGAACCCTCTTCAAGGTCCTGGCGCTCCATGACGGATACGGCCCCCCGCCCGGGACATTGCCGGAAGGTGCGACCTGATGCTCGAGATCCTGACGTCGGACATGCTGCAACCCTTGGCCCACGGCTTCTTCACGCGCCGGGGCGGCGCGTCGTCGGGTGTCTTTGCCGGGCTGAATTGCGGTTATGGATCGTCCGATCAGAACGACATCGTTCGTATCAACCGGGACCGGGCGGCCGACGCGCTCGAGATCGCGCCCGAAGCGCTCGTCGGCGTCGAGCAGATCCATTCGGCCGAGGTCGTGACCGTCCATGGCGACAGAGGAGAGGATTTGCCCAGGGCCGACGCGATGGTCACGCGGGAGCCCGGCCGCGCGCTTGCCATCCTGACGGCAGATTGCATGCCGGTCCTGCTCGCCGATGCCGAGGCAGGGGTGGTCGGCGCGGCCCATGCGGGATGGCGCGGGGCCCGTGCCGGCGTGATCGAGGCCACGATCGATGCGATGGTGGAACTCGGGGCCCGACGGAAAGAAATTTCGGCCGCGATCGGACCCTGCATCTCGCAATCTGCCTACGAGGTCGGACCGGACATGATGGACGAGATCGTCGGCGACGATTTCGAATATACGCAGTTCTTTGCGCAGGGCGACGGCGATCGGGTACATTTCGATCTTGCCGGATACGGGCTGCAGAGACTGCGCGATGCCGGGATCGGCGCGGCGGAATGGCTGAGGCATTGCACCTATTCCGACGAGCGACGCTTCTTCTCCTACCGTCGGTCGGTCCATCGCCGCGAGGCCGATTACGGACGCCTCATCTCGGTCATCCGCGCATAGGTCCCGATACCGCCCCGGCTGAGCCGAAAAACTGCCGCAATCGGCGGCGATCCTCTCCGAACCGATCGGTGAACTGCCCCGCGCGAGAGGAGACGCAAGACATGAGTACGCCCTGGACGGTTCGCCGCGCGACATCCCCTCATGCCCTGCCCCTGCCTGCGATGCCGCCGCTCAGCGAACGTTACCGCGTGGCCTGGCTCACCCGATCGGGCGAGATCGAGGAATGCGAACGCGCGGGTCCGGCGACGCCCTTCTTCCTGCACTCCTTTTCCGCCTTGGCACGCGGTGCCCTTCTGCGGACGCCGGAGGGTATCGTCGCGATCGAGGATGCCCATCCCGGCATGAAAATCGTCACCACGCGGGGGACGCGGACGCTGAGGTGGATCGGAAGCTGCACCATCAGACCGGATCGCGAGGGTCGGACGCTCTATCGCCTGCCCGCCGATGCAATGGGCTTGGGTCGTCCCGCGCCGGATCTGATGCTCGGCCCCGGTGCGCGCCTCGTCACATTGGTCGAGGGATGCCATGCCGAACGCGCCCGCGCCCGTGCGCTGGTCCCGGTCGCCGATCTGGTCGACGGGCAAAGCGTCCTTGCCATTCGCCCGCTTTCCGCGATTGCGTGCTATCAGCTCGGCTTCGCCGAGCACGAGACGCTAGACGTCAACGGCATGGAGGTCGAGAGCCTGCATCCCGAAACAGCCATGGCCGGTGCGAACGATGCGTTGCGCCGTCTCTATATGTCGATGTTTCCCCACAAGGCCGGTGTCGAGGATTTCGGCCCTCCGGCCCTGCACCGGATCGCAGCCCCCTCGACGTACGGGCCGTCGGTCTAACCGCGCGAGATCCGCGGCGAATTGCCCATGTCGAACGGCACGCCGGGCTCGTCCTTGGCGCAGCGGATGACGAGCGATGTCTTGACCGACGCGACATTCGGCGCGCTGGTGAGTTCGGAGGTGAGGAACGCCTGAAAGGTCGAGAGGTCCGGAGCCACGCATTTCAGCAGGAAGTCGACCTCGCCGTTCAGCATGTGGCATTCGCGCACGAGTGGCCAGTCCCGGCAGCGACCCTCGAATGCGGAAAGATCCGTTTCGGCCTGGCTCTGTAATCCGACGAGCGCGAAGACCCTCACCTCGAACCCGAGACTTCGCGGATCGACGACCGCGTGATAATCCCGGATAAAGCCCTGCTCCTCGAGCGTGCGGACCCGCCGCAGACAGGGCGGTGCCGATATGCCGACCCTGCGGGCGAGTTCGACATTCGTCATCCGACCGTCGGACTGCAACTCGGCGAGAATCATTCTGTCGATCGCGTCGAGCTTGTGCCCCGCCATGTCCGTCTCCTCGGGTTTTCGGCGACCTTGCGCGAGGTGGAGGGCCGGTGCAACATTGTTTCAATCGGGCGCAACATTCTTTCGCCTCGACCGGGGGCCTTTCGGCAGGGGACGCATCCGACTATATCCGACCGACACGAGATGAGGAGAGGCACCATGGCCGAGACGCGGCACGTCAAAGTTCTGATCATCGGTTCGGGTCCCGCAGGGTATACCGCGGCCGTCTATGCGGCGCGCGCCATGCTCGAGCCGGTGCTGATCCAGGGCATCCAGCCGGGCGGACAGCTCACCATCACCACGGATGTCGAGAACTGGCCGGGCGAGGCGTCGATCATGGGGCCCGATCTCATGGTCAAGATGGAAGCCCATGCGCGCGAGACCGGTGCCGAGATCGTATCGGATTACATCTCATCGGTCGATCTTTCGAAGCGACCCTTCACTGCCATTGCGGATAGCGGAATGACCTATACCGCCGATGCCATGATCCTCGCCACGGGCGCGCAGGCGAAATGGCTGGGCCTACCGAGCGAGGAGGCCTTCAAGGGCTTCGGTGTCTCGGCCTGCGCCACCTGCGACGGCTTCTTCTATCGCGGTCAGGACGTGGCGGTGATCGGCGGCGGCAACACGGCCGTGGAGGAAGCGCTGTTCCTCACAAACTTCGCGAACAAGGTGACGCTGATCCACCGCCGGGACGAGCTTCGTGCCGAGAAGATCCTGCAGCACAGGCTCCTGAATCACCCCAAGGTCGAGGTCCTCTGGGATCACGGGCTCGAGGAGGTGACGGGCACGAGCGATCCGAAGGGCGTGGAAGGACTGCGCGCGAAGAACGTCAAGACCGGCGAGATCACCGAGATCGCGGTCAAGGGCGTCTTCGTCGCGATCGGACATGCCCCCGCCTCGGAACTTGTCGCCGATCAGCTCGAGACGCATCACGGCGGCTATGTCGTGACCAAGCCCGATTCGACCGAAACCTCGATCCCGGGCGTCTTCGCGGCCGGCGACCTGACCGACCACGTCTATCGCCAGGCGGTGACGAGTGCCGGAATGGGCTGCATGGCCGCCTTGGAGGCCGAGCGCTATCTCGCGTCTGTCGGGCTCGACGAAGGCAAGACCGAAACCGAACCGCTGGGCTACGGTGCCGAGGTTCCGGCGGAGTAGGGAAATGGCGAATACGCTCTTCGATGCACTCTATGCGCCGCATTCCGGCAAGGACCGGCCGTTCCTCCATCTGCCGGACGGATCGGACATCTCCTACGGGGCATTCGTCGATCGGGCGGCGCAGTTCGCCAATGCGCTTACCGCACTCGGTGCAGAGCCGGGCGACCGCGTGGCCGTGCAAGTTGCAAAGCTGCCCGATACGCTCGCGCTCTTTGCCGGATGCACGCAGGCGGGGCTGATCTTCCTGCCGCTCAACACCGGTTATACCGCCGAGGAACTGGCATATTTCGTGACCGATTCGCAGGCGCGCATTCTGGTCTGCGCTCCGGAGAAGGAAGACGCCCTCGCCGATATCGCGCGTGCAGCCGGTGCCGAACTCCGCACTCTCGGGGCCGGAACGGGCAGTCTCGTAGACGCGGCGGACGCTGCACCGACGCGGTTCGAAACGGTCGCGCGCGGTCCGGACGATCTTGCCGCATTCCTTTATACCTCGGGAACGACGGGGCGTTCGAAGGGTGCGATGCTGTCGCACCGGAACCTGCTGTCGAACGCCAGCACGCTGGTCGACCATTGGCGCTTCGACGAGAACGATGTCCTGCTGCACGCGCTGCCGATATTTCATACTCACGGGCTTTTCGTGGGGATGAACGTGATGCTGCTGGCCGGTGGATCGGTCATCTTCCAGCAGGGCTTCGACCTCGAGCAGGTCGTCGGCGCACTGCCGGACGCCACCGTCATGATGGGCGTGCCGACATTCTACACGCGGCTGCTGTCGGATGACCGTTTCGACCGAGATCTGACCCGCAACATGCGGCTTTTCGTGAGCGGGTCCGCCCCCCTTCTCGCCGAGACGCACCGCGCCTTCGAGGAACGGACCGGGCACAGGATTCTCGAACGCTACGGCATGACAGAAACCAACATGAACATCTCGAATCCCTATGACGGCGAGCGGCGCGCGGGCAGCGTGGGCTTTCCGCTGCCGGGCGTCGAGATCGAGATCCGCGACCCCGAGACGGGCGAGGCGGTCGCACCGGGCGAAGTCGGAATCATCGAGGTACGTGGCAAGAATGTCTTTCAGGGCTACTGGAACATGCCCGAGAAGACCGCCGAGGAACTGCGCGAGAACGGCTTCTTCATCACCGGCGATCTGGGCCAACGCGACGCGGAGGGCTACGTCACGATCGTCGGCCGCGCGAAGGACCTCGTCATCTCGGGCGGTTACAACGTCTACCCAAAGGAGATCGAGGACATTCTCGACGACCAGCCGGGCGTGCTCGAATCCGCCGTCGTGGGCGTGCCGCATCCCGATTTCGGCGAAACCCCGGTCGCCTTTCTCGTACCCGAAGGCGACGGCCCGGATCTCGAAAACGTTCGTGCCGAGGTGGCGCGCCGCCTCGCCCGCTACAAGCACCCGCAGGGATACGAGCTGATCGAAGAGCTGCCGCGAAACACGATGGGCAAGGTTCAGAAAGCCGCTCTGCGCGAAAGGGCCGCGCATACGGAATAGCGGGATTTCGCTGGCATGGCCTTGCCAAGCCGGATTGCGTCGGGCTAGGGGCCATGCAACTTACCCGCCCCTGCGACATTCGTTCCCAATCCGAGTTTTCCGATGCAAATCCCGAACCTTGCCCCGATCCCCGAACTTTACGTCTCCTATGACAGTGCCCAGAAGCTGAAATCCGAAGCGGGTGACCTGCCGAGCCTCGACCTGACGCCGCGCCAGATCTGCGATCTCGAGCTGCTGATGAACGGCGGCTTCGCCCCGCTGAAAGGGTTCCTCGGGCGCGCGGATTACGACGGTGTGGTCGAGAAGATGCGGCTCGCCGACGGGACGCTCTGGCCCATGCCGATCACGCTCGACGTCAGCGAGGCCTTCTCCGAGGGGATCGAGGAAGGGCAGGACATCGCGCTTCGCGACCAGGAAGGCGTGATCCTCGCCACCATGACGATCACCGACAAGTGGGTGCCCGAAAAATCGCGCGAAGCCGAGATGGTCTTCGGTGCGAACGACGAGGCGCATCCGGCCGTCGACTACCTGCACAACCGCGCCGGCAAGGTCTATCTCGGTGGCCCCGTCACCGGGATCCAGCAGCCGGTCCATTATGATTTCCGCGCCCGCCGCGACACTCCGAACGAGCTTCGGGCCTATTTTCGCAAGATGGGCTGGCGGCGTGTCGTCGCGTTCCAGACACGCAACCCGCTCCACCGCGCGCATCAGGAACTGACCTTCCGTGCCGCAAAGGAGGCTCAGGCGAACCTCCTCATCCATCCTGTCGTGGGGCTGACGAAGCCGGGTGACGTGGACCATTTCACGCGCGTGCGTTGCTACGAGGCCGTGCTCGACAAGTATCCATCCGCAACCACGACCATGTCGCTGCTGCCGCTCGCCATGCGGATGGCCGGCCCGCGCGAGGCCGTCTGGCACGGGCTCATCCGCCGGAATTACGGCTGCACCCACTTCATCGTGGGTCGCGACCATGCCGGGCCCGGCAAGAATTCCGCCGGTGAGGATTTCTACGGCCCCTACGACGCGCAGGACCTCTTCCGCGCCCATCAGGACGAGATGGGCATCGAAATGGTCGACTTCAAACACATGGTCTATGTGCAGGAGCGCGCGCAATACGAGCCCGCCGACGAGATCGCCGATCAGGACAAGGTCACGATCCTCAACATCTCGGGCACCGAACTGCGCCGCCGTCTGGCCGAGGGCCTCGACATTCCCGACTGGTTCAGCTTCCCCGAAGTGGTTCAGGAGCTGCGTCGCACCCGTCCGCCGAAGGCGCAGCAGGGCTTCACGGTGTTCTTCACCGGTCTTTCGGGCAGCGGCAAGTCGACCATCGCCAACGCGCTGATGATGAAGCTGATGGAGATGGGCGGACGCCCCGTCACCCTGCTCGACGGCGATATCGTGCGGAAGAACCTCTCCTCCGAGCTCGGCTTCTCCAAGGAGCATCGCGACCTCAACATCCGCCGCATCGGCTATGTCGCGAGCGAAATCACAAAGAACGGCGGCATCGCCATCTGCGCACCGATCGCGCCCTACGCCACGACCCGCCGTGCCGTCCGCGAGGATGTCGAGAGCTTCGGCACCTTCGTGGAGATCCACGTCGCGACCAGCCTCGAGGAATGCGAGCGGCGCGACCGCAAGGGGCTCTACAAGGCCGCGCGCGCAGGCAAGATCAAGGAATTCACCGGCATCTCGGATCCCTATGACGAGCCGGTCAATCCCGAACTGCGCATCGACACCGAATCGACCGATGTCGACCATTGCGCCCATCAGGTCCTGCTCAAGCTCGAAAGCCTCGGGCTGATCGCCGCCTGAGGCGTTGAGCTTCCGCGATCCCGGTCACGTCTCGACCGGGGTCGCGTCACCAAAGCTTCATGTAACTGAAGCGGGAACGATATATTCGAACTCTATCTCGGCTGCGCAGACATCAGGAAAGCGTAGCCATGAAAGACCTCAAAGCCACATCGCATCTCAGCTGGGACGAGTGGGACGAGCTGAACGATCCCCGCCCCGAGCAGACCGATTTCGATGCCGTCGTCGCCAGCGCCATGTCGCGTCGCGGGTTCCTCGGCGGGGTTCTGGCCGTCGGTTCGGGTGCTGCGGTGATGGGTCTCGGCCCGCGCGCCGCCCAGGCGCAGACGGCCGCCGGACGCTTCGCCTTCACACCGATCCCGATCCAAACCGACACCACCGTGCACGTGCCCGAAGGCTACAGCTGGCGTCCGGTCGCGAAATGGGGGCAGCCGCTCTTTTCCGGCGTCGAGGAGATGAGCGCGGACCGAGGCGTCTCTCTCGAAGCCTCCGACAAGGTCTTCGGCGAGAATACCGACGGCATGGAAGCCTTCGTCCATGACGGGCATCAGCTCATCGCGGTGAACCACGAATACGTCAATCCCGAGATCAACCTGCCCCATATCGAAGGCGGCATCCCGACCAATGCCGACGAGGTCAGGATCCTGCAGAACATGCAGGGCGTCACCGTGATGGAGATCGCCGAAGGAGCCGAGGGTTGGGACATCGTGCTCGACAGCCCCTACAACCGCCGCATCCACCACAACACGCCCATGCGGATCAGCGGCCCCGCCGCCGGTCACGACCTTCTGCGGACCGAGGCCGACCCCGAAGGTCGTGAAGCCTTGGGAACCCTCAACAATTGTGGGTCGGGCAAGACACCCTGGGGCACGTATCTGACCTGCGAGGAGAACTTCAACGGCTATTTCGGATCGACCGATGCCGAGCTCGAAGCCAACCTGCCCACGGATTACGGGCGCTACGGCATCTCGGCCCAAGGGCGCTACAATTACGAAGCGTTCGACGAACGTTTCGACGTGTCGAAGACCCCGAACGAGCCGCGCCGCTTCGGTTATGTGGTCGAGATCGATCCGGCCGACCCCGAGAGCATGCCCGTCAAACGGACGGCGCTCGGACGTTTCAAGCACGAGAACGCAGCAAGCGTGATCGCGCCCGATGGCCGTGTTGTCGTCTATCTCGGCGACGACGAGCGGGGCGAATTCCTCTACAAGTTCGTCTCGGACGCCTCCTATGACGAAGGCGGCGACACCTCGACATTGCTCGACGAGGGGCAGCTCTACGTTGCGAAGTTCAACGACGATATGACCGGCGAATGGATCGCGCTGACGCCCGAGGCGACCGGCATGGCCGACGACGCCGAGATCGCGATCTTCACCCGGATGGCCGGGTCGGCAGTCGGCGCGACGACGATGGACCGCCCCGAATGGGTTGCCGTGAACCCCGTGGCGGTCGAGGCGTATTGCGCGCTTACCAACAACAGCAACCGGGGCGTTGCGCCGAATGCCGGAGGCGACGAGACCGCCGTGGGCGGCCCGAACCCGCGCTCGGAGAACGAATTCGGCCAGATCGTGCGCTGGTTCCCCGCGAACGAGGACCATGCCGACACGCAGTTCCGCTGGGATCTCTACGTCATGGCCGGCAACCCCACCGTTCACGACGACGCATATGCCGGTTCAGACAACCTTCGGACCGCCGAGGAGAGCGAAACCGGCGTGGGCAATCTCTTCAACTCACCCGACGGAATGTCCTTCGACACGACCGGCATTCTGTGGATCCAGACCGACGGCGACGACACGAACGAGGGTGATTTCCAGGGGATGGGAAACAACCAGATGCTCGCCGGCGATCCCGAAACCGGCCGGATCGAGCGCTTCCTGACGGGGCCGAACGGGTCCGAGGTGACGGGCCTCACCTGGTCCGACGATCTGCGGACGATGTTCGTGGGAATCCAGCACCCGAGCGCCCCCTTCCCCGACGGCGAAGGCATGCTGCCCCGCTCGGCCGTGATCCAGGTCGTCCGCGACGACAAGGCGCAGATCGGCTAGTTCCCCCCCGGATCCCGATCCGCGGACTGGGCGCGCCGGAAACGGCGCGCCTTTTTTGTCTGTCTGGATGAGTGACGATCAGGCCGCGACGTCGAACCCCCGCCCCTTCAGGAGAGCTTCGGGGCCGGGCATCCTGCCGCGAAACGCCGTATAGGCATCCTGCGCTTCCTCGCGCCCGCCGGCCGAGAGGATATGCCGTTCCAGCTTCGCGGCGAGTTCGGGATCGAAGGGACCGCTCGCCTCTCCGAAGGCCGCGAATGCGTCCGCGTCCATGACCTCGGACCACATGTAGCTGTAATAGCCCGACGAATATCCGTCGCCCGAGAAGACATGGGCGAAATGCGGCGTGGCATGACGCATGCCGATCGCGTGGGGCATCTCGATCCCCTCCAGGATCTCCTGCTGGGTGGCCATCGGATCTTCGGGGGCCTCGCCCGCATGGAATTCAAGATCGACGAGCGCGGATCCCACATATTCGACCGTCTGAAAGCCCATGTCGTAGGTATTCGCGGCCAGAAGCCTCTCGAGCATGTCGCGCGGCATCGGCTCGCCCGTCTCGGCATGCGTCGCGAATGTCTCGAGCACTTCGGGCACTTCCAGCCAATGCTCGAAAAGCTGGCTCGGCAGTTCGACGAAGTCGCGTGCGACCGACGTACCGCTCATCGATTCGTAGGTCACGTCCGACAGCATCTGGTGCAGCGCATGGCCGAATTCATGGAAAAGCGTGCGTGCGTCGTCGTAACTCAGCAGCGCGGGTTTGCCCTTGGGAGGCTTCGCGAAATTGCAGACGTTGACCACGATCGGCCGGATATCGCCCGCGAGTTTCTGCTGGCTGCGTATGGCCGAACACCACGCGCCCGAGCGCTTGGACCCGCGCGCGAAGTAATCGCCCAGGAAGATCGCCATGTGGCGTCCATCGCGTGTCACTTCCCACGCGCGGACATCCGGATGGTAGAGCGGCACGTCGACAGGCCGGAATTCCAGTCCGAAGAGCCGGTTCGCGCAATCCATCGCCGCCTCGATCATCCGGTCGAGCTGCAGATACGGCTTCAGTGCGCTTTCATCGAGATCGTGCTCTTCCGCACGGCGCTTTTCGGAATAATAGCGCCAGTCCCAGGGCTCGAGCTCACCGTTGACACCGTCGTTGTGCATCATCGCCGCGAGCCGTTGCTGGTCCTCCATCGCGGAGGCCCGGGCGGGTTCCCATACACGCATGAGAAGGTCGCGCACCGCTTCGGGGGTGCGTGCCATCTCGGTCTCGAGCTTGAACTCAGCGAAGCTGTCATAGCCCAGAAGTCCCGCGCGTTCCTCACGAAGTGCGAGGATCTCGGCCGCGATGGCGCGGTTGTCGGTCTCGCCGCCATTGGCACCCCGCGCGGTCCATGCCTTGTGCGCCGTCTCGCGCAGGTCGCGGCGCGGCGAGAATAGCAGGAACGGCACGATGATCGAGCGCGACAGCGTGATCGCCGGACCGCCGAGGCCCTTTGCTTCGCCCGCCGCTTCGGCCGCTTCGACGACGAAATCGGGCAGCCCTTCAAGGTCGCCGGGCGCGAGCGCCATGTGCCAGTCACGCTCGTCCGCAAGCAGGTTCTGCGAAAACTGCACACCGAGCGAGGAAAGCCGCTCGGCCACCTGCGCGAGCCGGTCCTTGGCGATCCCCTCGAGCTCGGCCCCGCGGCGCACGAATGACCGTCGCGTGAGGAAGAGAAGCCGTGCCTGCTCGTCGGTCAGGTCGAGGTCGTCGCGGGATTGCCAGAGCGTCTCGATCCGCGCGAAGAGCTTTTCGTTCTGCGACACTTCCGACGAATAGGCCGAAAGCCTGGGCGAGAACTCCCGGCTCAGCGCCTCGCGCCGTGCGTTGCTGTCGGCACCGGCGAGGTTGTAAAAGACGCCCAAAACCTTGCCGAGCGTCTCGTCGGCGCGCTCCAGCGCCTCGATCGTGTTGGCGAAGGTCGGGTCGGCCTCGTTGTCGGCGATCGCCGCGACATTGGCACGCGCCTCCGACAGGGCCGCGTCGACCGCCTCCTCGAAATGGTCGTCCTCGATCCGCTCGAAGGGCGGCATCTCGTAAGGGGTCGTCCAGTCGTCGAGAAGGGGATTGGTCACTTGGTGCTCCATCTTTCGGGATATCACACCCGACCTATGGCGCGGGGGGCGGCATTGCCACCCCCGGCGCGGGATCAGGCCTTCTCGCTCAGCACGCCACGGGCGATCTGGTCGGCCTCGATCGATTCGAAGAGCGCCTTGAAGTTGCCCTCGCCGAAGCCGTCGTCGCCCTTGCGTTCGATGAACTCGAAGAAGATCGGTCCGATCACGGTCCTGGAAAAGATCTGCAGCAGGATCTTCGTCTCGCCGCCATCGACCACCCCCTCGCCGTCGATGAGGATCCCGTGCCTCTTCATCCGGTCGAGCGGTTCGTCGTGGCCCGGCACGCGTTCGTGGCTCATGTCGTAATAGGTCTCGGGCGGGGCGGGCATGAACTTGACGCCTTTGTCGGCGATCGCGTCCACCGACGAATAGATGTCGTGCGCCCCCACCGCGATGTGCTGGATCCCCTCGCCGTTGTAGCGTTTGAGATATTCGACGATCTGCCCCGTCTCGCCGCGATCCTCGTTGATGGGAATCCGGATGCGCCCGCAGGGCGAGGTCAGCGCGCGGGAGAACAGCCCGGAATGCTTGCCCTGGATGTCAAAGAACCTGATTTCCCGGAAGTTGAAGATGTCGCCGTAGAACCCGAACCAGACATCCATGTTGCCCTTGTGGACGTTGTGGGTGAGGTGATCGAGATAGTAGAACCCCACACCTGCAGGATGCGCGTTCGAGATCCAGTCGAATTCGGAATTGTAGGGGTTCGCTTCGTAATAGTCCTCGATGAAGTAGATGAGGCTGCCCCCGATCCCGACGATGGCGGGCACGTCCATCGTCTTGCCGGGACCATCATAGGCCTCGGCACCTTTCGACACGGCATGCGCGAAGGCGTGGTTCGCATCGACCACGCGCCATGCCATCGATGGTGCGCAGGGGCCATGCGCCTTCACGAACTCCCGCGCATGACTGCTCGGCTCGTCGTTGAGAACGTAGGTGATGTCGCCCTGCTGCCAGAGCTCGATGCGCTTGGTCTTGTGGTTTGCGGTATGCACGTATCCCATTCGCGAAAAGGTCTCCCGCAGTGCGTCGGGATCCTCATGCGCGAATTCGACGAATTCGAACCCGTCCGTGCCGGCGGGATTGCTTTCGGTGATCTCGGCTTTCGGGGCGTCGTGCGGGAAAGGGCCCATGTGGCTTCCTCCGGTCGGTCGGAAAAAGCGTGCCCCAATTTCCGACATGAACGGAAGAGAACCCGGCCCGCGGGTATGCCGAAGATTATCCCGCGAAGAGTTCCTGTCAACAATACGGGAATGTCAGTCCGCGACGACACCGCCGCAGACGGGGCAATCCTGACGACGTCGAAGCGTGATCGTACGGCTTTCGCCATAGAGCGCGTCGTGGATCGCCATGCGCCCGCGCAGGCCCTCTCCCGCGCCGGTAAGCTCCTTGATCGCCTCGGCGGCCATCATCGCCCCCACGATCCCCGGAAGCGGCCCGAGCACGCCCGCCTCGGCACAGCTGGGCGCAAGGCCGGGTGCGGGAGCTTCGGGAAAGATGCAGGCATAGCAGGGAGTACCCTCGGCCGGTGCGAAGGTCGTCACCTGCCCTTCCCACTGCGACAGCGCACCCGAAATCAGCGGCGTGCCCGTCGCGACGCAGGCCGCGTTGACCGCGTATCGCGTCTCGAAATCGTCGCATCCATCAAGCACGAGGTCGTATTCGGCGATCAGCGCCTTGGCCATGTCGCGGGTCAATCTGCGCTGATACGGCCGGATCGTGACATAGGGGTTCACCGCACGGATCGCCGCCTCGGCGGAAAAGACCTTGGGCATCCCGATCCGCGCATCGCCGTGGATGATCTGGCGCTGCAGGTTGCTTGCCTCGACCACATCGTCGTCGATCACCCCGAGCGTTCCGACCCCTGCCCCCGCAAGATAGAGCAGCGCGGGCGAACCCAACCCTCCCGCACCCACGACGAGGATGCGCGCCTCCTTGAGCCGTTTCTGCCCGGTGCCGCCGATCTCCCGCAGGACGACATGCCGCGCATAACGGTCGAGCTCTCCGGGCGCGAAGGTGCCCGTCGCACCGGCTTCGGGGCGGTTCTCGGGGCGAACGCGGGCTCTAAGCCGCTTCAGACCCGCGCGATACCCGAGGATCAGAGCGCCGATCCCACCGGCGACCAGCCATTCGCCGGTCGATCCGCCAAGCGCCGGGCGCAGAGGGTTGGGAAAGACGGTAAGCGCCAGGACGGTGACATAGAGGAGCCCCAAAAGGATCACACGGGCCTGCGGGGGCCAGCCCATGCGCCCTCCGATCCACCAGATTGCGATCGCCACGATCAGGACGAGCAGCATCAGCCCGCCCCGGTCGACCCGAATCCGCCCTCGCCCCGCACCGTATCGTCAAGCGTGTCGCGTGGGACGAACCGCCCGCGCGTGACCGCGGCGAAAACGGCCTGTGCGATCCGCATTCCGTGCGTGACCGTCACCGGCGCATCGCCGAGATTGACCAGCAGGACGCCGACGGCACCGCGATAATCGGCGTCGATCGTGCCCGGTGAATTCAGAAGCGTGACGCCATGTTTCGCCGCGAAACCCGATCGCGGCCGGATCTGCATCTCGAACCCTTCAGGGATCGCCATATGCAGACCTGTCGGAACGATCGCGCGGCCAAGCGGCGGCAGCGTGAGACCGTCCGGGCGATCATCCGACGGGAAGTTCGCCCGCAGATCGGCCCCCGCGGCTCCTACACTCGCGTAATCGGGCAACGCGATCTCGGGGTCGGCCCAATCGGCGTGCCGGACGGGAATCTCGATTTCCGCATTCATGTCTCGGATGCCTCCAGATGATCGGCGATGCGGCGCGCGAGCCGTGCCGCCTGCGCCACCTTGGTATCGCGGGGCCAGTCCTCGACCCCGTCCGTCGTGACGAGGGTCAGTGCATTTTCTGCCCCGCCCATGATCCCCGTCGCCGGTGAGACATCGTTGGCGAGGATCCAGTCACATCCCTTCCGCACACGCTTGGCGGTCGCGTTCTCGAGGACGTTCTCCGTCTCGGCCGCGAACCCCACGACGAGTCGCGGACGACCTTCTTCCATCCGCGCGATGGTAGCGAGGATATCCGGGTTCTCGACGAGGTCGAGATGGGGCAACCCGGATGGACCCTTCTTCATCTTCTGCCCGGCCGCGTTCGCCACGCGCCAATCGGCAACAGCGGCGGCGAAGATCGCGACATCCGCCGGAAGTGCGCCCTCCACGGCGTCGAGCATCTCGGCCGCCGTCTCGACGCGACGGATATCGACCCCCTGCGGCGGCGGACGATCGGCGGGTCCCGTCACGAATGTCACGCGCGCCCCGAGATCGCGGAGCGCCGCGGCGATTGCCGCCCCCTGCGCACCGGAGGAGCGGTTGGCGATATAGCGCACGGGATCGATCGGCTCATGCGTCGGCCCGGACGTCACGACGACATGCCGTCCCGCAAGCGGTCCGCCCCCCAGCCGGATCCCGACAGCTTCGACGATTTCGAGCGGTTCGGCCATGCGTCCCGGGCCGAATTCGCCGCAGGCCATGTCCCCCTCGTTCGGGCCGACGGTTGCGATACCATCGGCCGTCAGCGTCCCGAGATTTCGACGTGTCGCCGCGTGCGTCCACATACGCACGTTCATCGCGGGGGCCATCAGGACGGGTGTGTCGGTCGCGAGGAGCAGCGTGGAGGCAAGGTCGTCGGCGTGGCCGCCGGCCATCTTCGCCATCAGGTCGGCGGTTGCCGGGGCCACGACGATGAGATCGGCCACGCGAGAAAGCTGGATATGCCCCATCTCGGCCTCGTCGGTCAGATCCCACAGATCGTCGTAGACCTTCCGCCCGCAAAGCGATGACAGGGAAAGCGGCGTGACGAACTCCGCTCCGGCGCGCGTGAGGACGGGCGTGACCGTTGCGCCCCGTTCGCGCAACCGCCGGACGAGGTCGAGCGACTTGTAGGCCGCGATGCCGCCACCCACGATCAGAAGGATATGTTTGCCCTGGAGGTTCATCGCCGAGACCCTAGGCGAGAGCCACGGGACCGGCAAGCCGCGCTAGCGCAGGGCGTCGCAGGGATCGTCCCGGTCGTCCGGATAGCCGCCGGCGATCACCACATGGTCGAAAGGCGCATCGGACTCAGCGTCGACATATTGTCCGATCGAAGTGACCGAGAGGTCGGGCCGCGCAGCCTTCAGATATACGGGAACGCCCCAATCGTTTCTCGCATGGCCGTTGCCCGTGACGATCGCGACAGAGCCGCCGGTTTCATCGAAGGCGCGGATCGCAATCTGTGCAAGCGTGGCGTCTCGCAACCTCTGGGCCTCGACCATGCCGGCCAGCATTTCTGGAGGCATCAACCCGCAATGCGCCTCTGCCTGCTCGGCCTCACGGATCGCCCGTTCTTCGAGGGGGATTGGAATATCTAGAGCAAAGCTCTCTGAAGCGCCGGGTCCGATCACCGCCGCGGCACCGTCCTCGACAGCCAGAGCGGCCCGGTCTCGCGCAACGCTTGCGCCGTAGATCCGGGCACCGTTCGCCCTAGCAAAGATCGGTGCATAGATGTTGAAATCGGGCCAACCGCGTTCTTCCCAGGCAAGTGCGGTCCCGAGAATTTCGGCAGGATCGCCTTGCATATCGGTGGCAATTTCGCCCTGTTCGGGTTCGAGCATCTCGAACACGATTGCAGAAGGTCCCATGCGGTCGATCCAGCCGGCCTGATTGGCATGATGCTCTGCGATGTCGTGAAGTTCGCCCATCACGACGATATCCGCCTTCAGAGGTACGTCCTGCGCATGCGCGATCGCCGTCCCGAGGGTCAGGACGGCGATGGACAGTCGAATGAAGCACCTCACGCGAGGAAGTGCATCACTTCCGTCGATTGCGTCTCAAGCGACCGGCGCATTTTCTGGAACGCGGCGGCTTCGAGCTGCCTCACCCGTTCCTTGCTGAGCCCGAGTTCGCTTCCGAGGCTTTCGAGAGTGCGGGGCTGGTCGCGAAGCTTGCGCTCACGGACGATGAATTGCTCACGCTCGTTGAGTTGCCCGATCGCATCGACGAGCCAGGCCCGCAGGGTGTCGATATCCTTGGCGTGGCTGACCGTCTCGTCGGCCTGCGCACTGTCATCTTCGAGCGCGTCGATCCACTGACGCCCCTCGTCCTCGGCCGATTGCGTGGCGTTCAGGGAGAAGTCGGACCCTGCAAGGCGACCCTCCATCATCTCGACATCGTGGAGCGGAACGCCCACCTCGACCGAGATCATGTGGCGCATCTGGTGCCGGTCGAGCGGCTCGCCACGGGCGGCTGCCTCCCGCTCAAGTCGGGCCTGGACGCGGCGCATGTTAAAGAACAGCGATTTCTGCGACGAGGTCGATCCGGTTCGGACCATCGACCAGTTGCGCATCACGTAGTCCTGGATCGACGCCTTGATCCACCAGACCGCGTAGGTCGAGAACCGCACGCCACGATCGGGATCGAACTTGTCGGCCGCCTTCATCAGGCCGAGCCCGGCCTCTTGGATCAGGTCGTTCATCGGAGCGCCGTATCGCCGGAACTTCGATGCCATGCTGATCGCAAGGCGCATGTAAGCGGTGATCAGCCGATGCAGTGCCGCCTCGTCGCGCTGGTCGCGCCAGGCATATGCCAGTTTCAACTCGGTGTCGGCGTCCAGCAGTTCGGCTTGCATCGCACGCCGCGACAAGGTCTGGTCGGAAAAGCCGTCGAATGCCATTCTGCAATCTCCCTGCATATAATCCAGTGCCGGGCGCGGTGAGTTAGATGTTATTTCACATAGCCCTTCAGTTGTGAGACGCGGCGACCGGACGAAAGTTCCGGAATTTTGTTGCCAAAGCTCTCATTCAATCTAGGGAGCCTAATGGAGCGGCATTCAGATGCCCGCTATCCGGTCACATTGACGGGGATGATATCGGGCGGGCAATCCCTCAGGATTGGCTTTCAGGAAATCGCGCTGACACCTGATGCCGCCGCGGGGACACATGCCGATCAAGGCAAGTTTCACTGCCCGAACGTCGCCTCGGACACGATCGTTCCCCGCCTGCCTCGTCGCAGACGTGAAAACCGGGCGACACTGAACCGCGCTGTTCATCGACGGTGATCCGGTTGCACACAAAAGTCGATTGGCCATCGTCAGATACGCGGATTACCGTCACTCCATGTCCTGTACTCTCATCCTTGCGGATCCTGCCTTTTCGAGTTGGTCCATGCGTGCCTGGCTCGTCGTTCACCGGTTCGGCATTCCCGTGACCGAAAGATGGGTCACCCTTTATGACGAGGTTCCGCTAGAGGTGCAGATCGACGCGGCACCGGCGCGGACCGTCCCGGTGCTGCTTTGCGACGACGGCACCTGCGTTACCGATTCGCTCGCGATCGCGGAAGAGCTTGCGAGCCGTCACCCCGAGCGCGCGCTCTGGCCGCGGGATCCGAGCTTGCGTGCAATGGCGCGATCGCTTGCCGCCGAGATGCATTCCGGATTTTCCGCATTGCGCGCAGAATGCCCCATGTGCCTCAGGACCGGGTATGCCGACGTGCCCGTTGCGGAAAGCGTCGCGGCCGATCTCGACCGGCTCGCGACGATCTGGGCCGATGCGCTTGCGAGGTCGGGTGGGCCGTGGCTTGCCGGAGATTATTCCATTGCCGACGCATTCTACGCCCCGGTCGCGGCACGGATCGCAGGCTACGACCTTGCGGTGACCGAAATCGCACGCGCCTATGTCGACAGGCATCTCGCCGATCCGGCCTTCCGCGACTGGCGTGAGATGGGTCTCACGCGTGGTGGGGATCTGCACGACAGCGCCTACGCCCGCCCGCATCGCCGCGTGCCTTGGCCGGAGGGGCGTTAACCGAAGGACAAGACGAGAGCGCTAAGGGATTCCCCTGGAAACGAGGGGAATACCACATTGGTCGCGCGCGCCTACACTGTCGCCTTCGAAGGGATCGAGGCGCGTCTCGTCGAGGTTCAATGCGCCGTGTCGCTGGGCCTTCCCGCCTTTTCCATCGTCGGGCTGCCCGACAAGGCGGTGAGCGAGGCGCGAGACCGCGTGCGTGCGGCGCTCGATGCGCTGAATATCGCGCTGCCCTCGAAGCGGGTCGTCATCAATCTTTCCCCCGCCGACCTGCCGAAGATCGGCAGTCATTTCGATCTGCCGATCGCGATGGCGATCCTCGCCGCGCTCGAAATCGTGCCTGCGGACATGGTCGAGGGGACGCTGGCCTTGGGCGAGCTGTCGCTCGACGGGAAACTGCGCCCCGTCATCGGTGCGCTTCCTGCCGCCATGGCCGCGGCGGAAAGCGGCCGGTCGCTTCTCTGTCCGCACGGATCGGGTGCCGAGGCCGCCTGGGTCGACGCGACGGCGGTGATCGCGCCCAGAACGCTCGGCACTGCGATCCAGCATTTTACGGGGCAGGCGCCGCTCGCTCCCGCCGAAGCGGGCGAGGTCGTCGAGGATCCCGGAATCCGCGACCTGAGCGAGGTCCGCGGCCAGGAACGCGCCAAGCGCGCGCTCGAAATCGCGGCGGCAGGACGTCATCACCTCATCATGGTCGGCACACCCGGATCGGGGAAATCGATGCTGGCCCAGCGCATGCCGGGAATCCTGCCGCCCCTGACGCCTGCCGAAGCACTCGAGACGTCGATGATCCACTCCCTCGCCGGTCTCATCGAAGAGGGCGGGATCAGCCGCACCCGGCCCTTTCAGGAGCCGCATCATACCGCCTCGATGGCCGCCATCGTCGGCGGCGGCAAGGGCGCGAAGCCGGGGCAGATCAGCCTCGCCCATAACGGCGTGCTTTTCATGGACGAGTTTCCGGAATTCGCGCGGGCCGTCCTCGAAACGCTCCGCCAACCGATCGAGACCGGCGACGTCGTGATCGCACGGGCCAACGCCCATGTACGCTACCCTTGCCGGTTCCTGCTCGTCGCGGCGGCGAACCCGTGCAAATGCGGGTACCTGCCCGACCCTGCACGAGCCTGCGCGCGGGTTCCCGATTGCGGGGCGGATTACCTCGGCCGCATTTCCGGGCCGTTGATGGATCGTTTCGACCTGCGGGTCGAGGTGCCGCCCGTCGATTTCGCCGATCTCGACAACGCGCCCTCCGGCGAGCGCACCGAGGTCGTCGCCGCCCGCGTGGCCAGTGCACGCGCGGTCCAGGACAAGCGCTTCGCCGAACATCCCCGCGTCCGGGTCAACGCCGATGCCGAGGGCGCGTTGCTCGACCGCATCGCCGTGCCCGATGCCGAGAGCAAGGCACTTCTCCTCGGCGCGGCCGAGCGTCTGGGCCTCAGCGCGCGAGGCTATCATCGCGTGCTGCGCGTCGCCCGCACGATCGCCGATCTGGATGGCGCGCCCGACATTCGCCGCCCCCACGTGGCAGAGGCGTTGTCGTTCCGCCTGACCGCCCGAGCCTAGCCCGAGCCCGCTCCGAGTACGCCATCGGCCACCAGCCGGGCGATCTCGTCCGCCCCGATCCCCCAGCCCTCGAGCGCCTGGGGACGCGGCACGCTCGCCTCGGCGGGTGTCATCGAGACCCGGCCAGCCTTGCCGCCGATCCGCGGCGCGGGTGCGGCCTGAACCACGCTGTCGATCTCGGCAAAGACGCCGCGTGCCACGTTCGCGGGATGCGTTTGCGCCTCAGCCGGCTCCAGCACCGGCGTCACGCAGCCATCGGTTCCGTGGAAAAGCGCCACCCAGTGATCGCGCGGACGCGTCGCGAAGATCGCGGCCATCCGCTGCGCGCAAGCCGCATCGTCTGCGGGGTCCATGCTTGCGAAGATGGGCTCGTCCGAAAGCCCCAGCCCGTCGAGCAGTATGCGGCGGAAGGCGGGTTCGATCGCGCCTACGACCAGCCACCGGCCATCTCCGCAGAGATAGGTTCGGTAGTAGTGCCGCCCCCCGTCGAGCGGATTGTTTCCCGCGGGTCCGTGGAGCCCCATCGCGCCCAGCGCGTCGAGCAGCGTCGCGAGGCTTGCCGAGCCGTCGACGATGTTCGCATCGACGACCTGCCCCCTGCCCGTCTCGCGCGCCTGCATCACCGCGCTCAGAAGACCGATGACGGCGAAGAGCGCGCCAGCGGCCATGTCGCCCATCAGGGGCGGCATGCCGACGGGCGGCGCACCGTCTCTCCCGAAGCGGGAGAGGACGCCCGAAAGCCCGAGATAGTTGAGGTCGTGACCGGCCATTCCCGCCATCGGTCCGTCCTGTCCCCATCCCGTCACCCGCACATAGGCAAGGCGAGGGGCAAGCGCGTGACACTCCCGGGGTCCGAGACCCAGCCGTTCCATCGCGCCCGGACGATACCCTTCGATCAGCGCGTCCGACCGGGAGACGAGGCGGCACACCAGATCGCGCCCGGCCGCGGCCTTGAGATCCACCTCGACGAGCGGGCGCGAGCGATAGAAGATCGACGCCGCGCGCATCGACGCGAAGTCGAGATCCGCGCCGAGGGCGGGATAGCCGCCCGGCCGGTCGATCCGGATCACCTCCGCCCCGAGATCGGCGAGCAGCATGGCGGCATAGGGCACGGGCCCGATCCCCGTGAACTCCACCACCCTGAGACCGGCAAGCGGTCCGTCGCGTTTCTCCATCGTGTTCTCCTCCGGTCGAGAGAGTTACGCGAGGGCCGCGTCATGGCCACTGCAAAATTTACCTCGTAACCGGTTCCATCTGCGATAGGCTCGAACCCGATGGCGGGAAGACGGATCCGCCGCGCCCCCTGGGAGGATTGCGGGGCGCCAGATCTCCGTCGCAGGGAGGACATCGCATGACAGTCTACGACACCGCATTTTCCGCCACCACGGCCAGCCCCGTCTTCTTCGACGAAGAACATCAGATGCTGCGCGATCAGGTCCGCCGCTTCGTCGAGACCGAGATCAAACCCAACGGCCTGCAATGGGAGGAGGACGGGATGGTGCCCCGCGCGCTCTTCCGCAAGATGGGCGAGATCGGATTCTTCGGCATCCGTTATCCTGAGGAATTCGGCGGATCGGGCCTCGACCATCGGGCCACGATCGTCTGGGCAGAAGAGCTCGGACGCTCGACGTTTTCCGGCGTGGCGATAGGTGCGCTCGTCCATACCGACATGGCCTCGATCCATATCTGGAACGCCGGCAACGACGAGCAGCGCCGCAAGTGGATCCCGAAATGCATCTCGGGCGAGGCGGTCTCGGCCGTGGCCGTGTCCGAGCCCGGTGCCGGGTCCGACGTGAAGGGCATCACCACCCGCGCACGGCGTGACGGCGACGACTGGGTATTGAACGGATCCAAGCTCTTCATCACCAACGGGGTCCACGCGGATCTCTACTGCGTCGCGGCCAAGACCGACCCGGAGGCGAAGCCCTCGCGATCCGTGACGATGTTCCTGGTGGAGAAAGGCACGCCGGGCTTCAGCGTCGGACGGCAGCTCGACAAGCATGGCTGGCGCTCATCGGATACGGCCGAACTGGTCTTCGAGGACGCGCGGGTCCCCGCCACCAACGTCCTCGGAGAAGAGGGACGCGGCTTCTACGAGATCATGAAGAATTTCCAGAACGAGCGTCTGGTGATCGGCGCGATGGCCATGGGCGAGGCACAGGTCGCACTCGAAATCACGCTCGACTGGGTGAAGGGCCGCAACGCCTTCGGGGCGGCGCTCTGGGAAAAGCAGGCGATCCGCCAGCGTCTCGCCATGCTCGCCGCGCGGGTCGAGGCGTGCCGCCAGATGATCTATGCCACCGGCCGTCGCGCCGCGCTGGGCGAGGACGTCGTGCGCGAGGTCTCGATGATCAAGGCGCTAGCGGGCGAGCTCGTCAACGAGGTCATGTACGATTGCGTGCAGTTTCACGGCGGCATGGGCTTCATGCGCGAATCGACCATCGAACGGATGTCGCGTGACGCGCGCGTGCAGTCGATCGGCGGCGGTGCGACCGAGGTCATGCTCGAGGAGGTTGCGAAACGGATGTGAGCCGGCCTTGACGGGGGAGGCGCGCGGGGTCCAAGTCGTGGCGTGACCACCCAAGCAAGGACCGCCCCAATGAGCTCCGATCCCGTCGATCCCGCCGCCCTAGACCGTCTGGCCGAGGTCGCGGTCCGAACCGGCCTCAACCTTCGCGAGGGACAGGACCTGATCCTGACCGCCCCCGTCGAGGCGCTGCCGCTCGTCCGGCGGGTCGCGGCGGCCGCCTACCGCGCGGGGGCCAATCTCGTGACGCCGATCCTGTCGGACCCGGAGGTGGCGCTCGCCCGCTACGCCCATGCGCGCGACGAGAGCTTCGACACCGCGCCCGGCTGGCTCTACGACGGCATGGCCACGGCCTTCGGCAACGATACCGCGCGGATGGCAATCGTGGCCGAGGATCCCATGCTCATGGCCGAGCAGGACCCCGCCAAGGTCTCGCGCGCGGGCAAGGCCAATTCCATCGCCTACAAGCCGGCGCTGGAAAGGATCGCGACCTTCAAGATCAACTGGACCATCGCCGCCTATCCCGGACGCCAATGGGCGATGCGGATGTTCCCCGACATGGACCCCGACGCGGCCCAGGCAAAGCTCGCCGAGGCGATCTTCGCGGCGTCCCGCGTCACCGACGACAATGCAGTCGCGAACTGGGCCGAGCACAATGCCCGTCTGGCCGAGCGGACCGACTGGCTCAACGGCCACCGCTTCCGCGCCCTGAAATACAGCGGCCCCGGTCTCGATCTGACCGTGGGCCTTGCCGACGGGCACGAATGGATGGGCGGAGCCTCGCGCGCCGGGAACGGGATCGTGTGCAATCCCAACATCCCGACCGAGGAGGTCTTCACCACGCCGCATGCAGCGATGACCGAAGGCCGGGTGCGCGCGACGAAGCCGCTTTCGCATCAGGGCAGCCTCATCGACGGGATCGAGGTAGAGTTCCGCGAGGGCCGCATCGTCGAGGCGCGCGCGACAAAGGGCGAAGCCGTTTTGCGCGAACTGATCGCGACCGACGAGGGGGCCGCACGTCTGGGCGAGGTCGCGCTGGTACCCCATTCCTCGCCGATCTCGCAATCCGGCCTGCTTTTCTACAACACGCTCTTCGACGAGAACGCGGCCTGCCATATCGCACTCGGGCAATGCTATTCCAAATGCTTCGTCGATGGCGACACGCTCACCCCGGCCGAGGTCGAGGAACGAGGCGGCAACAG
Organism: Palleronia sp. LCG004; assembly: GCF_032931615.1. Taxonomy (NCBI): domain Bacteria; kingdom Pseudomonadati; phylum Pseudomonadota; class Alphaproteobacteria; order Rhodobacterales; family Roseobacteraceae; genus Palleronia; species Palleronia sp. LCG004. The sequence goes on from NZ_CP136759.1 coordinate 2,333,779, forward strand.
CTCGATGATCCATGTCGACTGGATGATCGGCGGGCCGGAAACCGATATCGACGGCATCGCCGAGGATGGAAGCGTCACACCCGTCTTCCGCAAGGGCGAATGGACGATCTAGGCCGGGCTGGACATCCTGCGCCCGCCCGCGTCTTCTGAACCGATGGACGACGATCTCGAACAGCGCATCGCCGCCGCGCGCGGCGATCTGCCCGCCGATCTGGTGCTGCGGGGGGGGCGTGTTCTCGACCTCGTGACGGGTGACCTGCTCGACGGCGATGTCGCGATCCGTGGGGGCACCATCGTCGGAACCTGCGCGGATTACGAAGGGGCGCGGGTGATCGACGTCTCGGGGCTCATTCTCGTCCCGGGCTTCATCGACACGCATCTCCATGTCGAAAGCAGCCTTGTCACGCCGCTGGAATTCGACCGCTGCGTGACCCCAAGGGGTATCACCACCGCGATCTGCGACCCGCACGAGATTGCCAACGTGCTGGGCGCGGACGGAATCCGCTGGTTTCAGGCTGCCGCTCGGCTCACGCTCATGGACCTGCGTGTCCAGCTCTCCTCATGCGTGCCCTCGACCGAAATGGAAACGGCGGGTGCGGAGGTCACGGCTCGCAATATTGCCGACCTGATGGGCGATCCGAGCGGCATCGGACTTGCCGAATTCATGAACTACCCCGGCATACTCCATCGCGACCCGCAGGCGATGGAAAAGCTGCGGCTCTTTTCGGGCGGCCATGTCGACGGGCATTGCCCCCTCCTCTCGGGGCGCGATCTCAACGCCTATGTCGCGGCAGGCATCTCGACCGAACACGAGGCGACGAGCGCCGGCGAAGCGCGCGAGAAGCTGCAGAAGGGAATGCGCGTCCTCATCCGCGAAGGCTCCGTCAGTAAGGATCTCGACGCGTTGGCCCCGCTTCTGACCGAGCGGACGGCCCCATACATGTGCCTCTGCACCGACGACCGGAATCCGCTCGATATCGGCGAGGCCGGGCATCTCGACTACATGATCCGGCGGCTCGTCGCGTTGGGCGCACCGCCGCTGGCGGCCTATCGCGCGGCGAGCCTCTCGGCGGCCGAAGCGTTCGGGCTGCGCGACCGCGGGCTGATCGCGCCGGGCAAACGCGCCGACATCGTGGCCGTCGGAACCCTCGAGGCCTGCGACGCGCGGCTCGTCCTTGCGGGAGGGCGCGTGGTCGATGGCGATGCCTTCGCCGCGCGGGGGAACCTGCCATCCATCGGGCGCAAATCCGTGACCGCCCCCAGGGCCACGCGAGAGACTTTCCGCTCTTCCGCCAACAGGGTCGAGACGCCCGTCATCGGGATCCGCGAAGGTCAGATTTTGACCGATCACCTGAGCGAGGACATCCCCGTCACCGATGGAGACAAGCGCCCAGACCCGTCCCGCGATCTCGCGCGCATCGCGATCCTCGAACGGCATGGATGCAACGGCAACGTCGCCACCGGCTTCGTGCGCGGTTTCGGGATGACGCGTGGGGCCATCGCCTCCACCGTCTGCCACGACCACCACAACATCGCCTGCGTCGGCATCGATTACGACGACATGGCGCTCGCCGCGAACCGCCTGACCGAGATCGAAGGCGGATTCGTGGTTGCGGACGATGGGAAAATCCTGGCCGAGCTCGCCTTGCCCGTCGCGGGGCTCATGTCGCTGGAGCCGTTCGAGCATGTCGAGGCGCGGCTGCGCGACCTGCGCGACGCGGCCACGTCACTGGGCGTGACACTCGAGGAGCCCTTCCTGCAACTGGCCTTCCTCGCCCTGCCGGTGATCCCTTCGCTCAAGATCACCGACCGGGGGCTCGTCGACGTGCTGAAGTTTGAGATCCTGCCCTAACGGCGCGGCACCGAGTAAAGGACGAAACCGCCGACGCGATCGACCTCGATCCCGCCCGTCTCGGTCACGAAGAGACCGAGATCCCCGGCATCTTCGGGGCAGGCCACCAAATCGGCTGCATCGTCGAGATACTGGTTCGTATAGGCACTTTCGCCCACGCGGCGGCACTGGTCCCCCTCGTCCCGGTACGGCCCCAAAAGCGGCAGATCGACCGGAATGGGCGGTGCCTCCACCGGCAAACAGGCAGTCAACGTGAGCAGCGCTGCGATCGGGATAATGCGCATGGGTCTCCTCCGCTCGGAATGGCACGTCCCGACCCTAGCAGCGGCGGCGTGCATCGCGCGAGCGGAATATCGCGGCCTCTATCTCTGTCGTGCGACGACCTCGCGCACGACGCGGATGCGGTCGGCATTCGGCGGATGCGTCCCCAGGAAGCGGTTTCCGGGGTCGGGAGCGTTCTCGAAGAAGGCAACGCCGCGGATCGGATCGTATCCCGCCCGCATCGTCAGGATCGCACCCAGCGCGTCGGCCTCGAGTTCGAATTCCTTGGAGTAGCGCCGCCCGCCGTAGAAGGCCCCGATATTCTGCGCCCGCTCGATCGCGACCTCGTCGCCCCCTCCGAGCGCGGCGACCGCCCCGGCGAGGATCGCTCCCGTCTGGGCGGATGCCTGCCCGCGGGAGATATGGCCCGCGATATGATGCGCCGCCTCGTGGCCCAGGACGAAGGCCAGCTCGTCGCTGTTGGCCGCATCGCGGATGAGCGCCAGCGTGAATCCCACGACCGGCTGACCGTCGGGCCCGAGCGTCTGGAACGCGTTCGGCGGAATGCCCGGACGATCGTCGACCACGATCGCGTAATCGCATCTGACGCCGCGCGTCCGCGCGCGGCACTCGTTGATCGCGACCGGCAGCATGTCGTCGACCACTTGCAGAAAGGCCTGGGCCGGAACGCTCGGACGTGTCGGCACCGGCGTCGGCGTGACGCGCTGCGTTTCGACAGGTGCGGGGCGCGGCGCGGGCTGAACAAGAACGATCTCCCCGCATGCCGTCAGGCCCATCAGGAGGAGGAACGCGATATATCTCATGGCAACCTTCGTCGGGTTCATCGGCGGTCGCGACAATAACAGCGCCGAGTGCGGCGACCAGTCACGTTTTTAACGATCGCAGTCGCCCCATCTTCACGATCATGAGCGATGCGCCCCTCGTCATCTACAACGGCCGCTGCCCGATCTGCGTGCCCGAGATCCGGTCCTATCGCCGTCAGGCCGAGGCCGCCGGCATCGACATGGACTTTGCCGATTTCAACGAGATGTCGCTCGACCGGTTCGATCTGACCGAGGATCAGGCGGCGCGGCGGCTTCACGTCGTCAGGGACGGACGGCTGGTCTCGGGCATCGATGCGTTCCTCGTGATCTGGCGCGCTCTTCCTCGTACGCGCTGGATCGCGAGGCTCGTAGATCGACCTCTGCTTCGCCCCTTTGCGGGGTGGATCTATGACCGGATCCTCGCGCCGATCATCTACCGCATGCACAAAGCACGCGAGAGGCGCTAGCGTCCCGTTCACCGATCGCCTAGCGTGAGCCCATGTTTACCATCGAACACGATTTCGACGCGACGATCATCACGCTGGTCGACGACCCCGCACCGCACAGGCAGGAGGATGTCGTCGTCAACGCGTTCGAGGATTGCGTGACGCTCGAACAGGTCGACACGCGCACCGACATCGTGCGGACCGTGACGCTTTCGCTTTCGCAAGTGCGCGATCTGGCCGCCGCGCTCGACCTGCCCGAAGGGGCCTACCAGCTCGGGACGAAGCAGCGATGAGCACGGGATTCTTCTGGGACGAGCGGTGCTTCTGGCATGGCGGCGGCAATTACGCGTTTCTCGCCCCCGTCGGCGGCCTTGTCGAACCGATGCCGGGGGGCTTGCCCGAAAGCCCCGCCGCCAAGCGGCGGCTCAGATCCCTCATCGACGTGACGGGCCTCGCTGCGACCCTCGACATGCGGGGCGCGGATCCCGCAACCTGGGAGGATCTCGCCCGCGTCCATCCAGAGCCGTTCCTCGAGAAATTCAAGATGCTCTCCGACGATCAGGGCGGCGAGCTCGGCTTGCGGACCCCGTTCTCCAAGGGAGGGTTCGAGATCGCCGCGCTTTCGGCCGGACTGTCCGTCTCGGCGGTCTCCGCCGTGCTCAGTGGCGAGATGCGCAACGCCTACGCGCTGTCGCGTCCACCCGGTCATCACTGCCTGCCGGAATGGCCGAACGGGTTCTGCCTGCTCGCGAATATCGCCATCGCGATCGAGGCTTCGCTGGCCAAGGGGTTGGCGCGACGGATCGCGGTAATCGATTGGGACGTGCATCACGGCAACGGCACGGAAGCGATCTTCTACGACCGCTCCGACGTTCTCACCATCTCGCTGCACCAGGAACGGAACTACCCGCTCGATACCGGCGATGCCGAGGATCGTGGCCGCGGGGCGGGCGAAGGCTTCAACTGCAACATCCCGCTACCGCCCGGTACGGGCGAAGCCGGCTATCTGTCCGCATGGGATCGGATCGTTGTGCCGCAGGTCGATGCCTTCGCGCCGGACCTGATCATCGTCGCCTGCGGCTTCGATGCGTCCGGCGTCGATCCACTCGGCCGGATGCTGCTCGGAGCCCAGAGCTTCGCCAAGCTGACGGCCCGAGCATCCGAGCTTGCCGACCGTCATTGCGGCGGCCGTCTCGTCCTTGTCCACGAAGGCGGCTATTCCGAGCTTCATGTCCCGTTCTGCGGCCACGCCGCGATAGCGACGCTCGCCGGCAGCGGGATCGACGCAGGCGATCCGCTCGGGCCGCGCATCGCGGGCCAGCAGCCCGGCCCCGAATTCGACGGCTTCGTCGAAGCGCGGATCGACGCGATCACCCGCACTCTCGGCATCGGGTGATCGGCCTGCAAGGTCTTCAGATCTGCTTTTCGGGCATCCGGACGACCAGCCCCTCGAGATCGTCAGTCACCTTGATCTGGCAGGTCAGGCGCGAGCGCGTCGGATCGGGCTGATACGCGAAATCGAGCATGTCCTCTTCCATGTCCTGACGCTGAGGCAGCTTTTCGACCCATTCCTCGGCGACGTAGACGTGACAGGTCGAACAGGCGCAGGCCCCGCCGCAATCGGCTTCGATTCCCGGAATGCCGTTGTCGCGCGCGCCCTCCATGACCGTGAGACCGACGGGCACGTCGACGACATGTTCGGTTCCGCCATGTTCGATATAGGTGATCTTCGGCATTGAGCGGGCCTCCTTCGGGCAATGGGTCGGCTCACTTGGTAAGGGTCCGGGGCCGGGCTTTCCAGACGTGAATTGCCGTGACGACCGGCTTTCGGACGCCTCCGAAACGAAAAAGGGGCGGATCCTCGCGGATCCACCCCCTCATCATGCTTGTAGAGGCCGGATCACTCCACCGGCAGAGCCACGAAACGCGGATTGCCATCGCGCCGGATGAGCAGGAGGATCGATTTCCGTCCAGCCTCCTGCGCGGCTTCGACGCGGGCGGTCAGATCGGATGCGGACGCGATCTTCTCCTGCCCCGCCTCGGTAATGACGTCGCCCGCCCGGATGCCCTTTTCGAAGGCTTCGCTGTCATCGGCGACCTCCGTGATGACGAGACCGTCCATTCCCGACGAGAGACCGAGTTCCTCGCGGAGCTCTTCGTCGAGCGGGCTCACCGTGAGGCCGAGAAGTTCCGTCTCGTCGCTTTGCGGCACTTCTTCGGGCGTGGCCGCGGTCCGGATGGCCTGCGCTTCCTCGCGGCGACCAAGCGTGACGGACAGCTCGACCTCCTCGCCGTCGCGATAGACCGTCACCGGAACCTCGGTGCCGACCTCTGCATCGCCGACACGGCGGACGAGTTCCCGGGTATCGACGACATCGTTGCCGTTGAAACCGGTGATAACATCGCCGGCCTCGACGCCGGCCTCCTGCGCAGGGCCTTCGGGCACGTCGGTGACCAGCGCGCCCGAGACATTCTCGAGCCCGATGCTTTCGGCGATGTCATCCGTCACGTCCTGGATGCTGACGCCCAGCCAACCGCGCCGTGTCTCGCCGAATTCGCGAAGCTGGTCGACGACCTTGGTCACGACGTTCGAGGACATGGCGAAGCCGATGCCGATCGAACCGCCATTGGGCGACAGGATCGCGGTATTCACGCCGACGACTTCGCCATCCATGTTGAAGAGCGGCCCGCCGGAATTGCCCCGATTGATCGCCGCATCCGTCTGAATGTAATCGTCATACGTCCCCGAAAGCGCGCGATTTCGCGCCGAGACGATGCCAGCCGAGACCGAGAAGCCCTGCCCGAGCGGGTTGCCCATCGCGACAACCCAGTCGCCGACACGCGCCTCGTCGCTGTTGCCGAACGGAACCGGCTGGAGCGGCGCGTCGGAGGTGACCTTCAGAAGCGCGATGTCGGTGTTCGGATCGGTCCCGATCACTTCGGCCGGGAGCTGCTCTCCGTTGTAGAATTCGATATTGATCTCGTCCGCGTCCTGAATCACGTGATTGTTCGTCACGATAAATCCGTCTTCGGAAATGACGAAACCGGATCCGAGTGCCGCACGGCTGCGCGGGGCCGGGTCCGCTTCGCCGCCTGGGCCGCGCTCCATGAAGTCGCGGAAGAAATCCTCGAAGGGGGATCCTTCGGGAATCTGCGGCGCGGGACCGGTCCGCGACGAGACCGTCGTCGATGTCGTGATATTCACGACCGAATCGCTGATCTGCTCTGCCAGAGGAGCGAAAGTCTCGGGGGTGGCCTTGGCGCTGGCCGCCTGCGTCACGGCAAGAGCGATGCCGAGAAAGAGGGCGGTGAACCATTGGCGCGGAGAAACCTGCGCCTGGCCTTGCGGGATTGCGATAGACGTCACTCGTCTCTCCTTAGCTCTGCTGGAATATCCGGGCCGCGTCAGATCGGGACGATCCTTGCAAGCCCTGGCGTTGCCTGATGATCCGATTAAACGATTCTGTGGGCGTCTCGCAACAGATCCGGATCGATGCATCTGTCAAACCACCGTGAAAGTCTGACACATCACGTCGTCAGCCCGTGGTAAAGCACGACGAGCCCGACGCCGGCCACCAACGCCAGAAGGCCGATCAGACGTCGCGCCTCGACCGGTACAAGACGTAGTGCGTCGAGCAGATCCTCCAAACGCGAAGGGGCCAGTGCGAACACCAGCCCCTCGAAAATCAGGACGAGCCCGATGCTCAGAACGACGAATTCCATCAATTCGTCGCGGCGCTATCCGACGTCTGCTGCAACTCGGTCCCGCTCTGGTTCCCGAGCGATGCGCCTTCCGGTGCCTCGGCGGCCCCGTCGTCCTCGGCGCCCGGCTCGGTCAAGCTCAGGATATCCGCCGCGTCAGGCTGGCCCGATGCGGTCGCACCCCGGGGGTTGTCGGACTTCAGGTAATTGAAGAATTCGCTGTCGGGCGACATGATCAACGTCGAGTTGCCCCCCTGCAGCGACCGCTCGTATGCGGTGAGCGAGCGATAGAATTCGAAGAATTCCTCGTCCGCACCGAAAGCCTCGGCAAAGACGCCATTGCGCTCGGCATCGGCTTCGCCTCGGGTGATCTCGGCCTCGCGCTCGGCTTCCGAAACGAGCTCGACCCGTGTCCGGTCGGCCTGCGCACGAACGCGCTGAGCGGCCTCCTGACCACGTGCCCGCTCGTCGGTCGCCTCCCGCTCACGCTCTGCCCGCATCCGTTCGAAGGTCGCAGCGAGGTTCTGATCGGGAAGGGCCGTCTGCTTGAGGCGCACGTCGATGATCTCGATCCCGAGGGCATTCGCCCTGATCCGGGCCTGATCGCGGATCCGCGTCATCAGGTTCGCGCGATCCTCGGACAGGATCGTGTTCGACGTCACACCATCGGAACCCAGAACCGCCCGTGTTTGCGCGATGAGGATCGCGGCAAGACGGCTTTCGGCCGAGCGGATCCCGGCCGCACCCACGGCGCGGCGAAACTGCTCGACATCCATGATCCGGTACCGTGCGAAGGCATCGACGATCAGGCGGCGGTCATCCGACGGGGTTACCTCGATCGGGTCGGTATCGAGAGACAGGATCCGGTCGTCGTAGCGCACGACGTCCTGGATGAACGGAACCTTGAAGGCGAGGCCCGGAGTTTCCTTCACGGACTTGATCTGACCGAATTGCAGGACCAGCGCCTTTTCCCGCTCATCGACGATGAAGATCGACCCCATGAGCGCGACGATCGCGACGGCCGCGGTGCCGAGCAAGATGTAGGATTTCCGCATCAATTCGTCCCTCCGTTGGTCTGGGTCGTGTTGCCCGACCGGCGGTTCAGTTCGTTGATCGGCAGATACGGCACGACGCCCTGTCCGCCGCCATTGCCCTGATCGTCCATGATGACCTTGTCGACGCGACCCAGAACCTCTTCCATGGTCTCGAGGTAGAGACGCTTGCGCGTGACTTCCGGGGCCTTCTGGTATTCGCCGAGCACGGCGGTGAAGCGGCTCGCCTCACCCTGCGCCTCGTTCACGACCTGTGCGCGATAGCCCTCGGCCTCTTCGAGAATCTGCGCCGAGGCACCGCGCGCATCGGCGAGCACCTGGTTGGCATAGGCATCCGCCTGCCGCTCCAGGCGATCGCGCTCCTGCTCGGCCGCCTGCACGTCGCGGAAGGCGTCGATGACTTCGGTGGGCGGATCGGCCTTGTCGAGGTTGAGACGAACGATGTTCACACCGGAATCGTAGCTGTCGAGCGTGTTCTGGATGAGCTCCTGAGCGTCATTGGCGATCAGCGCCCGATCGCGGTTCAGGATCGGGGCAAGCTCGGAGCGAGCCACGACTTCGCGCATCGCGGATTCGCTCACCGACCGGATCGTCTCCGGCGGCTCCGCCAGATTGAAGAGGTACTTGGCCGGATCGCTGATGTTCCAGACGACCTCGAATTCGATATCGACGATGTTCGCATCAGTCGTCAGCATCAGGCCGTTATCGGTCTCGTTTCCACGTCCGACGCCCAGTTCCTCGGTCTGCTCGCGCGTGACCGGAATGACCTCTGCGGTGACGAGGGGCCATGGCGCGAAGTTCAGACCCGGCTGACCGATGGTCGAGAACTCGCCGAGGAACAGCTCCACCGACTGCTCGTCCGGCCTCACCGTGTAGAAGCTCGCGGCAGCCCACACACCCACGACCACCAGACCGCCAAGGAGCCAGGTGTTGCGACCGAAGCCAGGGCCACCGCTTCCGCCCGAGCCATTGGGACGGTTGCCACCGCGACCGCCCATGAGGACGCGCAGCTGCTCCTGGCCCTTTTTCACGATCTGATCGATATCGGGAACCTGGTTATCGCCTCCGCGGTTACGACCTGGACGCCGATCGTCGTTGTCGCCACCGTTGCTGCCGCGATTTCCACCGCCGCCGCCCCAAGGTCCTCCGTTATTGCTCGCCATACCTGGTGTTGCCTCTCTCGGTCTCTGTGTCTGCAGGGAACTCTGGACAGATTGTGCCTGAACCGGCCGGATTCAACCAGCCCGCACCGGCTCGCGCATGGTCACGATTTCTTCGGAAATCGTCGGGTGCACCGCGCATGTCCGGTCGAACTGCTCCTTCGTCATCCCGGCCTTCACTGCAATGCCCACCAGCTGGATCATCTCGCCGGCCTCGTCCGCGACGATATGACAGCCGAGGATCACCCGCGTCTCGCGGTCGACGATGAGTTTGAGCAACGTGCGGGCCGGCTTGTCGATGAAGGCCTGCCGCATCGGACGGAACGACGTGCAGTAGACTTCGATCTCGCCCCGCTCCGACGCCTCCTCCTCGGTCAGGCCGATCGTGCCGAGCTCAGGACGGGTAAAGACGGCCGACGGGACAAGCTCGTGATCCACCGGGGTCCTGTTGCCCTTGAAGACCGTCTCGACGAAGGCCATCCCCTCGCGGATCGCGACGGGGGTAAGCTCCAGTCGCGATGTTACGTCGCCGATCGCATAGATCGAAGGCACCGTGCTCTGGGAATATTCGTCAACCACGATCTCCCCGGACCGCCCGAGCTCCACGCCGACATCCTCGAGCCCCATATCCGCGGTCGAGGGCCTGCGTCCCGTGGCAAAGATCACGTGATCGAACGTGCCCTCGCGCCCCGTCGTCGACTTGACCCATATCCGCTTGCCAGCCTTCTGCCGCGTCTCGGATTTCGGGTTCTCGCCAAGGCTGGTCGAATCGTTCTTGGCAGGGGCACCCAGAGCCGCGTCGGAATTGCTGATCGTTCCCGTCTCGACATCCACTTCGTCGGCAAGCTTCATCTCGACGATATTCGTGCCGGTATGGATGCTGACGCCGCTATCGGCGATCATCTCGGCGACGAGGCCACGCGCCTCCTCGTCGAAGCCGCGCAGGATCTGGCCACCGCGATGGTAAAGGGTGACGTCCACACCCAGCCCGTTCAGGATGCAGGCGAATTCGCAGGCGATATAGCCACCGCCGATGATGAGCACGTTCTTCGGCAACTCCTCCATGAGGAAGAGATCGTTCGACACGAGACCCAGATCCGCGCAAGGCATGTCGGGCCGGAACGGATGCCCACCCGTCGCGATGAGGATGTGCTTGGCGGTCTTGCGGACACCATCGGCGAGTTCGACACTATGCGCGTCGGCAAGACGCGCGCGGCTGTCGAAGACCTCGACATCCGACTTTTCCAGCATCGAACGATAGACCTTCTCGAGCCGGTCGAGCTCGGCGTGGAGCTTGCCGCGAAAGCGTGGCCAGTCGAAGGTGCCGATCTCCGCGTCCCAGCCATAGGCTTTCGCATCCTCGGCAAGGTCCGCGTAATCCGATGCGAAGACCATCAGCTTCTTGGGCACGCAGCCGCGGATGACGCAGGTGCCGCCCATCCGGCTTTCCTCGGCAAGGGCGACACGTGCGCCCGTGGCAGCCGCCGTCCGCGCGGCACGCACGCCACCCGATCCGCCGCCGATCACGAAAAGGTCGTAGTCGAAATCCGCCATGAAACCCCGTTCACTCGTCCAGGTCTGAAAAGATGTTGTCCCGCCCCCTGCGGACGGATCGACGTCGCCCCTTCGGCCCCGACCCGCCTTCGCGGAGTTCGACCCGCTCGTCCGGATGGCCCATGACGACCGTGTCGCAGAGGTCGAGGAAGAGACCATGCTCCACCACGCCCGCGATCTCGCCAAGCGCGCGCGCCAGGGGCCGCGGATCGCCGATCTGGCCCAGATGCAGATCGAGGATATGATTCCCCTCGTCCGTCAGGAAAGGGACATCGCCGTCCATGCGCAGCGTCACGTTGTCGCCCGGCAGGTCGAGCGCGCTCACGCATTCCTCGACGAGGCGACGCGTCGAATGACGCCCGAAGGGCACGACTTCGACGGGCAGCGGAAACGCCCCGAGCCGGGCGACCTCCTTGGAGGCATCGGCGATCACGATCATCCGGTCCGACGCGCTGGCGACGATCTTCTCGCGCAATAGCGCGCCGCCCCCGCCCTTGATGAGATTGAGCGCACCGTCGAACTCGTCTGCCCCGTCGATCGTGAGGTCCAGTCGCGGCACCTCGTCGAGCGTGACGATCTCGATCCCCACCTCGCGGGCGAGCTCGGCGGTCCGCCGGGAGGTCGGAACGCCGCGGATCCGCAACCCCTCATGTGCGACCCGCTCGCCCAGATGACGGACGAGCCATGCCGCGGTGCTCCCCGTCCCGAGGCCCAGCGTCATGCCGTCCTCGACGAAATCGCAGGCGCGACGCGCCGCCGCCCGCTTTGCCCTGTCACCAGGCGATAGATCCTCCGTCATCGCGCCCCCGATGCTGCGTTTCGCGGCCTTATAGGGCGTTCAGGTCCGAGGGGCCATCGCAAACGGGCCAGCGCCGACCGCGGCCAGCGCCTCTGCAAGGCAGGCGCGGGGCAGGATGACCAGCATGCCGCGCCCATTGAGGTCGAGCCTCACGGCCCCCGTTGCGCGGTTCGACGTGCCGATGCGACCGTCGGGCGCGAAATCTATGCCATCGATCGGCCATTCGAGCCCCTGCGACCGCCCCGTGACGGATGCGAGCGGGAAGAGCGACACCCGGGTCCCCGGCGCGAGGTCGACAACCGTGGCCCCGGGCCCTGCGGCGAAACACAGGTCTTCCGCACCGATCAGGAGATGCGGACCGCCGAGCCGCGCCAGCACGCTCATCGCGGCGAGGGTGTGATCCGCGCGCCCCCCCATGAAGCCCAGACCGATGACCAGCGGTGCCTTGATCCGGGAAAGGCATTTCTCGAAATCCGTGCTGTCCTGCTCGTCCACGTGACACAACCGGGTCGCATCGATCCCCGCGCGCGTCGCATCGTCGAGCGAATCCATGTCGCCGATCACCCGCTCGGGCATCAGCCCCGCCTCCAGCACGTGTCGCGCGCCCCCATCGGCCGCGACGATGCACGGCGCGATCGCGACCGCCTCCTCGAGATCCTCCCTCTCGACCGGCCCGCCGCCCACGAGCGTCACCGCGGCTCCGCCATTCTCCATCGCTTTCGCCTTCCTCATGGGGAACCGCGGTCACGGTCCTGCCATCAAATCAACGCATTCTTTTCGAGATCCGGTTCAAATTCAGCCCCCGATCCGTCGTATCCAGGGCCTTCGGACCGTAAGTAGAAGCGAGATCGTGAATGCCCGAATGCCCCAAGGTCCTCAGCGTCACGTTCGGTGCTTTCTCGTGCACGCTCGAAGGTTTCGACGACCCGGTCGAGACATTGCGCCAGGTCGCGGACCATTTCCACCACCTCGCGAGCCGAGACCACGGATTCAGCGCACAGGCCCCAGCCTCCGACACAGATCTCCTGCAGCACCTCGCCGAGAGTGCTTCGGATGACGAGATCGAGGCACACATTCTCGACGGCACCATCACGCTCCGCCATCGCGATGACCCGCACGATCCGGTGACGCAAGTCTCGCCGGACATGCCGATCGCCACCGATCTCTTCGCCGAGGGGGTGACCGACGATCTCGACGAATGCGAGCCCATCGACGACGGCTCGGCCGCCGACGACCCCACGCCGATTGCGAGCGATGAGGACACGCAGGATTCCGTGGCGGCGTTCCTTGCGGGGCTCGAATATCTCGAATGTCCGGAGCGCACGGATGCGCGGACCGAGCTGCCCGAAATCGACATCCCGAACGATCCCGAACTCACGCAGGACGAGGATCCTACAGACACCATCATGTCTCCCATCCCCGACGAGGACGACCAGGACGAGGAAACCTCGCGCAGGGATGCCGCGATGGATCGGCTGATGAGCATGGCGGCCGAACGGCTCGAGGATGCCGAGGGTCATCGCCGTCGTTCGGCCATCAATCATCTCCGGGCGGCCGTCGCCGCCACCCGTGCCGACGAACAGGCGCGTGACCAGCGCGACGCCCGTGTCGAGGACCGGACCGGACCGTTCCGCAACGATCTCGACCGGGCCGTACGTCCGAGCCGCCCCGCCCCCGGCCTGCGCGTCGCCCAGCGCCCGCGCCTCGGGGCCGTGGCCGACCGCCTCGTCCTTGCCGCGACACAGCGGGTCGATGAGGAAGCGGTCGTGACCGCTCCCACGCGCCCGCGCCGCGTCGCATCGGAACTCGCGACAAGTGACGATCGCGACTTTCCCGACTTCGCGCGCCGCGTCGGGGCGTCCGATCTGCCGGACCTCTTCGAGGCCGCCGCCGCCTATTCCCAGATCGTGGAGGGCCGGGACGGCACCAGCCGCCCGACGATCCTGCGCCGGGCGGGCCACGCAACGGCGGACGCGTTCAGCCGCCAGCGGGGGCTCGAGCTCTTCGACGACCTCGTCAGGGCGGGACGCCTTCGGGAAATCGAGCGGGGCCGTTACGGACTGGCCGAGAACGCACCGATGATCGACCGGGCACGCGCCTCCGCCGACTAGCTCAGTGTCTGCCGTCCGGATCCTCCCGGCCGACGCCGCGGAAAATCCCGCGGAACGGCAGAGCCCAGAGAATGCCGAGCACGACATAGACGAGAAGTTCGACCAGGATCGGCGGCCTCCCGAGCCAGGTCACCACGCTCGAGGCCACGACGATATAGACCGGCAAACCCAGAAGCAGGATGACGAGCGACCAGCGCCGCTTGGCCTTGTGACCCATCGCCATCAGTCGGCGAAGGGATCCTTGACGAGGATCGTGTCCTCGCGCTCGGGCGAGGTCGAGACCATCGCGACCGGGCAGCCGATGAGTTCTTCCAGACGGCGGACATACTTGATCGCTTCGGCCGGAAGATCGGCCCAGCTCCGGGCGCCGGCGGTCGATTCCGACCAGCCCGGCATCTCCTCGTAGACGGGAACGCAGCGCGTCTGCTTGTCGGACGCCGTGGGAAGGTAATCGAGCCGCTCGCCGTCAAGCTCGTAGCCCGTGCAGATCTTCAGCGTCTCGAACCCGTCGAGCACATCGAGCTTGGTGAGCGAGATGCCGTTGATGCCCGAGATGGTGCAGGTCTGCCGCACGAGGCAGGCATCGAACCAGCCACAGCGGCGCTTGCGCCCCGTCGACGTTCCGAACTCGTTGCCGCGCTCGCCGAGCCGCTCGCCCACCTCGTCCTTGAGCTCCGTCGGGAACGGCCCCTCGCCGACGCGGGTCGTGTAGGCCTTCACGATGCCCAGCGTATAGCCGACAGCATCGGGCCCCATGCCGGTCCCGGTCGCCGCCTGCCCCGCCATGACGTTCGACGAGGTGACGAAGGGATAGGTCCCGAAATCGATGTCGAGCAGCGCGCCCTGCGCCCCTTCGAAGAGGATCCGCTTGCCCGACCGGCGCTTCTCGGCCAGCACCTTCCAGACCGGTGCGGCATAGGGAAGGATTTCCGGCGCGATGGCGAGCAGATCGGCGATGAGCGCGTCGCGGTCGATCGGATCGAGGCCAAGGCCGCTTCTCAGCGCATTGTGGTGCACGAGCGCGCGATCGACACGCGCCACGAGCGTCGCCTCGTCGGCGAGGTCGGCCACGCGGATCACGCGGCGACCCACCTTGTCCTCGTAGGCCGGGCCGATGCCGCGCCCCGTCGTGCCGATCTTGGCGACCGTGGCCTGCTCCTCGCGCGCGCGGTCGAGCTCGCCGTGGAAGGGCAGGATCAGCGGCGTGTTCTCGGCAATCATGAGCGTCTCTGGCGTGATTTCGACGCCTTGCTCGCGGATCCCCTCGATCTCGCGCTTGAGGTGCCACGGATCGAGCACGACACCGTTGCCGATGATCGAGAGCTTTCCGCGCCGCACGACGCCCGACGGAAGTGCATGGAGCTTGTAGACCGTGCCGTCGATGACGAGCGTATGGCCGGCATTATGGCCGCCCTGGAACCGCGCGATCACGTCGGCACGCTCGCTCAGCCAGTCGACGATCTTGCCCTTGCCCTCGTCGCCCCACTGGGCGCCCACGACGACTACGTTGGCCATGCTGTATTCTCCGTTACGATCCGCGCCCCTATTACAGAAGCCGGTGGCGGAGGCAAACATGATTAATTCCGGAGCCTCGCGAAACGTATTGTTTCGATAAAAATTCGGGAAAATGAAGCGGGGATTTGTTACACCTAATTAAGGGTTGGTCGAATTGAGAGATGACCAATTCCGTAATGCAACGATCAAGAAAGACCGACGCCAATAGTATAAAGAGGAATTAATCATGAAAAGATATCTCGTGAGCGGGATGCTATTTGCCTGCACGTCAATTGCCGCGAATGCGGCGACGATGGACGAATTCCGTGCCGAAACGGAAATTCTGAATCTCGGCCTTGGAAGCTACGACCTTCTCACCGTCAGCGCGACGCAAACCGGAATTCGCAACGGGCCGGCCGATCCAGACATCGCGCTCGCCCAGGTCGCGGCCGATATCGATCTCGGCCTCGCCACGGCCCAAGTCGATCTGGGCGTTCTCGGCGTCGAATGGCTCTCGGATACTCTTTTCAGACTTATCTTCGACCTCGAAACGAATGTCAGCATTCTGGGGGCCGACATTCCGATCGAGGTGACCGCCGTCCCCACGATCAACTGGAAACTTTCGAATCTCGATTTCGACAATCCCGTCACCGGCGTGACGCAGGTCAGCGGGATCGGTGCCGACAGGATCAGCTTTTCGCAACGCACCATCGACATCGACTACGACAATCTCGTCGGCGTGGGCGCGACCCTCTTCGGTCAGGAGGCCGACGCGGTCTTCCAGGTCGAACAGGGTGAAATCGGTGCAGTGCCGTTGCCGGCCGGCGGTGCGCTGCTCCTGACGGGCTTCGGCGCGTTCGGCGCGATCCGCAGACTGAAACGCCGGGGCTGATACCGGTTGCGGGTGGTCAAAGGGGGTTGTTCGCGATATGGGCAACCCCTAAATTGCCGCTGACCTGAGCCCAAGGCCCGTTTCCATGGAAAACATCGTCCTTATCGTCCACCTGATCCTCGCCCTGTCGCTGATCGGCGTGGTGCTGCTCCAGCGATCCGAAGGTGGCGGCCTCGGAATGGGTGGCGGCGGCGGCGGCGCGATGTCGTCGCGTGCGGCTGCCACGGCTCTCGGCAAGGTGACCTGGGGCCTCGCGATCCTCTTCATCCTGACCTCGATCACGCTGACCATCCTGGCCGCGCAGAACAGCGCCGGCAATTCGGTCATCGATCGCCTCGGCACGGGCGGAACCACCGAAGAGACCGGCTCCGAGACGGGCACGCCTTCGGGCGAGGGCCTTCTTCCGCCGCCGAGCTCGGACGAGCCGCTGACGCCGCCGCGCGCAGAGTGATCCGCGTGCCGGGCGTGGTTGCGGCCCGCTCGCCTTTCTTGTAGAGCCCAACTCCCGTGGAGAGCGGTTTTGAACCGTTCGGGCACAGTCAAAACGGCGATGTCGGATCGCCGCTCACACGGGGAAACCGGCTCATGGCACGATATGTCTTCATCACCGGCGGCGTGGTTTCGAGCCTTGGAAAGGGCTTGGCGTCAGCCGCACTCGGCGCACTTCTGCAGGCGCGCGGCTTTTCGGTCAGGCTGAGAAAGCTCGACCCCTATCTCAACGTCGATCCCGGCACGATGAGCCCGTTCGAGCATGGCGAGGTCTTCGTCACCGATGACGGGGCCGAGACCGATCTCGACCTCGGGCATTACGAACGCTTCACCGGTGTCGCGGCGCGCGCGACAGACAGCGTGTCCTCCGGTCGCATCTACTCCAGCGTGCTGGAGAAGGAACGCCGCGGCGACTATCTCGGCAAGACCATCCAGGTCATTCCCCACGTCACCGACGAGATCAAGGACTTCCTCCGCGTCGGTGCCGACGAGGTCGATTTCATGCTCTGCGAGATCGGCGGCACCGTCGGCGACATCGAGGGGCTCCCCTTCTTCGAGGCGATCCGGCAATTCGGCCAGGAACGCCCGCGCGGGCAGTGCATCTTCATGCACCTCACGTTGCTGCCCTGGATCGCGGCCAGCGGAGAGCTCAAGACCAAGCCCACGCAGCATTCCGTCAAGGAACTGCGCTCGATCGGCATCGCGCCCGACGTGCTCGTCTGCCGGTCCGAGCGGCCGATCCCCGAAAAGGAGCGCGAGAAGCTCGCCCTTTTCTGCAACGTGCGACCCGATTCGGTGATCGCCGCCTACGACCTCAGCTCGATCTACGAGGCACCGCTGGCCTATCATCGCGAGGGGATGGATCAGGCCGTGCTGGATGCGTTCGGCATCTCGCCCGCGCCGAAACCGAACCTCGCCCGCTGGGACGACGTCGCCGACCGCGTCTTCAACCCCGAGGGCGAAGTGCGCGTCGCGATCGTCGGCAAGTACACCCAGCTCGAGGATGCGTACAAATCCATTGCCGAGGCCCTGACCCATGGCGGCATGGCCAATCGCGTCAAGGTCGATATCGAATGGGTGGACGCCGAACTCTTCGAGCGCGAGGATCCGGCCCCCTACCTCGAGGGCTACGACGCTATTCTCGTGCCCGGCGGTTTCGGTGAGCGCGGCACCGAGGGCAAGATCAAGGCGGCCCAGTTCGCGCGCATCCACAAGGTTCCCTATCTCGGCATCTGCCTCGGCATGCAGATGGCCGTGGTCGAGGCGGCGCGCAATCTCGCCGGCATGCAGACCGCCGGCAGCCAGGAATTCGACCACGAGGCCGGGCAGGCCCGGTTCGAGCCGGTGATTTTCCACCTCAAGGAATGGATCAAGGACAACCAGACGATCGCGCGCGACGTGCTCGACAACAAGGGCGGAACGATGCGCCTCGGCTCCTATGCCGCGACGCTGAAGGAGGGCTCCAAGGTCGCCGGCGTCTACGGGACGCACCGCATCGAGGAGCGCCACCGCCATCGCTACGAGGTCGACGTGAAGTATCGCGAAGCGCTCGAGGATCACGGCCTGTGCTTCTCCGGCATGTCGCCGGACGGACGCCTGCCCGAGATCGTCGAGGTCACGGACCATCCCTGGTTCATCGGGGTGCAATTCCACCCCGAACTCAAGTCGAAGCCGTTCGCCCCGCACCCGCTCTTCGCGGATTTCGTGCGCGCCGCGAAGGAGAACAGCCGCCTCGTCTGAGCGCGGCCCGCGCGGATCACGTTCCGGTGCGCGGGGGAACGTTTGCGGCGGCACCGTGTTCTCTTCGCATACGCAACGTGATTCGTGGAGAGACGATCATGAACGACAATACCACCAAAGGCACCGTCAAGAACCTCGCCGGCAAGGCCAAGGAAGCCGCAGGCAACCTGACCAACAATGAGCGGCTCGAGGCCGAAGGCAAGGCCGATCAGGTCGAAGGCCGTGCGCAGAAGACCGCGGGCGAAGCCGAAAAGACTCTCAAGGGCAAATAGTCCGATCCATCTCGCGATCGGCGAGACAGAATAGAAAAAGCCGGCCCCTCGGGCCGGCTTTTTTATGCGGAAAGGTCTGTTACCTCAGAAATCGAGGGTGATCTGACGCGTGATGCCGACACGCAATCCGTACTGGTCGCGATCGCCCTGCTGAACGATGGGACTGTCCTCCGCGTCACCCATGAAGCGATCCCAGGTGACGGCACCTTCCACGCCCCAGCGATCGTTGATCGCGTATGTCGCTCCGAGTTCCAGACCGGCACTCAGCACGCCGCCATCGGGATCGTAGGCGGCAAAGTTGCTCCGCGCAGCCTCGCTCTCGGTCACGCCGAAATAGGTATCGGCATAGTCGCCGGATCCGATCAGCATCCGCGGCCCGAGCGTCACGGTCAGGTTGTCGGTCGGATAGGTGATGACATCGGCCCCCAGCTCGCCCACGAAGCTTTCGTGCCCGACAACGCCGTACCGCGCATCCGCGAAGACGTTGAAGCGATAGGACGTGTATCCGAGACCAAGACCCAGCTCGAGCGTCTCGTCCACGTCGTCGAGGCCCGCGAGCTCGGAATTGTCGTCCCCGCTGCGTTCGTCGATATAGCGGAACGAGCCGCGCAGCCCCAGACCGTAGCCCGGATCGCTCGCATCCGCATTTCCGAGCTCGCGCCCGAAAAGATTGGCGTATCCCAGACGGAACCCGAAATCCGGCCCGACACCGTAGCTGTCGGAGCCGAAGTAATCCGGCGTCGACGCCACACCGCCGCGCAGCGTGAAGACCAGATCCGGCGTCGAGGCACGCGGTGCGGCGTAGGCCGGCGCGCTCTCGGCCACAGGCATCGTCAGATCGCCGGCCAGCGCGAGGCCCGGCAGGGTCGAAAGGATTGCGGCGATGGCGATACGGGACATGGACTGATCCGGCTTTCAGAAACTCGTTCTGCACATAGCGGGACCGGAACGCCGCGAACAGGGGGCTCGGGGAATTTAACGCCCTCGCGAGGAGTCTTGGCGTTTATGCAACAGCAGGCTATGTCAGATCCATGTTTGCCGAGCTCATCAACCGCCTGACCTCTCAGGATCCGCAACCGCTGCATCAGCAGGATGCGCGGCTTTCCCTTGCCGCCCTCCTCGTGCGTCTCGCCCGCTCCGACGGATCCTACCTGCGTCAGGAGATCGCCCGTATCGATCGCGTCCTGGCCACGCGCTATGCCCTCTCGCCCGAAGAGGCCGCCGACCTGCGCGCCGATGCGGAAGCGCTCGAGGCCGAGGCCCCCGATACCGTGCGCTTCACGAGGGCCATCAAGGACGGTGTTCCCTACGAGGATCGGGTCGGCGTGATCGAGGCGCTGTGGGACGTGGTGCTCGCCGACGGCGAGCGCGACGACGAGGAGAATTCGCTGATGCGGATGATCGCGCCGATGCTGGGGGTCAACGATCGCGACAGCAACATGGCCCGCCGCCGCGTCGAAGACCGCGCGTGAGCGCCGACGCCATGCCGCGCGATGAAGATATCCCGGTCCTGTCGATCAGCGGCCTGCACAAGTCATACGGTGATCTGGAGGTCCTGAAGGGCGTCGATCTCGTGGCGGCCCGCGGTCATGTCGTCTCGCTCATCGGATCGTCGGGATCGGGCAAGTCCACGCTGCTGCGATGTGCCAATCTGCTCGAGGACAGCCAGGACGGTGAGATCGCCTTCGAGGGCGAGCCCGTGCGCTGGCGCGGGACCCGCGGCGACAGGCATCCCGCCGATCCGAAACAGGTGACGCGCATTCGCACGAATCTGTCGATGGTGTTCCAGCAGTTCAACCTCTGGGCCCACATGACCATTCTGCAGAACGTGATGGAGGCCCCCGTGACCGTCCTCGGCCGCCCCCGCGCCGAGGTCGAGAGCGCCGCGCGCGGCTACCTCGACAAGGTCGGGATCGGCGACAAGTGCGACGCCTATCCCGCGCAGCTTTCCGGCGGCCAGCAACAGCGCGCGGCGATCGCCCGCGCCCTCTGCATGGAGCCGCGCGCGATCCTCTTCGACGAGCCGACCTCCGCCCTCGATCCCGAGCTCGAGCAGGAGGTCGTCCGCGTGATCAAGGGCCTGGCCGAGGAGGGCCGCACCATGGTCATCGTCACCCACGACATGGGAATGGCCCGTGATTGCAGCGACCACGTCATCTTCCTGCATCAGGGCCGGATCGAGGAAGAAGGCCCGCCCGACCGCCTCTTCGGATCGCCCGAGAGCCAGCGCCTGCGGGGATTCCTGTCCTCCACCGCCTGAAAACGCAGCAGACGCACACGCATCGGGCGAAAGCGACGCGATTTCCGTGGCGACAGACTTGCCAAGCGGCGCGCTTCCCCCGACCCTGCGTCGGTCACGGCCCGGCGAAGCGGCGGGCCGCCCAACAGATTGAACGGGAGAAGATTTTCATGAAGACCCTCATCCTTTCGGCAGCGGCCCTGAGCCTCGCCGGCACGTTCGGCGCCGCCGCGCAGGACACTGTCCGCCTCGGAACCGAAGGGGCCTATGCGCCCTACAACTTCCTCGACGATTCGGGCGAAGTCGCGGGTTTCGAGCGCGAGCTCGGTGACGAACTCTGCGCGCGGGCCGAACTCAGCTGCGAATGGGTCACGAACGACTGGGATTCGATCATCCCGAACCTCGTCTCGGGCAATTACGATGCGATCATGGCCGGCATGTCGATCACCGACGAGCGTCGCGAGGTCCTCGACTTCAGCGAGAACTACACCCAGCCCGACCCGTCGGTCTTCGTCGCGGCCTCCGAGGACACCGACCTCGAAAGCGGCGTGATCGCGGCACAGACCGGCACGATCCAGGCTGGATACGCCGCCTCCGAGATGCCCGGTGCTGCCCTGCTCGAATTCGCCACGCCCGAAGAGACAGTCGCGGCCGTCCGCAGCGGCGAGGCCGACGCGGTGCTGGCCGACAAGGCGTTCCTCGTTCCCGTGGTCGAGAACGACCCCGAACTGATGATGGTGGGCGACGACGTCCTCATCGGCGACGGCATCGGCATGGGGTTCCGTCAATCCGACGACGAGCTGCGCGAGCGCTTCGACACCGCGATCCAGTCGATGAAGGAAGACGGCAGCCTGAACACCCTGATCGAGAAGTGGCTGCCCGAAGGCGCGACCTTCTGATCACGACACCATCACCATCGCGCGCGCCCGCCCGGGGCGCGCGTGACCGCCCTTCGCGGAGACGCCTGAGCCGATGACCTGCACGGATCCCGCTACGCTCGACGGGCTCGCCTGGCTCGCCTGCTACCTGACGACAGGCAAGCACATGGCGTTCTACACCTCCTTCGGGACCGTGCTTCTGCTTCTGGCGGTGACGGCACCGACCGCCCTGCTCTTCGGGTTCGGCGGTGCGGTCGCCGCGCGGGCCCGGCTCGCCCCGATCCGCGCAGTCGGCAAGACCTACATCGCGATCGTGCGTGGCGTGCCGGACATCGCCTTCTTCCTGTTCTTCGTGATCGCGCTGGATCAGGGCATCGAATATCTGCGGCATCGCGTGCTCTGCCCCGACTGGGACGAGCCGGTGCGCAGGGGCAGCGATTTCGTCGTCTGCTCGATCGCGAAACTTCCCCTCAACACCGCGCCGCAATGGCAGCACGAGATCTACGGCTTCGGCCTTGCCGTGGTGACCTTCGCCATCGTCTTCGGGGCCTTCGCGGCCAATGTGCTCTACGGCGCGATGATGGCCGTGCCGCGCGCCCAGATCGAGACGGCCGAGGCCTACGGGATGAGCCGCGGCCAGGCATTCCGCCGGATCCTCGTGCCGCAGATGTGGGTCTATGCGCTGCCGGGCCTGTCGAACCTCTGGATGGTCCTCGTCAAGGCGACGCCGCTGCTCTTTCTGCTGGGCGTCGAGGACATCGTCTACTGGGCGCGCGAACTGGGCGGCACCAAGACGCCGAACTTCACCGATTATCCCCACGGCGACTGGCGGCTCTGGTACTTCCTCGCGCTGCTCGTCTTCTACCTCCTGCTCACCAAGGTGTCGGAACAGGTGCTCGAACGATTGATGAAACGTCTGACCTTCGGTCAGGCCACCACGGGCGGCATGGCGCGATGAGCTGCCTCGTCACGATCCAGGACTACGCGCTGCGCTCGATCGGTTTCGGCGAAAGGCTCCTGCCGCGCAGCGACTTCACGCTCTGCCAGCAGGTCACGCTGATCGGCTCCGGCATGATCTGGAACGTCTATTTCGGCGCGATCGCGCTCGCCACCGGCTTCGTGCTGGCCGTGGCGCTGGCCATGGGCAAGACGGCGCGGACCGCGTTCCTGCGCAAGCCCGCCGAATGGACAATCTTCGTCTTTCGCGGATCGCCTCTCTTCATCCAGTTCTTCTTCGCCTATTTCCTGTTCCTGTCGCTGAAGGGACAGATCGCGTTCTTCGATCCGTTCACCGCAGCATGGCTCGGGGCGCTGATCGTGCTCTTTCTCAATACCGCCGCCTATTCGGGAGAGATCTTCTACGGCGCGCTCCGATCGATCCCGCGCGGCGACATGGAAGCGGCCGAAGCCTATGGCATCACCGGCTTCACGAAATTCAGGCGCATCACCTTTCCGACGATGCTGCGCCTTGCATGGCCCGCCTACACGAACGAGGCGATCTTCCTCTTCCATGCCACGACGCTCGTCTATTTCTCGGGCTTTCCGGCATGGCAGCAGCAGGGCGATGCGCTTTATTATGCCAAGTATTTCGCGGACAAGACGTTCAATCCGTTCGTCCCCTATCCCATTCTGGCGGGATATTTTATCTTGCTGACGCTCGCGATCGTCGGGATCTTTTCGCTGGCATCGAAAAGGCTCAATCGCCATCTGCCGCGCGCGGCGCAGCGGCGTCTCCGTTTCCGCCCGAACTTCCTGCGCTAGGCGCGCAGGACGGCACCGGGATTCATAATGCCCCCGGGGTCGAGCGCGGCCTTGATCGCACGCATCGCCCCAAGCTTCGCGGGATCGCCATAGCGTTCGAGCTGCGAGACCTTGAGCCGCCCCACCCCGTGCTCGGCCGAGAACGACCCGTTCCGCGCCGCGACCGCCTCGTCCACGATGGCGCGCAGATGCTCGGTGCGATCCGCGAACTCGACCTTCGAGCGTCCCACGGGCGGGAAGAGGTTGTAATGCAGGTTGCCGTCTCCGAGATGGCCGAAGACGTTGATCCGCAGATCGGTCTCGTGCCGCAGCGCCGCGTTGCAATCGACGATGAATCCGGGAATTTCCGAAAGCGGCAGCGACACGTCGCTCGAGACGATCGCGCCCACGCGCTTGTTGGCTTCGGGAATGCTCTCGCGCAGGGCCCAGATGTCGCGACGCTGCGCCTCGCTTTGCGCGATGACGCCGTCGCTCGCGAGCCCGGCCTCGAACGCCGTCTCGAACAGTCGTTCGAGGCTGGCGGCGGGGTCCATGCCGTCGGGCAGGCCCAGATCGATCAGCACGCTCCAATCCGGGATCTCGTCGAAGGGCTGCTTTACCGGAACGCCGGTCTCGGCCAGGAACCGCAGCCCCTCCCCCGAGATGAGCTCGAACGCCGAAACTCCGCCCGTCACCTGTGCGCGCGCCAGCAGGTCGAGCGCGGCCTCCGGCCCCTCCACGACCAGCATCGCAGTCCCCTCCGCATGCGGTCTGGGAAACAGCCTCAGCGCCGCGGCCGTGATGATGCCGAGCGTCCCCTCCGCGCCGATCAGAAGGTTGCGCAGGTCGTAGCCGGTATTGTCCTTCCTGAGCCGTTTCAGCCCGTGCATGATCTCGCCCGACGGCAGGACCGCCTCGATCCCGAGGCAGAGATCGCGCGCATTGCCATAGCGCAGCACGTTCACCCCGCCTGCATTGGTCGCGAGCAGACCGCCGATCCGGGCCGACCCTTCCGAGGCAAGCGATAGGGGAAACAGTCGATCGACCTCGGCGGCCGCGTTCTGCACGTCGGCAAGAACCGCACCCGCCTCGACCACCATCACGTTTTCCTCGGGCCAGACGCCACGGACCGCGCGCATCCGCTCGAGGCTCAGGAGGATCGCCGCGCCCTCTTCGCTGACCTGCCCGCCGACCAGTCCGGTGCCGCCGCCCCATGGAACGATGGCAATCCGATGTTCCGCGGCGAAACGCACGATGCGCGCGACTTCCTCGGTGTCGCGCGGCAGGGCCAGTGCGCCCGCCACGCCTTTCCAGGTGCCGCGCGGCTCGGACAGATAGGTCTCGGACGGATCGCGCAGCGTGTCGTCGGGAAGGATCTCGGAAAGCGCGTCGCGCAGATCCGGCGTCAGTGGTCCGGCACTCATTCAGCCTCCAGGAATGCCGGCCGCAGCACGACCACCGTCGGCGTGTCGGGCAGGCTTCTCAGGCTCACCTCGTACTCCGACGCGTCGCGGATATCGATGGCGAAATCGCCCGAGATCTGGTCGAGGAACCGCGCCAGCGTCGCCTGTCCGAACCAGTGCATCGGCAGGACGACGGAGCTTCGCAGACGGGTCAGCGTGCGCACCATCGTCGGAATGTCGACCGTCATGCGCCCGTCCACGGCCGCCATCACCACGTCGAGCCGCCCGAGTGCCGCATATTGCCGGTCGTCGGGTTCGTGATGCAGGTGGCCCAGATGCCCGATGCACAGGCCCGCGACCTCGAAGACGAAGATCGAATTGCCGAACGGCTCGACCCCGCGTCCCATGCGGATATCGGTCGGCACGTTGCGCACCCGCATCTCGCCGACCGTCATGTTGTGCAGGTTGGGCGCGGCCCCGTCGCCCCACCCTTCGAGCAGGTTCTCGATGCGGGGGTCGGGATTCGCGGTCCAATGCGTGGAATGCGCGCGGTTCATCGTGGCGATATCCGGCACGAAATCGGTCTGCCCGAGATATCCGTAGTAATCCGTCACGGCATTCGTGCCGTCGGGGGCCTGGATCAGGAACATCGAATGGTCGATATACCGCAACCTGACCGTGAAATCGTCCGGCAGCGGTGCGCGCCAGCTCGCCTTTTGCACGTATTCGATGCCGGGCGCGGCATCGGCGATGGCGATGCAGTGGCTCGCGGAGGGGTTTTCCTGCGACAGAACCGGCGTGGCGACAAGGCAGAGCGTGGCGACGGCGAACGCGCGCATGGCGGCATCTCCTCAAACGGGGATGAGGATCAGCCTAGGGGCAGCCCACCTTTCGCTCCAATCACAATTTCGCCCGGCCCGTCAGCCGACATCGGTCCGGCCGCGCCTGTCGGCACGGAGATTGGAATAGAGCACGTGATTGCGCCAGCGTCCCGCGATCTGGAGATAGCTCTGCGCGACGCCCTCGTACTTGAAGCCCGCCCGCTCGAGCACACCGCGCGAGGCGGTGTTCTCGGGCAGGCACGCGGCCTCCACCCGGCTGATGTCGAGCTTCAGGAACGCGTGGTGCACGAGGCCCGCGATCGCCTCGGACATGTAGCCGCGCCGCGCATGCGGTGCACCGATCCAGTAGCCGAGCGTTCCCGATTGCGCGGGCCCCCGGCGCAGGTTGTCGAGCGTGATGGCACCGACCAGCATCGCGTCGGTCCGCCTGAAGATGAAGAGCGGGATCGCCGTCTCGGCCCCGATCGCGCGCTGCGACCAGTAGACGCG
This sequence comes from Palleronia sp. LCG004, assembly GCF_032931615.1. Lineage (NCBI taxonomy): Bacteria > Pseudomonadati > Pseudomonadota > Alphaproteobacteria > Rhodobacterales > Roseobacteraceae > Palleronia > Palleronia sp. LCG004. Next base: position 2,360,018 of record NZ_CP136759.1, read on the forward strand.
ATTGGTGAAGCTCTTGCGCGTGAGATGATCGTCGGCCCAGGTCGGCTCCCAGGGCTGGAGGAAATCCGCACTTTCGCGGCGCAGCTCCGACCAGTCGCGGAAATCGCCATGCTGCGGCGGGCGCATCGTGAGACGGTCGGTCTCGACCGTCAGCTTGCGCCGACCGAACCGCATCAGGCCGCCAGACGCCCCCTGAGGCTGTCGAGATCGGGGGCGAGGTCCGCCGGTCCGTAGAGCGCCATGGCCATCCCGCTTGCTCCCATGCGCGCGCCGAATTCACGCACGTCACCCGTGGTGACGTTGTCGATCCGCGCGATGGTCTCGTCGATATCGGGCACGCGACCCCAGATCGCGACAAGCCGCGCCATGCGCTCGGCCCGGGCCGACGGGCTCTCGAGCCCCATGAGAAGACCCGCCTTCATCTGTGCGCGGGCCCGCGCGATCTCGGCCGGTGCGAGGTCGCGCCCGGCGCGGACGATCTCGTCCATCGTGACCTCGGCGAGGGAGCCGATCTGCTCGGCCGAGGTGCCCGCATAGATCGTCATCAGACCCGTATCGTCATAGGCACCCGATTGCGCGAAGATCGAATAGCAGAGGCCGCGCCGCTCGCGCAGTTCCTGGAACAGCCGCGACGACATCCCGCCGCCGAGCGCGCTGGCATGGATCTGGGCAGTGTAGAAATCGGCATCGCGATAGCTCGGTGCCTCGAAGCCCAGCGTGAAATGCACCTGCTCGAGCGCGCGCGTCTCGCGCCACTCGCCCCCGACGAAGCGCGCGGGCTGCGCGACCGGACCGATGCGCGGCGGAAGATGGCCGAACGTCTTCTCGGCAAAGCGCACGATGGCGTCGTGATCGACCGCACCTGCGGCGGAGAGGATCATCTCGCCGGGACCGTAGCGCTCTCCCACGAAGGTCGCGAGATCGTCGCGCCCGAAGGCACCGACACGCTCGGCCGAGCCAAGGATCGACCGCCCCACCGGCTGATCGGGGAACGCCGCCTCCTGCAGCCAGTCGAAGACAATGTCGTCGGGCGTGTCGAAGACCTGGCCGATCTCCTGCAGGATCACGCCGCGCTCGACCTCCATCTCGCGCGGATCGAAGGTCGAATTGAGGACGATGTCGCTGATCACGTCGAGGGCAAGTGGCACGTCGTTCTCGAGCACGCGGGCGTAATAGGCCGTCGTCTCGCGGCTGGTATAGGCGTTGATATAGCCGCCGACATCCTCGATCGCCTCGGCGATCTGCAATGCGTTGCGCCGCTTCGTGCCCTTGAACGCCATGTGCTCGAGGAAATGGGCGATGCCGTTCTGTTCGATCCGCTCGTGGCGGCCACCGGCATTGATCCAGATGCCGACGCTCGCGGATTTGAGGCCGGGCATGTTTTCCGTCACGATCCTGAGGCCGTTCGACAGCGTATGGGATTCGGTGGTCACGTCAATCTATCCTCGATGAGCGTCTTGAGGGCGTCGATGTCGTTCGGGATCCGCGTGACCCGTTCCGGCCGGTCGAAGAGATCGGCCATGCGCGGCGGCAGGTCGGGGCGCGTGCCCGTCGCGGCCTGGACCGCGTCGGGGAACTTGGCGGGGTGGGCGGTTGCAAGCGTGATCATGGGGCCGTGGCCGCCATGCTCGCGCGCGACCTTCACCCCGACGGCGGAATGAGGGCAGAGCGTTTCGCCCGTCAGCCGGTGCATCTCGCGAATGGTCTTGGCCGTCTCCTCTTCCGAGGCGCGGCCGGAATCGTAATCCTCGCGCAGGCTTTCCAGCGCGCCCTGGCTGACCGGAAAGCCGCCATCGTCCCGCAGCTCGTCCATCAGCTGCGCGACCGCCTGCCCGTCGCGCCCATAGGCCATGAAGAGCGCGCGCTCGAAGTTGGAGCTCACCTGGATGTCCATCGACGGGCTGATCGTGGGGGCGACACCCTCCTTGCGATGCTCTCCGGTCGCGATCGTGCGGTGAAGGATGTCGTTGCGATTCGTCGCGATGACGAGGCGGTCGACAGGCAGCCCCATCCGCTTGGCGATCCAGCCCGCGAAGATATCCCCGAAATTGCCGGTCGGGACCGTGAAGGAGACCTTCCGCGATGGCGCACCGAGCGCCACGGCCGACGAGAAGTAATAGACGACCTGCGCCAGCACCCGCGCCCAGTTGATGGAGTTGACAGCCGTCAACCCGACCCGGTCGCGAAAGGCGTGGTCGTTGAACATCGCCTTCACCGCCGCCTGGCAATCGTCGAAATCCCCGTCGAGGGCCAGCGCATGGACGTTCTCCTCGCTGGCCGTCGTCATCTGGCGGCGCTGCACCTCCGAGACGCGGCCATGGGGGAAGAGGATGAAGCATTCCACGTTGTCGAGCCCGCGAAACGCCTCGATCGCGGCGGATCCTGTATCCCCGCTCGTCGCGCCGACGATGGTGATCCGCTCGCCCCGGCGCGTCATCACGTCCTGGAAGAGCTGCCCGATCAGCTGCATCGCGAAATCCTTGAACGCGAGCGTGGGGCCGTGGAAAAGCTCGAGAAGGAAGTGATCGGGGCCGAGCTGTACCAGGGGGGCGCGTGCCTCGTGACCGAACGGGGCATAGGCGGCTGCGATGAGCCGCTTCAGATGCTCTTCCTCCATTCCGGTGAAGGGCAGCATGACGCGCAGCGCGACTTCCTCGTAGGGCAGACCAGCGAGCGCCGCGATGTCCGCCTCGCTCATCTGCGGGATCTCGTCCGGGACATAGAGCCCGCCATCGCGCGCGAGGCCCGCGAGCATGGCCCCTTCGAAATCCAGATCCGGCACCTGGCCGCGGGTCGAGACGTAACGCATGGTCGTCCTTCAGCTACTCCGCCTTGCCATACGCCAGAGCAGAAGGAGTGTCATCCCCGCCCAGATGGCCGCCATGGAAAACCAGGTGATCGCGTATTGCAGGTGATCGTTCGGAATCTCCGCGCCGTCGATGGGCAACGGCTGGGGTCCGGGCAGGCTCGTCTCGCGCGCGACGACGAGGATCTCCTCGGTGCCGAGTGCCCCGGCCATGGCAGGCAGGTCCCGCGCGAACCAGATGTTGCGCGAGAGGTCCGGTTCGGGCGTGAAGCCGTCCGTCTCGTCGGGCCAGAGAAGGTTTCCGACGATGGCGACCTCGCCGGACGGACGCGTTTCGTCCTTTTCGCCCACCGGAATCGCACCGAGATCGACGAGAACGCGCCGTCCCTCGGCGGTTTCGAGCGCCGAGATCACGCGATAGGACGCGCCGAATTGCGGGGTCGAGATCAGGACGTGGATCTCGTCCCCGCCGAGCCGTCCGGTGACCGCGACCGGCAGGTATTCGTCCGCCTCCTCAGTCGGGCTGGCGGGCAGTGCGATGGGGGCGGCGGAGATGCGGGCCTCGATCCGGTCGAGGATCCCGGTCTTCCAGGCAAGGCGCTGGACCTGCCAGATGCCGAGCCAGAGGAGCAGGGCGAGGCCCAGAAGGGCGAAGATCGCGAAGGCGATTTTGCGCATGGCGGATCCAGACGAAAAGGGGCGCTCGAGCGCCCCGTTTCAAGTTGCGGATGGTGCGGGGCCGGACGCCCCGCGAAGCTCAGGAGCCCCAGATATAGATCGAGGCGAAGAGGAAGAGCCAGACCACGTCGACGAAGTGCCAGTACCAGGCCGCCGCCTCGAAGCCGACATGCTTTTCGGGCGTGAAATGACCGGCACGCACCCGGAGGTAGCACACGAAGAGGAAGATCGTGCCGATGATCACGTGCGCGCCGTGGAAGCCCGTCGCCATGAAGAAGTTCGCGCCGTAGATGTTGCCGGCGAAGCCGAAGGCCGCGTGGCTGTACTCGTAGGCCTGGAAGAACGTGAAGATGATGCCGAGCACGACCGCCAGCAGGATCCCGTTCGAGAGGTCCTTGCGGTTGTTCTCGTGGACGAGCGCATGGTGCGCCCAGGTCGCGGCGGCCCCCGAGCAGAGCAGGATCAGCGTGTTGATGAGCGGCAGGTGCCAGGGGTCGAAGGTCTCGATCGAGGGGGGCGGCCACTGGCCTTCGCTGAACGTCGCCATCGGATAGAGCGCGTGCTTGAAGAAGCTCCAGAACCACGCCGCGAAGAACATGACCTCGGACATGATGAACATGATGAAGCCGTAGCGCAGGCCGATCCGAACGACGGGCGTGTGATCGCCCACGTTCGATTCGGCGACCATCTCGGCGAACCAGCCGAACATCGTGTAGAGCACGAGCGCCAGGCCGATGAAGAACATGAACATCGTGATCCCGTGCATCCACAGGACCGCCCCGAAGAGCATGACGAAGGCCCCGACCGATGCAAGGAACGGATAGAGCGAGGGCGGAAGGATATGGTAGTCGTGGTTCTTTTCGTGCGCCATGGCGTTTCCCTCGATTAGGGCCTCAGTTCACGTCCAGCGCGGCGTGCTCTTCCGGCAGGTCGATCTCGTAGAAGGTGTAGGACAAGGTGATGTGCTTGACAAACTTCGCGTCGCGATCGTCGACGATCGCCGGATCGACATAGAAGGTCACCGGCATCTCGACGCGCTCGCCGGGTTGCAGGACTTGCTGTTCGAAGCAGAAGCAGTCGATCTTGGTGAAGAAACCGCCCGCATCGTAGGGGGCTACGTTGTAGGAGGCCGATCCTGCGATGACGCGGTCGGTGGGATTGTAGGCCTCGTAGAAGGCGAGGCCGGTCTCGCCGATGCGGATCTCCATCTCGCGCTGCATGGGTTTGAACTCCCACGGCATGTCGCGGTTGAGGGATCCGTCGAAACGGACCGTCATCGTGCGGTCGAGAATCTCGTCCGATCCCTGTTCGGCGACGCCCGTCGCCCCGCCGTAGCCCGTCACGCGGCAGAAAAGGTCGTAGAGCGGGACCGAGGCCCATGCCATCGCCCCCATGAACACCACGACGCCCACGCCCTGCAGGGCGGTCTTGGTCTTGGGATCCATGCTCATCGAGGGGCCTCCTCACCGGGGAGAAGCTCGGGCCGGACCACATGGTCGAAGCCCTGCACGGCCCCCAATTGCTGAACCTTCACGACAGTCAGCCCGAAGACGATCGCGATCAGGCCGGCAAGGACGAGACCGAGGCCGATATTGCGGGACTTGCGCCGCTTGTGAAGCTCATGCTCCGCCTGGATCGCCATCAGATGATCCCCCCGGCACGAAGGATCGCATCAGCCAGAAGCGCGCCGAAATGCAGGAAGAGATAGAGCAGCGAGAACTTGAAGAACGCCTTCTCGACTGCGTAATTGTCGGCCTCGGCCATGACCTCGTCGCGCTGGTAGATGTTCCACGCGCCCTTGAGGAACCAGGCATTGAGGCCGATCGCCGCGACCAGATAGACAGGACCGCTCGCCGCAGTGACGCCGAGCCAGATCGCGAAGGCGGCGAGCACAGCGGTATAGACAAGGATATGGCGGCGCGTCTCGGGACGGCCATGGGTGACGGTCAGCATCGGCACGCCCGCATCGTCGTAATCGGAGCGCATGAAGAGGGCGAGCGCCCAGAAATGCGGCGGCGTCCAGAGGAAGATCAACGCGAACATCAGGATCGATTCGAGGCTGATCGACCCCGTCGCCGCAACCCATCCGATCATCGGGGGGAACGCCCCCGCGGCACCGCCGATGACGATGTTCTGCGGCGTCGCGCGTTTCAGCCACATCGAATAGATCGCGACATAGAAGAAGATGGTGAAGGCCAGGAGCCCGGCGGCGAGCCAGTTGGTCGCGAGGCCCAGCATGACCACGGAAAAGCCGGAGAGCGCGATGCCGACGCTCAGCGCCTCGCCGCTCGTGACGCGGCCCGAGGGGACGGGCCGGCGGCGCGTGCGCTTCATCACCGCGTCGATATCCGCGTCCCACCACATGTTGAGCGCGCCGGCGGCACCGCCGCCCACCGCGATGAAGAGGATGGCGCAGAACGCCACGAAAGGATGCAGCCCGACGGGTGCCACGAGCAGGCCGACGAAAGCCGTGAACACGACGAGCGTCATCACCCGCGGCTTCAGCAGGGCGAAGTAATCGCCGAACTGAGCTTCGTGCTCGGGGGACTGGACGCTCATATCGGTCATGTCTGGCCTTTCGGTTCAGATCTCGAGGCCCCCGGCATCATCGTCGGAGGCCTTGGCACCGCCTACTCGGCGATGCGCGCGGCGGGCTGCTCCTCGGCCGCATCGCTGCCGTCGGCACCCTCGGCACCGTCGGTTCCGGACGCGTCGCCCTCGCCCTCGGCTTCGGTCGCGTCGGTGGCGGGCGCGTTCTCGTCACCGGTGAGGTATTCCTCCTCGGCGGAGTTCTGCGGGCCCTGCTCGTCGGAGGGGGCTTCGGCCTCCTGCTCGATCGGGGCGTCCTCGGTCTCGACCGCGGTTTCCTCGGTGCTCTCGGCGACGGCACCGTCGGATGCGTCGACCGGGGCCACTTCGGTCTCGTCGGTCTGGGAGGCTTCGGTGCCGTCGCCCTGCTGGGCCATGCTGGCCTCGCGCGGGGTGCCGCCGTATTCGGCAATCGCCTCGTCGAGCCAGGTCTCGTAGGCTTCCTGGCTGACGACCTTGACGGTGATCGGCATGTAGGCGTGCGCGATGCCGCACAGTTCGGAGCACTGACCGAAATAGACGCCCTCGCGATCCGCTTCGAACCAGAGTTCGGCCAGCCGGCCCGGAACGCCGTCCTGCTTCACGCCAAAGGCGGGAACGGTCCAGGAATGGATGACGTCGGCGGCCGTGACCTGGACGACGACGGTGCTGCCGACGGGGATCACCATCGCGGTGTCGGTGGCGAGCCTGAACTCGTCCTCGGAATAGCCCGCTTCCTGCAGCTGTTCGACCACTTCGGGGGTCAGGCGGTTGTCGCCGCCGGTCGCGGGCGATCCGATCATGTAGCTGCTGAAGCCGAAATCGTGGTCGGGATACTCATAGCCCCAGTACCACTGATAGCCGGTCGCCTTGATGGTCACGTCGGCTTCGGGGATTTCCTGCTGGTTGAAGAGCACCGGAAGCGAGAAGGCCCCGATGAAGATCAGGATCACGATCGGCACGATGGTCCAGGCGATCTCGATCGGCGTGTTGTGGGTGAACGCCTTCGGGTCCTTGTTCCGCCGGGCGTTGTACTTGACGAGGACGATTCCGAGCAGCGCCACCACGAAGAGCGTGATCACCGTGATGATGACGAGCAGCATCCCGTCGAGCCAGTGAACGTCCTCGGCGATCGAGGTGACGGCGGGCTGGAACCCGATGCCGCCGGGCGTCGGCTTGCCGACGATCTCGAGATCCTCGATGGCGGTCTGCGCCGTGGCGGCGTGGGAGAAGAGCACCGCAGCGGCGGTGGGAATGAAGGCTCGGCGCATCGGCATCTCCTCTCGGGCTTCCGGACGGGTGGGATCCGTGGATCGGCATCCCATTGGAAAGTTGCCGCTTAAAACCATATAAAAGGGCCGTGAACAAGCCGCAGCCTTGCGGCATGTGGACGCCCGATGCCGATATCCGGCACGCAGCCCCACCCGCACGCCATGCCAGAGCAGGAGACACCATGTCCGACGCGCCCTATCGACCGCTCGAGACCCGAATCGACCGCGAATTCGCGCTCCGCCATCTGAAGGAGGCGCTCGACGGGGCCGATGACGGAGAGATCTTCTTCGAGCGGAAGCGCTCGGAGGCCATCATGTTCGACGACGGACGGGTCCGCAACGCGAGCTTCGACGCCTCCGAGGGGTTCGGCCTCAGGGCAGTGCGGGGCGAGACGGCGGGCTATGCCCATTCGACAGACGTGAGCGAGCGCGCGCTGATTCGCGCGGCCGAGACGGCGAGGCTCGCCGTGGGCGCGGGCGGCGGCACGCTGGCCGATGCGCCGCAGCCCACGAACGCCAAGCTCTACACCGATGCCGATCCGATGGCGGATGCGGAATTCCCAGTGAAGATCGAGACCCTGCGCGAGATCGACGCCTTCGCCCGCGACCTCGACCCGCGGGTCGTGCAGGTGAGCGCGACGATCGCCGCGTCCCTGCAGGAGGTCGAGATCCTGCGCGCCGACGGGATCGTGCTGCGCGACGTGCGGCCGATGACGCGGATTAACGTCTCGGTCATCGTGGAGGAGAACGGACGGCGCGAGGGCGGCTCCATGGGCGGCGGCGGCCGCGCGGGCCTCGCACCGCTGATGACACGCGATCACTGGGAAGGCGTCGCGCGGGAAGCCCTGCGCATCGCCCTCGTCAATCTGCGCGCCGAGCCTGCGCCGGCGGGCGTGATGGATGTCGTGCTCGGACCCGGATGGCCGGGGATCCTGCTGCACGAGGCGATCGGTCACGGTCTGGAGGGGGATTTCAACCGCAAGGGATCCTCGGCCTTCGCGGGCCTCATGGGGCAGCGGATCGCGGCGCCCGGCGTCACCGTGCTCGACGACGGGACGATTCCCGACCGGCGCGGGTCGATCACCATCGACGACGAGGGCACGCCATCGGCGCGCAACGTCCTGATCGAGGACGGCGTGCTGGTGGGCTACATGCAGGACCGGCAGAACGCGCGCCTGATGGGCGTGGCCCCGACGGGGAACGGGCGTCGCGAGAGCTATGCCCACGCGCCGATGCCGAGGATGACGAACACCTACATGCTGGGCGGCGACGCGTCGCCCGAGGCGATCCTCGCCGATCTGAAGGACGGGATCTATGCGGTCGGCTTCGGCGGCGGTCAGGTCGACATCACCAACGGCAAGTTCGTCTTTTCCTGCACCGAAGCCTACCGCGTGAAGGACGGTCGCGTCGGAGCCCCGGTCAAGGGTGCCACGCTGATCGGGGACGGGGCGACCGCGCTGAGCCAGATCCGAGGCATCGGCAACGATATGGGCCTCGATCCCGGGATCGGGAATTGCGGCAAGGCGGGACAATGGGTGCCGGTCGGTGTCGGCCAGCCCACCTTGATGATCGGAGGTTTGACCGTCGGAGGATCGGCCGCCTGATCGCGACCCTCGAGCGGTGTTCGAGGCGGGCGGCAGCAGGGCATTCGCTTTCGTTTACCGCGCGTTAACCATCGGCGATGCAGGCTCGGGGTGCAACGAGACGGAGCAGGGCGCGGTCTTTGGAAACTTTCCCTTCCACCTCCCCCTTTCCACCTCCGCACACCGAGGAAGACCTGCTCGCCTGGCTCCGTCTCTTGCGCTCGCGCCGCGTCGGCACGAGCACCTTCTTCCGTCTCATGTCAGAATGCGGCGATGCGCGGGCCGCGCTCGACCGCCTGCCCGGGCTGGCCAGTGCCTCGGGGCTGTCGGGCTACGCGGCCTGCCCGGTCGAGACGGCCCGCGACGAGATGAGACGCGGCACGATTGCCGGAGCGCGGCTCGTCGCCTGGGGCAGCAGCGACTATCCCCCGCTCCTCGCCGCGATCCCGGACCCCCCGCCGCTTCTCTGGGCGCGCGGCCGGGTGGAGTTGCTCCGGGCGCGATCCGTCGCGATCGTGGGGGCGCGCAATGCCTCCTCGCTCGGGCTGCGGATGGCGCGGGCGCTTGCGACGGGGCTGGGCGGGGCCGGGATCGTGACCGTTTCGGGTCTGGCGCGCGGGATCGATACGATCTCCCATCAGGCAAGCCTCCAGACGGGGACGATCGCGGTCATGGCGGGCGGCGTGGACGTCGTCTATCCGTCCGAGAACGCGACCCTCGCCCGGGAAATCGAGGAGACGGGGCTGATCGTTTCCGAACAGCCGATGGGAATGCAGCCGCAAGCCCGCCATTTTCCCAGGCGCAACAGGATCATCTCGGGCCTCGCCGGCGCGACGGTCGTGGTCGAGGCCGCGGCGAAATCCGGCAGCCTCATCACCGCGCGCGATGCGCTCGAACAGGGACGCGAGGTCCTAGCGGTGCCCGGTCATCCGTTCGACGCCCGGGCATCCGGCTGCAACATGCTGATCCGCGACGGCGCGACGCTGGTGCGGGGGCCGCAGGACGTGCTGGAAGCCCTGGCACAGGAGCCGTTCGAGCGACATGCGACCGAGCCGCCCGCGTCACCCCCTGCGGAGGCACGGATACCGGCGACCGACGACCTGCATCAGCTGATCCTGGATCGCCTGGGCCCCTCGCCCACATCCGAGGATCAGCTCATCCGCGATATCGACCGCCCCACCGGAATCGTCGCGGCCGAGATCGTCGCACTGGAGCTCGAAGGCCGGATTCTGCGCCAGCCCGGGGGAATGCTGAGTCGGAATTGAGCGAGGCGGAACAGGTGTTTCGGCCTCCTCTGCGGCATCGTCGATCCCGCGGCCGAACCGGTTCCGATTGACAAGTCCCGGGCGATCCCCACATCTGACGCGGCCTAGATCGTCCGAATATCCAAAGGAACGCAATGCCGGTCGTCGTCGTCGAATCGCCCGCCAAGGCAAAGACAATCAACAAGTATCTCGGCTCGGATTACACCGTGCTGGCGTCCTACGGGCATGTTCGGGACCTGCCCCCCAAGAACGGATCGGTCGATCCCGACAACCGCTTCGAGATGCTCTGGGAGATCGCGAGCGATTCGAAGAAGCACGTGAAGGCCATCGCCGATGCGCTGAAGGCCGACAACGACCTCATCCTCGCCACCGACCCCGACCGCGAGGGCGAGGCGATCAGCTGGCATCTCGAGGAGACGCTGCGCGATCGCAAGGCCATCAAGAAGGACACGCCCGTCAAGCGCGTGGTCTTCAACGCGATCACGCAATCGGCCGTGACCGAGGCGATGAAGAACCCCCGGCAGGTCGATGCGCCGCTGGTCGAGGCCTATCTGGCGCGCCGCGCGCTCGATTACCTCGTGGGCTTCAACCTGTCGCCCGTTCTGTGGCGCAAGCTTCCGGGTGCCAAGTCGGCCGGGCGCGTGCAGTCGGTCTGCCTGCGCCTCATCGTGGATCGCGAGATGGAGATCGAGGCGTTCCGGCCTCGCGAATACTGGCAGGTGAAGGCGCGGCTGACGACGCCCAGGGGCCAGGATTTCGAGGCCCGACTCGTCACGCTGGGCGGTGAAAAGCTCGACCGGTTCAGTCTCGAGAACGAGACCCAGGCCGAGATGGCCGTTCACGCCGTGGCGGGCCGCAAGCTCGAGGTCGTCTCGGTCGAGGCGAAGCCCAGCACCCGCAACCCGGCCGCCCCCTTCATGACCTCGACCCTCCAGCAGGAGGCCAGCCGCAAGTTCGGCATGGGCGCGCGCGCCTGCATGTCGACCGCCCAGCGCCTCTACGAGGCGGGGCATATCACCTACATGCGGACCGACGGCATCGACATGGCCCCCGAGGCCGTGACCGGGGCGCGCGACGCGATCGCCCAGCGCTACGGCAAGGACTACGTGCCCGGCAGCCCGAGGATCTACAAGAACAAGGCCAAGAACGCGCAGGAAGCGCATGAATGCATCCGCCCCACGGACATGTCCAAGAGCGCGCAGGATCTCGATATCCGCGACGGCGACCAGCGCAAGCTCTACGATCTCATCTGGAAGCGGACGCTCGCGAGCCAGATGGAGGCCGCCAGGCTCGAACGCACGACGGTCGAGATCGCCGACGGCGAGCGCGACGTGATGCTGCGCGCGACGGGCCAGGTCGTGGTGTTCGACGGTTTCCTCAAGGTCTACGAGGAAGGGCGCGACGACGTGGCGGACGAGGACGACAAGCGCCTGCCGCAGATCGCGAAGGGAGAAGCGGCCCGGTTCTCCGACGCGACCTTCGCCGAGGACTTTGCCCGCGCCGGCAAGACCGACGACGACGTGATCGACGCGGAGGGCGGCATGCGCCGCAACGGCGCGGCCGTGCTGTCGCCGAACGGCGCGGTGCTTGCCACGCAATCCCATACCCAGCCGCCGCCCCGCTATACCGAGGCGACGCTGGTCAAGCGGATGGAGGAGCTCGGGATCGGGCGTCCCTCGACCTATGCCTCGATCGTGACGACGATCCAGGACCGCGAATACGTGCGCCGCGACGGCAACCGTCTCATCCCCGAGGACAAGGGGCGGCTCGTCATCGCGTTTCTCGCGAATTACTTCCGCCGCTATCTCGAATACGATTTCACCGCCGATCTCGAGGATCAGCTCGACCACGTGAGCGCGGGAGAGCAGGACTGGAAGGATCTTCTCGACCGGTTCTGGCGCGACTTCTCGGCGGCGATCGCCGAAACCTCGGAGCTTCGCATCGGCGAGGTGCTCGAGAAGATCAACGAGGTGCTCGAGCCGCACCTCTTCCCGCCCAACCCCGACGGAAGCGATCCGCGGCTTTGCCCCAATTGCGGTCAGGGGCGGCTTTCGATGCGGACGGCACGCTCGGGCGGTGCCTTCATCGGCTGCTCGAACTATCCCGAATGCCGCTATACCCGCCCCTTCGGCCCGCCCGATCCGGAGGCCGAGGCATCGGCAATCCCACCCGACGGCAAGTTGCTGGGCGAGGATCAGGGCGACGAGATCCGCGTCTTCAAGGGACGGTTCGGGCCTTACGTCCAGCGTGGTGCCGCGACGGAAGAGACGCCGAAACCCCCGCGCCAGTCGATCCCGAAGGACTGGCCCCCGGAGGAACTCGACCTCGAACGGGCGGTGATGTTGCTGTCCCTGCCGCGCGAGATCGGCCCGCATCCCGAGGATGGCGTGACCGTCTGGTCCAATATCGGGCGCTACGGACCCTATCTCAAACATGCGGAAAGCACATCCCACAAGGGCGGCACCAACGCCAATCTGGAATCGATCGAGGACGTGTTCACCGTCGGCATGAACCGTGCCGTGCAGCTTCTGGCCGAAAAGGTCGCGAGCCGCGGAAGCCGTGGACAGGCGGCTGCACCGCTGCGCGAACTCGGTGAGCATCCCGATGCGGGCGGCCCCGTCAACGTGATGAAGGGCAAGTACGGCCCTTACGTGAAATGGGACAAGATCAACGCGACGATCCCGGACACGATGGAGCCAGAGGAGATCACGCTCGACCAAGCGGTCGTGCTGATCGAGGAACGCGCCGAGAAGGCCGGCAAGAAATCCCCGAAGAAGGCCGGCGCGAAAAAGACGAGCGCGAAAAAGAGCGCTCCGAAGAAGACGACCAAGTCCAAGACGACGAAATCAGGATCGACGCGCAGCAAGACGTCCGACTGACCCCTTCGTCGGATTTTCGGAACTACCTCCGCCGAGAGCATCACAGTGGATGTGATCCTCGGCGGAGGCGCGGTGCGTAGTCAGCATTCGTGGTCCCAGACCCCGAATGGCAATGGTGGGCATTCGAGGTCGAGCGCCCAATCCGTGTCCGATGACAGCCGGCCGGTTTCCGATCAGGAATGGACAGGTGCCGCCCGTCCTTGGGTCAGACGGCCCACCATCGACAGAACTTCGTCGGAATGGATACGGAAGCCCCCTTCGGCCGCTTCGCCTATGACCGTACCGTAGGAGAGGCCCGCCATCCGACACCATTCAACGCCAGGGTTGTAGAAGCGATCGGGCGGTTGGAGGATAAGCATGCTTCCCCGATCCGCCGCGCAATAGACCGCATGAGCGGCCTGACTTCCTTCGACCGAGATGACCAGCGCTGCATCCAGCAATTCCTCGATCGTTTCGGTCGTTCCGCGCTCGGGATCGACGATCCGGATTCCGGCCCGGTCGAGATGTTTGATCAGCTGCTCTTCTTCGACGATATGTCTTGCCACCGCGCTCGGACCGCGCCTGAGAAAGACGATCTGCCCCTTTTTCCGTGGAGCGATCCTCTCACGCAGCTTTCGGCGCAAGGCACGAACGTTTTCGGCCTTGGCCCGACTGAACGCGCGATCGGCATAGACGGTCAGGGATTCCACGACTGCATGTTCGGGCTGGTCCTGGACATGGCCGAACGCGGTTTCGTAGACATCCGCATCCGGCCATTTCGGACGCCTCAGGGAAATGCACGGTTCGCGGCCGGCAACAGCTTCGCGGACGGAGCAATCATCGTGCAACCAGTGACCGAAATATCGCAGCCCCAGCGCCGAATTGTAGACGCAGGCCCTGTCGTAGCTCTTCGGAGCTTCTCTCATCGCCTCGAGCGGAGATTGAGGCCCCAGATAATACCTCGATTCGTCCGTCAGGATCTGTCCACCGACGATCATCGACCGTCCCAGGCGACAAGCGGCGAGAGGAACCTCTCGATAATTCGTCGCTTCGAGCTTCTCGATTTCCTGCGAGATCGTGGACGAGAAACCGCAGGCAACGACACGATCGATCTGTGCCGGTTCATACTTGGCGGGCAGACATTCTACGACGTCCGAAGGTCCTTGCGGCTCACCAGCCGGGAGCCGCGTGAAGATCTTGCGTCGAAGCAGGCGGCGTCGCGCTTGATCTCGAAGAAGGCGGATCGAAACAGCAATTGATCCTGCCGAACCGGGCATCGCACCCTTATTATGAGCTTTGGAAAGATCCATGACGTGATCCGCTAAAATATGGTTCAAATATGAAGGGGACTATTCGCACACGCAGCAAGACTGTCCAGTCTCATACCGCCGACCGTCATTGACACCCCGCTCCGACCGTCGGACAAACGTCCCGATGATTAGGGAAGAGGCATATGCAGAAGATCTATGACGATGCCGGCAAGGCGCTCGACGGGCTGCTGCGCGACGGGATGTTCATCGCGGCGGGCGGCTTCGGGCTGTGCGGCATCCCCGAATTGCTGCTCCAGGCGATCAAGGAGGCCGGGACGAAGGACCTGACATTCGCATCGAACAATGCGGGTGTCGACGATTTCGGGATCGGCATCCTGCTGCAGACCAAGCAGGTGAAGAAGATGATCTCGTCCTACGTGGGCGAGAACAAGGAGTTCATGAACCAGTTTCTGGGCGGCGAGCTCGAGCTCGAGTTCAACCCGCAAGGCACGCTCGCGGAGCGGATGCGGGCGGGCGGATCGGGGATTCCCGGATTCTACACCAAGACCGGCGTGGGCACGCAGATCGCCGAGGGCAAGGAGCACAAGGAGTTCGACGGAGAGACCTACATCCTCGAACGCGGGATCGTCGCCGATCTCGCCATCGTCAAGGCCTGGAAGGCCGACGATACGGGGAACCTGATCTTCCACAAGACCGCGCGCAACTTCAACCCGGCCGCCGCGATGTGCGGGAAGGTCTGCGTGGCGGAGGTCGAGGAGATCGTCCCGCGCGGATCGCTCGACCCCGATCAGATCCACCTGCCCGGCATCTACGTCCACCGCCTGATTCAGGGGACGCACGAGAAGCGGATCGAGCAGAGGACCACCCGCACCAAAGAGGAGGCGTCCTGATGCCCTGGACCCGCGAACAGATGGCCGAGCGCGCCGCCGCCGAGCTTGAGG
Organism: Palleronia sp. LCG004; assembly: GCF_032931615.1. Classification (NCBI taxonomy): domain Bacteria; kingdom Pseudomonadati; phylum Pseudomonadota; class Alphaproteobacteria; order Rhodobacterales; family Roseobacteraceae; genus Palleronia; species Palleronia sp. LCG004. Next base: position 2,375,259 of record NZ_CP136759.1, read on the forward strand.
ACGGCACCTACGTCAATCTTGGCATCGGGATGCCGACGCTCGTCGCCAATTACATCGGCGACAAGGACATCACCCTGCAATCCGAGAACGGCATGCTCGGGATGGGCCCCTTCCCGTTCGAGGGCGAGGAGGATCCCGACCTCATCAATGCCGGCAAGCAGACGATCACCGAATTGTCGCGCACGTCCTATTTCGACAGTGCCATGTCTTTCGGGATGATCCGGGGCGGCAAGATCGCCGCCGCCATCCTCGGCGCGATGGAAGTGGCCGAGAACGGGGATCTCGCGAACTGGATGATTCCCGGGAAACTGGTCAAGGGGATGGGTGGCGCGATGGACCTGGTCGCGGGCGTGCGCAAGGTCGTCGTGATCATGGACCATCAGAACAAGGCCGGCGAATCCAAGCTTTTGAAGGAATGCACCCTTCCGCTGACGGGGACGGGCGTCGTCGACCGGATCATCACCAATCTCGGTGTGCTCGACGTGGTCGAAGGCGGCCTGAAGATCGTCGAATGCGCCGATGGCGTGACCGAGGACGAGATCCGCGCGGCGACGGAAGCCACCATCGTCTGAGGCACCGGAGATGGGGATTCGGGAGGGGCGTGTCCGGAGCCGGGCACGCCCCTTACGTTATCCGCTCGACGCGACGTGCGACCCCACGAAGACGCAACCGTCGCTGACGAGCATCGGTGGCGTCAGGCATAGCCCCTTGGCAACCTGGAAAGCCGCCAACACCTTCGGAACGTAGCCGCGCGTCTCGGCATAGGGCGGCACGCCCGCATGTTTCGCGACGGCCCCCTCCCCCGCATTGTAGCCTGCAAGCACCAGCAGAGGGTCGCCGTCGAAATGGCCCATAAGCCAGTCGAGATAGGCGACGCCCCCGGCGATGTTCTGCGACGCGACGCGACTGTCCCGGACGCCGAAGCGGCTGGCGGTCGCCGGCATGAGCTGCATGAGCCCCTGCGCGCCGGCCGAGCTGACGGCATCGACCCGGCCGTTCGATTCCACGGCCATCACGGCGAGTGCGAGCGCGGGCGAGACCCGCGTGCCGACAGTCGCGCGCAGGATGTCCTGACCGTGTCGGTCGGCAAGCCGCTGCAACGTCGCAAGTCGGTATTGCGGAGCCGCGACGTCCGCGGGCGGGCGGGCGAGCGTGGCGAGCGCCTGACCGAGGCCCGCCATTCCCCCTCCGCTGGTGGGGACGCGGTTCCAGAACCACGAATAGGCGCTGCCGGGCGGCACCGGAACCGGCGCATCGGTCGCGATGACCGGCGCACGCTCTTCCTCCACCTTGGGGTCGGATTTCGTGGAGAGCGGCGGGGGCCACCCGACCGAGGGGTCGATCTGGACGGTAATGCGCTTGGTCGTGCCAGGCGCGGGCGGCTTGACGCGTTTAAAGGTGAAGTCCGCCTGGACCGGTGAATCGGCCTGAACCGGCACGGCACCCAGAAGGGTCGCGATGATCGCGATGAAGATCGGGTGTCGCATCTGCCGCCTGCCTCGTCTTTTCGACGCATTTGCCACTCAGGGTTGCGCAAAGGCGTGGGGCTGGCAAAGCCGAACCGATGAGCGAGGCGTTTTGCCGGTAATTGTCACCCGGAAGCCCCACCGAGGATGTTTGGCCGCTCCGTGGCACCATAATCCACCGAAACGCCCGTTCCGCGCCAGAATCTTGGCGCAATCATACGTCAGGAACTGCTGATCTGCCCGGCGGACAAAACGGCCGTTCGTGCAGGAGATCTGCAGCCAGAGGAACACTCACATGAACATTTCGAAACTTCTGAAGACCTTTTGCGACGACGAGAGCGGTGCCGTCACCGTCGACTGGGTCGTGCTGACCGCCGCGATCGTCGGCCTCGCCATCGCGATTTCCACGACGCTTTTCGGCAATGTCGAAAAAATCGCCACCAACATCAATAGCGAGCTTGGAAACGCCTCGCTTCAAACCATCGACAAGAATCTCGACGGCAATTGATCGGACCGATCACGCGGCAGACTGACCACGACCGTGCCTGCCCCACCGGGCGCGGTCGCAGCCGTTCCGCCGAATCGGGGCGAACGATATGACGGCCGATCGTGGTCGACGTGAAATCTGGGGAATATGACCATGCGTCTCGTATTTGCGATCGTGTTGCTCGCCGGTCTCGGCCTCGCGGGCTTTGCCGTCTTCATGACGAAGGACTTCATCGCGGCCTCGCAAGCGCAGCTCGCGATCGAGCGCGCGACCCATGCACCGGCCATCGCGACGCGGCCCGTTCTGGTCGCCACCCGCGATCTGCGCTATGGCGAGCGACTGACCGAAGCCGACATCCGCGAAGTCTCGTTCCCCGAGGACGCGATTCCGGTCGGAGCGTTCGAAAGCCGCGACGCCCTTTTTCCCGCCGGGACGGATACGCCGCGATCCGTGCTTCGCGCGATGAGCGTCAACGAGCCGATGCTGGCGAGCAAGCTCACCGAACCGGGCGTCGAGGCGGGCGTCTCGGCACGGCTTTCGCCCGGAAAGCGCGCCTTCGCGATCCGCGTCGACGTGTCGTCCGGCGTCTCGGGCTTTCTCCGCCCCGGTGACCGGGTCGATGTCTACTGGACCGGCCAGATCGGGCAGCAGGGCGATGTGACCAAGCTGATCCAGGCGGGCGTGAAGCTTGTCGCGATCGATCAGTCGGCGGACGAGGACGTCTCCGAAGCGGTCGTCGCGCGCACCGTCACGGTCGAGGCGACACCGCGCGACGTGGCCGCACTGGCCCAGGCACAAAGCACCGGGACGCTGGCGCTATCGCTCGTCGGGGTCGAGGACGACACGATTGCGGAAATGATCGAGGTGGATCAGCGCGAATTGCTGGGGCTGGCCCAGGAAGAGCGACGCGCCGAGATCGAGCCCGCCAAGACCTGTTCGATCAGGACGCGGCGCGGATCGGAAGTCGTCGACATGCCGATCCCCTGCACGAACTAGAACCCGAGCCGGGAACGGACGCGGCACCGTTGCGGTGTTGCGTCTATTACACAAGTCTTCTCGCGAAAGTTGCGCGACGTTGATCGAGAACCGCATTGCGCGCATTCTTGCGGCGTGAAGGCGGGCGAAAGATCCGCCGTCGCATAAGTTCGAGAGGCGGGCAGATGGGCATTCGGACATTACTGGGAGGGGTCCTTCTGGGGCTTCTCGTCGCCGCATCCCCGATCGGAGGACAATCCGCATCGGCCCAGACGCTCCGTGTGATGCAGGGCGCGACCGCTTCGGATCTGAGGGTTCCCATGAACCGGGCGGTGGTCGTCGAATCCGATCGCCCCTTCGCGGAACTCAGCATCGCGAACCCGGCCATCGCGGACATCTCCACGCTTTCCGACCGGACCATCTACGTGCTCGGCAAGATCCCGGGGCGCACGACCCTCACGCTTCTGGACGAGGCGGGACGGCTCATCACGAATGTCGAGGTCCAGGTGATCCCCGATATCGGAGAGTTCAAGGAGCGTCTGGGGCAGATCCTGCCGGGCGAGCCGATCGAGGTGCGCACGGCCAATGACGGTATCGTGCTGTCGGGGACCGTTTCGTCGATCACGGCGCTCGACCGCGCACTCGACCTCGCCGGGCGCTATGCGCCGGAACGAGTCTCCAACCTCATGACGGTAGGCGGCACGCAGCAGGTGATGCTGAAGGTGCGCTTCGCCGAAATGCGCCGATCGGTCAGCAAGGCGCTGTCCTCTTCGATCGGGCTTGCGGGAATACTCGGCGACGACGATGTGGGCGTGGGCGGCGGATCGGGCACCTATCTCGACGGAGAGAACCTCGGCAACATCTTCGACGGCGATCCCGACACCGGGGTCGAGCGATCGAGGTCGAGCAACGGAGCCGTGCAGCTGGGTTTCGGCGCGGGAAGCCTGCAATTCGCGGTGCTGCTCGAGGCGCTCGAGAGCAAGGGCGTGGTTCGCACGCTGGCCGAGCCGAACCTCGTCGCCCTTTCGGGGCAATCGGCCTCGTTCCTCGCGGGCGGAGAATACCCGATCCCGGTCGCGACCGGCGACGATTCGATCGGCATCGAATACAAGCCCTTCGGGGTCGAGCTCGCCTTCACGCCGCGCGTGGTGACGCAGGACACGATCAATATCGAACTCGCGGCTGCGGTCTCGGGGATCGATCCGACGGTCGCGATCCAGCAGGGCGGGTTTAACGTGAACGGATTCACCCGCCGTGAATCGAAGACCACGATCGAACTGCGCGACGGCGAAAGCTTTGCCATCGCCGGGCTGCTGCAGGACGATTTCCGGGATCTCAAGGGTCAGGTGCCCTGGCTCGGGGATATTCCGGTTCTGGGCGCGCTCTTCCGTTCGGCCGAATACGAACGGGCGCAGAGCGAACTCGTCATCATCATCACGGCGCATCTCGTCTCGCCCGTGCGCGGGGAGGCTCTGGCGCTGCCGACCGACCGTGTCGTCATCCCGTCCGAGCGCGAACTCTTTCTCTTCGGCGAACTCGAAGGCGGAGCGAGGCGTCCGCGAACGGGTGCCGCCGGCGAAATCGCCCGCCAGGATTTCTCGGGGTCCTACGGCTACGTGATGGAGTAGACCCGATGGTCCCGGCACGCCCCCTCCTGATCTTCGCGGCACTGACGCTCGCCGCCTGCGCCGACCGCCCGGCGGGGACCGAACTCGATCCGGGCACGTATGGCAACGCCACGGCCAACAACTTCGCCGTGCAGAGCGGCCGGATCGGTCAGGTCGAGGGATTGAACAACCGGTTCTCGACCGAGATCGACCCGGTCGTGACGTTCCCGTTCGACAGTGCGGCGCTCGACGCGCAGGCGCGCGCGACGATCGCGCGCCAGGCACGCTGGATCCGGCAATTCCCTGAAGCGCGATTCCAGGTCTTCGGCCATACCGATCTGGTCGGTTCCGCGGCCTACAACGAGGCGCTCGGTCTGAGGCGCGCGCAGGCCGTGTTGCGCGAACTCGTCGCGAATGGCGTCGATGCGTCGCGGCTGAGTGCGCTCGTCTCCTTCGGCGAGCGTCAGCCGCTGATCGTGACGCAGGGCCGCGAGCGGGCGAATCGTCGCACCGTCACCGAGGTTGCCGGCTTCACGAGCGGACGCGGGCAACTCCTGAACGGCAAATACGCGGAAGTGATCTTTCGCGAATACGTGGCGAGCGCCGCCGCGGGCGAGCAATCGCTGGGCGCGGAGCCACCGGCGACGACCTTTCCCACGGACTAGGCCGCGACCTCTTCGGTTTCCTCGCGTCGAACAATCGAAAGATTCGGGCCGCAATGTTGCCCGATTTGAATGCGACACGTCCCGTCCTGAGAAGCGTCCCGGTCGCGAAGGGCCTTTTTGCAGCTAAGCAAAAAGCAACGTCTCGCCGCTAGAAGGGATCGCGACCCGCAACGCGAAGGACGTGACGCATGACGAACGCATCGGCACTCGCCACCGATCACGCTCCGATCAGAGCGTGCACGATCTGCCGCGACGTTCGGAATTTCGACCTCCTCATCGAGGATATGGAAACCGAACTCGGCGATGCCTGGGGCGATCTTTCCTACGAGGATGCGGCCCGGTTCCTTTCGCAACCCGAGGCGACCGCGCTCGAATTCGTGGCGATCGCGATCGACGAGGATGACGAGGGGGCCGTCGGTGCCATCTCGGGTCTGATCGAGACCGCGGTGACCCGCGGCCTGGCCGTGATCGTGATCGCGGAAGAGGTGAGCCCTATGGTGCTCCACCAGCTGCTCAAGACCGGTGCCAAGGAATTTGTGCCATACCCGCTGCCCGACGGCGCGCTGCACGAGGCGATCGAGCGGATGCGGGACGAACCCTCGGTGGAGGCCGCGCCGTCGTCGACGATTGCCCAGTTCGGCGCGACGGCGGCGCGACGGGGCACCATCGTGCCGATCCAATCGCTCGCGGGCGGTGCGGGGACGACGACACTGGCCGTGAACCTTGCCTGGGAACTCGCGACGCTGGCTGTCGGAAAGGGCGAGACGGCACCGCGCGTCTGCCTTCTCGATCTCAACCTCCAGATGGGCGCGGTTTCCACCTATCTCGACCTCGTCCCGCGCGAGGCGGTGCTCGAGCTCTTGCAGAACACCGACACCATGGACGGCGAAAGCTTCATGCAGGCGCTTCAGATCCACGGCGAACGTCTGCATGTTCTCACGGCTCCCGCCGACATGCTGCCGCTGGACCTCGCGACGCCCGACGATGTCGGCCGCATCGTCGAGATGGCGGCCTCGCAGTTCGACTATGTCGTGATCGACATGCCGTCGACCTTCGTAATGTGGACGGAAACGGTGATGGAGCTCGCCGATCTCTATCTCATGCTCTTCGAGCTCGACATGCGTTCGGCGCAGAACGCGCTGCGGATGATCCGCGCGCTGAAGACCGACGACATGCCCGACGAGAAGCTGCGCTACGTCCTGAACCGGGCACCGAAATTCACCGATCTCGCCGGCAGGAGCCGCCTGAGGCGCATGTCCGAAAGCCTCGGCATCGCGATCGAGATGCAGCTTCCTGATGGCGGACGCCAGGTGACCGAGGCCAACGATCAGGGCCTGCCGCTCGCGCGGGCCGCGAAGAAGAACCCGCTCCGCAGGCAGATCCAGAAACTCGCCACGACCTTCGGCGAGTTCGGACGCGCCGCGGCATCGGCGTCCTGAGGAGCGGAACCAGATGTTCTCACGCTACAAGAAACCGACCCCGCCGACCGATGCCGACATGGCGCAACCGATGCCCCTGCCCCCCGCGGAGGACTATGCGCCCTCCCCGCCCGTTCAGACGCGGGCGGCGAAACCCCTGCCAGCCCGCGCCCCGATGGCGGCCGCCCGCATCGAGCCCCTCGACAAAGAGCGTCGCCGCCGCGAACGTCTGGCGGAGCTGAAGGTCGCGCTCCACAAGGAACTGCTGGATAACCTCAACCTCCCTGCGCTCGAGACGGCCAGCGACGGCGACCTCAAGCTCGAGATCCAGTCGATCGTGAGCGAGGCGCTCTCGAAGATGGGCGTCGTGCTCAACCGGGACGAGCGCACAACGCTGAACCAGGATCTCTTCGACGAGGTGAAGGGCCTCGGCCCGCTCGAAACGCTGCTCAAGGACGACACCGTCAACGACATCCTCGTGAACGGTCCGCAGCAGATCTTCGTCGAGCGCAACGGCAAGCTCCAGCTCACGGACGTCACCTTCAAGGACGAGCGGCACCTTCTGCGCATCATCGACAAGATCGTCTCGGCCGTCGGCCGTCGCGTCGACGAATCCAACCCGTATGTCGACGCACGTCTGGCCGACGGGTCGCGGTTCAACGCGATGGTGCCGCCCATCGCCGTCGACGGATCGCTCGTCTCGATCCGGAAATTCCGCAAGGAGAAGCTCGGCATCGACGATCTGATGCGGTTCGGCGCATTCAGCGAGGAAATGGGACGATACCTTGCAGCGGCCGTGTCGACCCGGCTCAACATCATCGTTTCGGGCGGGACCGGATCGGGCAAGACGACGACGCTGAATGCGCTCTCCTCGCTCATCGAGAATTCCGAGCGGATCCTTACCATCGAGGACACGGCCGAACTGCAGCTGCAGCAGCCCCATGTCGGCCGGATGGAGAGCCGCCCCGCGAATGTCGAGGGCAAGGGCGCGGTCAGCCAGCGCGACTGCCTCAAGAACGCGCTGAGGATGCGCCCGGACCGCATCATCGTGGGCGAAACCCGCGGCGAAGAAGTCATCGACATGCTTCAGGCGATGAATACCGGCCATGACGGGTCGATGACGACCATCCACGCCAACTCGGCCCGCGACGGCGTGAGCCGGCTGGAGAACATGGTCGCGATGGCCGGGATCGAGATGCCGCTCAAGGCGATGCGGAGCCAGATCGCCTCGGCCGTGCATCTGATCGTCCAGGTCAGCCGCCTTCAGGACGGATCGCGCCGCATGACCTCGATCACCGAGATCACCGGAATGGAGGGCGACGTCATCTCGATGCAGGAGATCTTCCGCTTCCAGCGGACCGGGCTGATGGCCGACAACACGATCGTCGGCCATTTCACGGCAACGGGGGTAAGATCACACTTTTCCGAGCGGTTCCGCATGTGGGGCCACGATCTGCCGGCCGAAGTCTTCGTCCCGGCAAGGGGATAGGAAAACCGATGCTGAACGCCGAATTCCTCATCTACGGCCTGATCTTCGTGGGCGTCCTCGTTCTGGTCGAGGGCCTCTACCTCACGATCTTCGGCAAATCGATCAGTCTCAACAGCCGGGTCAACCGCCGTCTCAGCCTGATCGAGAAGGGGCGCGGACGGGAAGAGGTTCTCGATCAGCTCCGCAAGGAGATGAGCCAGCACATCAAGAGCCGGAACGTCCCGCTCTACTCCCTGCTGGCCGAGCGGGCGCAGAAGGCGAACATCGCCTTTTCGCCCTCGCAACTCGTGCTCGTGATGATCGCGCTGGCCGCGGCCGCCTATGTAGGGCTGACCCAGTTTACCGATGCCTCCGCCGCGATCAGGATCGCGGTCGCCGTCGCGATGGGCGTGGGCGGTGTCTTTGTCTGGGTGAACCACAAGGCCAAGAAACGGCTCGCCCTGATCGAGGAACAGCTTCCCGACGCGGTCGAGCTGATCGTGCGATCCCTCCGGGTCGGACATCCGTTCTCGGCCGCGCTTTCGGCCGTGGCGCAGGAGGTGGCCGATCCGCTCGGCACCGAGCTTGGCGTCATCGCGGACGAGGCCGCCTATGGCCGCGACGTCGCCGAGGCGTTGACCGCGATGGCCGAGCGTCTGGACATGCAGGATCTTCGGTTTCTTGCCGTCTCAGTCGCGATCCAGCAGCAATCGGGCGGAAATCTCGCCGAGGTGCTGCACGGATTGTCCAAGGTGATCCGGTCGCGGTTCAGGCTGTTCCGACGCGTCAGGGCGATCACCGCCGAGGCGAAATGGTCGGGGATGTTCCTGTCGGGCTTTCCGCTCGCCGCGCTCGTGGCGATCAACCTGATGCAGCCGGGATATTACGACGACGTCAAGGGAACCGGCTATTTCGTTCCGGGCTGTCTTTTCGTCGCGGGCTTTCTCGTCGCGAACATCTTCGTGATGCGCGCCCTCGTCAACATCAAGGTCTGAGACGCGATGAACGCTCTCATGCAGTTCCTCCTCGGCACGTTCGGCCCCGCGGGCCCGATCCTCGCGGTGGGGGCGCTCGGCCTCGTCCTGATCGTGGCGAGCCTTCCGTTCCTCGTGCGGCGCAGGGTGGATCCGATCGAAAAGCTGCGTCAGCGCACGAGATCGGAGCACGCGGCCGAACAGGCCCGCGGGGCTGCCCAGCTTCGTCTGGACGGCAACGACGCGCTCGCGAAGTATTCCGCCTTTCTCGAGCCGCAGGATGCCGAGGAATATTCGGCGATCCGCCTCCGGCTGATCCGCGCCGGCTATCGCGGCAAGAACGCTGTGAGAACCTATCATTTCGCCCAGTTCGCGCTCGGGATCGGGTTTCTCGGGGCGGGTCTGCTCTATGCGCTGGCAAAGGGCGGAAGCGGCGCGACGATGACGACGCAGAACATGATCCTGTCGGTGCTGATCCCCGGCGTCGTGGGCTACATGGCCCCCAAATACTGGGTGACGAAGCGGCTCCAGCAGCGTCAGGAGGAAATCCTCAACGGCTTTCCCGACAGTCTCGACATGATGCTCGTCTGCGTCGAAGCGGGACAGTCGATCGACCAGTCGATCACGCGCGTCGCGCGCGAGATCCGCCCCGCCTATCCCGCGTTGGCCGAGGAATACGCGATGGTCGGAGACGAGACGCGCGCGGGCAAGGACAAGGCCACCGTGCTTCGGGACATGGCCGAACGGGCAGGTGTCACGGACGTGTCGAACTTCGTGACCGTGCTCATCCAGTCGGCCGCCTTCGGCACCTCGGTCGCCGAGGCGCTGCGCGTCTACGCGCTCGAGATGCGCGACAAGCGCGTGATGCGCGCCGAAGAGAAGGCCAACACCCTTCCGACGAAAATGACCCTCGCCACCATGATGATGACGGTACCCCCTCTTCTCGTCATCTTGCTTGGACCTTCGATCTACAGCATCGTGGTCGTCCTGGGAGACATGGCGAAATAGAGGGGGCCTTCGTTGAGCCGAGCCGCATTCCTTTTCCTGCTGCTGGCTGGCTGCACACCCTCAGGCGGGACATCCGACGGCCTTTTCGCACCTTCGGGGGTCGACCGGCGAAGCGAGGCCGTCGACGGATTGCTCGTCGGTCACCGGCTGATGGCGGCCGGCGAATACGAACTCGCCCTCAAGGCGTACCTGCGCGGTGCGGCCGAGCACGGGACCACGCCGGAGGTGCTCTCTGCCCTCGGCACCGCGAACCTGCGGCTCGGGCGGCTCGGACAGGCCGAGACGCTGCTCAGGCGGGCGGTCGACGAGGATCCGCTCTTCGTGCCGGCGCAGAACAATCTCGGTGTCGTTCTCATGGAACGCGGCGAGATCGCCGAGGCGAGCCGCGTCTTTCGCGCCGCCTTCGCCGCCGATGACGGCCGGAGCGACGATATCCGACAGAACCTCACCTTGGCTCTCGCCAAACTGGACGAACAACCCTACGCTGATCCGAACGAGGAGAATTTCGCCTTGGTGCGTCGGGGCCGCGGATCCTATCTGATCGTCGGCCCCGAGTGACGGTGCATCAAAGGCACGAGCAGACGACAAGGGACGCAGGAATATGCGCCATTGCCTTCCATTCATGGTGTGCGCCGCGCTCGCAGGCTGCGGTGCAGGGTCGGATCGGGCCGAGGTCGAACGTGCCATCCAGGACGTCAACGTCATCGACGAAAGCAACCTGAGCGACATCATGCTGACCGTCGGCGATCCCGACGAGGCGGTCGCCTATTTCCGCAGATCGACGGAAGCCGAGCCGGGCCGCATCGACCTGCAGCGGGGCCTCGCGGAATCGCTGGTCCGGGCCAAGCAGCCCGAACGCGCCGTCCCGGTCTGGACCCTCGTCACGCAGATGCCGGGGGCCACGAACGAGGATCGCCTCTCGCTGGCGGATGCGCTGATCCGAACGGGCAGTTGGGACGCCGCCGAAGCGCAGCTCGCACTGGTGCCCCCGACGATCGAAAGCTTCCGCCGCTACAGGCTCGAGGCGATGGTCGCCGACAGCAACGGTGATTGGGCCCGCGCCGACAGTTTCTACCAGACGGCGGTGGATCTGACGACGAAACCTGCGGGCGTCATGAACAACTGGGGCTATTCCAAGCTCAGCCGGGGAGATTACGCGGCAGCGGAGCGACTTTTTTCGGACGCGCTCAAGCACGACCGGACGCTGTTCACCGCGATGAACAACCTCACCCTCGCCCGCGGTGCCCAGCGCAAGTACGAGCTGCCGGTCGTTCCGATGACCCAGACCCAGAAGGCGCAATTGCTGCACACACTGGGTCTTGCCGCGATCAAGCAGGGCGACGTCGCGACCGGGCAGGGTCTGCTGCGCGAGGCGATCGACACGCATCCCCAGCATTTCGACGTGGCTGCACGCGCCCTCGCGGCACTCGAAGTCAATGTCGTCAACTGACGGCGCGGAATTCGCCGCGCGGGTCTTTTTGCCTTTCGTCGTGCCGATCTGCATCTGGGTCGCGTGGTCCGACATGGCGCGGATGAAGATCCCCAATGCCGCGGTGCTGTCGCTGGGCCTCGTCTATCTCGTGGTGGGGCCCGTGGCGCTGCCTCTGGAGGCATGGGCGTGGCGATGGGTACATCTTCTCGTGGTCCTCGCGCTTGGCTTCGTGATTGCGTCGATCGGGGCCGTGGGGGCGGGCGATGCGAAATTCGCGGCCGCGGCCGCACCATTCATCGCCTTGCCGCAGACCGGCGAGCTGCTGTTCCTCCTCGCGGCCGTGATGCTAGCGGCATTCGCGACCCACAGGGCCGCCCGTGCCACCCCGGCGATCAGGCGGCGCACGCCCGATTGGGAAAGCTGGTCCTCGCCGAAATTTCCGATGGGCCTGGCACTCGCACCCGCACTCGTCTTTCATCTGGCGCTCGTCGCGGTCTGATCGGACGGCTCTTTACGCTTTGGCGAGGAAGATCGCGCATCCTTCCCGCGCCGACCCGCCGACGAGAGCCTTGCCCATGAACATGATCCCGACCGACGTGGCGGCACCGCCCGTCCCCCGCAACATCGAAGACATGAAGCTGTCGGAAGTGATGATGCGGGACATCCTGCTCAAGACGATCTTTCGCACGAACGCCACCGGGATCACGCAGATGGCCCGCCTCGTCTGCCTGCCGGCCGCCGTGACGCAGGAACTGATCGATCGGTGCCGGATGCTGAAGCTTGTCGAGGCGATGGGGCGGATGCATGCCGGCGCTGGCAGCGAGATGGAGTACCAGCTTACCGATGCCGGCCGCGCACGCGCGCAGGACGCGCTCGGGCAGTCGGAATATTACGGCGCGATGCCGGTCCCGCTTTCGGTCTATCGAGAGCAGGTCGAACGGCAATCCATCCGAAACATCGCCATGACGCGACCGCGGCTGACTGCCGCCATGGGTCATCTCGTGCTGCCCGACCGGCTGATCGACCATCTCGGTCCCGCTGTGGGTTCGGGTCGGTCGATCCTGCTCTACGGGCCGCCGGGAAACGGCAAGTCATCGATCTCGAACGGGATCCGCGACGCGCTCGGCGACCGGATCTACGTGCCGCGCGCCATCGAATACGCCGAGCAGGTCATCACCGTCTACGACCCGATCGTTCATTCCGCTGCCGAAGCGCAGGAGGACGATCCGGCATCGCTGAGGGTAAGGACACGGTACGACGCGCGATATGTGAGATGCAGCCGACCGACCGTCGTGACGGGTGGCGAGCTGAGGCTCGACATGCTCGACCTCGTCTACAACGAGGGGGCGCGTACCTATCAGGCACCGCTCCAGCTCAAGTCGACGGGCGGGGTCTTCATCGTCGACGACCTCGGCCGGCAGGAGGATCCCCCGCAGGCACTCATCAACCGATGGATCGTGCCCCTGGAAGAGCGCAAGGACATCCTCGCGCTGCAATCGGGCGAGAAGTTCGAGGTGCCGTTCGACACGCTGGTGATCTTCTCGACCAACTTCCATCCCAACAAGATCTTCGACGGCGCGGCGCTCAGGCGGATCTTCTACAAGATCCGCATCGACGGGCCCGACAAGAGCGACTTCCTGAAGATCTTCGCGATCGTGGCCAAGAGCAGGGGCATGCCGCTCGACGAGGCGACGCTCGTTCACCTGCTCAAGAACCGGTATCCCGAGATCGGCAACCAGTTCGCCAATTATCAGCCCGGTTTCCTGATCGAGCAGATGCTGTCGATCTGCGCCTTCGAGGGGATCGCGCCGCAGATGTCGCCTTCGCTGATCGACCGCGCATGGGCCAACATGTTCGTCCGTGACGAAGAGATCGCGCGCTAACTCCGCACGAACGCGTCGAGCGCACGGGCGACCGGCACATCCCCGTCGGTCAGCTCCACGATCTCGCGGCGGATTTTCGGACGCTCGACCAGTGCCGCGATCGCGGCCGCGACGTGACCCCGCGACGTGTCGCCATAGGGAATGGCTGCACCGGCCGAGATGGCGTCGCGATCGTCTCCGTCGGTCAACGTTCCCGGCCGCAGGATGACCCAGTCGAGCCCGCTCGCCGCGACGGCGACATCCGCTGCACGCTTCTGCGTCATGTAGAATTCGAAACCGTCGCCGAGATCCTTGTCGCGACCGGCATCCATGAAGGCCGAGACGAGGATCAACCGCCCCACCCCCTCGCGCTCCATCGCCGTGACGAGCTTCTTGGGCGCGTGGCCGTCGATGGCCTCGGTCCGGTCACGCCCCGAACCGGAAGCACCGGCCGAGAGGATGACGACGTCCATCCCGCGGATCGCCGCGGCAAAATCGCCCACCCCCATCTGCATCAGGTCGCCTTCGTGCGGCGTCACACCCTGCCGTTGCAGTGCCTTCGCCTGTTCCGGCTTGCGGTGCAGGGCGTGCACCTCGTGGCCCTCCAGCATCGGCAGGAGCCGCGACCCCACGCCACCCGTCGCTCCGATCACGAATATCTTCGACATGTCATCCTCCGTCGCGGACTGGCCGGCATGGCGCTCGGCACGCGCGGGCCCTAGATCTGCTCAATGGTCGATCTGCCCTCCGAGTTTCACGACTGGTTCGCGCGCCGCGGCTGGTCGCTCCACCCGCATCAGCAGGAGATGCTGGATCGTGCCGACGATCCGTCTCTCCTCCTCATCGCGCCGACAGGGGGCGGCAAGACGCTTGCGGGGTTCCTGCCGACATTGTCCGAGCTCGCGGCGGGGGGACATGACGGGCTGCACACGCTCTACGTCTCGCCGCTGAAGGCGCTGGCGAACGACATCCGGCGCAACCTGACGACCCCGGTGACCGAGATGGGTCTGCCCATCCGGATCGAGGATCGCACGGGCGATACGACCGCGACCGCCAGAAAGCGCCAGCGCGCCGATCCGCCGCATATCCTGCTCACCACGCCCGAGAGCCTCGCGCTTCTGACGAGTTACGAGGACGCGCCGCGGATATTCGCAGGACTGAGGCGCGTCGTCGTGGACGAGATCCACGCATTGTCGGAATCGAAGCGCGGCGATCAGCTCATGCTGGCAGTGTCGCGGCTTCAGGCCATGTGCCCGGATCTGCGGCGCGTGGGTCTGTCGGCGACGGTCGAGGATCCGGAGGCCATCGCGCGGTTCCTCGCCCGTCATCCCGATCCATGCGAGATCGTCCACGCCGATCCCGGGCCCGATCCCGACATCGCCATGCTCGAGACCGACGCGGCACCGCCATGGTCCGGAGGCGGCGGACGCTATGCGATACCCGCCGTGCTCGACGAAGTGCGACGGCACAGGACGACGCTCATCTTCCACAATACCCGCGCGCAGGCCGAGATATTCTTCCACGAACTCTGGCTGCAGAACGAGGACGACCTTCCGATCGGCATCCATCACGGATCGCTCTCGCGCGAGCAGCGCGCCCGGGTCGAGGCGGCGATGGTCGCGGGAGAGCTCAGGGCGATCGTCTGCACCGGTTCGCTCGATCTCGGGATCGACTGGGGTGACGTGGACCTCGTGATCCAGATCGGCGCGCCGAAGAACGTGAAACGGCTCGTGCAGCGGATCGGGCGCGCGAACCACCGCTACAATGCCCCGTCGAAGGCCCTCCTGGTTCCCGCGAACCGGTTCGAGGTCGTCGAATGCGTCGCGGCGCTGCAGGCGGTGGTCGAACGCAATCTCGACGGCGATCCGAGGGGGGCCGGTCCCCGGGACGTACTCTGCCAGCATATCCTGATCCGCGCGGCTTCCGGGCCGTTCGCGGCCGATACGCTCTTCGGCGAGGTGATTTCGGCGGGAGCCTATGCAGGGCTCACACGGGAAGAATTCGACGCCTGCCTCGATTTTGTGGCGACGGGTGGCTATGCGCTCAGGGCCTACGATCAGTGGAAGCGCCTCAAGCAGGACGCGGACGGGCTCTGGCACCTGCGAGACCCCCGCGCGGCCCAGCGCATCCGCCAGAATATCGGCACGATCATGGATACCGATCTTCTGAAGGTCCGGATGAAGAACCGTCGCGGCGGCACGCCACTGGGCGAGGTCGAGGAAGGTTTCGCCGCAACGCTGACGCAGGGCGACACATTCCTCATCGGCGGTCAGATCGTCCGCTACGAGGGGCTCAAGGAGATGGTCGTCGAGGTCACGCGCCGCGCCGATCGCGAGCCCAAGATCGCCACGTTCATGGGGACGAAGTTCGCGACCTCAACCCAGCTTTCCGAGCGGATCCTTCGGATGTTCGCCCAGGAGGACTGGCCGGATCTGCCTCAGGCGACCCGCGACTGGCTGCATCTGCAGCGCAGACGTTCGCAGCTTCCCCAGACAAGGCGCATCCTGATCGAAAGCTTTCCGCACGAAGGGCGCGAGCATACTTGCGTCTACGGCTTTGCGGGACGCAACGCGATGCAGACGCTCGGTCTTCTGCTGACCGCGCGAATGGAGGAGCAGGGCCTTCACCCGATGGGTTTCGTCTCGACCGATTACGCAACGTTGATCTGGGGGCTCGATCCACTGATCCACCCCGAGCCGCTCTTCGACCGCGCCGGCCTGCGAGAGACGTTCGAGACCTGGCTTGCCGGGAATGCCGTGATGAAGCGGACATTCAAGCAATCGGCCGTCATCGCGGGGCTGATCGAACGGCAGACCCGCGGCCAGCGCAAGTCCGGCAAGCAGGCGACGTTCTCGTCCGATATCCTCTACGACGTGCTGAGCCGCTACGATCCGGATCACCTCCTGCTCGACATCACGCGGGAGGAGGCGCTGAAAGGCCTCGTCGATTTCGGCCGGATCGAGGACATGCTCGACCGGACGGCGGGCCATGTCGATCACGTCGTGCTCGATCGCGTGACGCCCCTCGCGGCCCCGCTCTTCCTCGAGGCGGGGCGCGTCCCGGTCGAGGGCGCGGCGACCGAAAGGCTCCTGGCCGAGGAAGCCACGCGCCTCATGGCGACGGCCGGGCTGGATATGGACCCTGCGGCGGAAAAGCGCCATTGGCGCATGCCTTCGTGACTTGCGATGGGGATTCCCCATCCGCTAAGACCGAAACATGAACAGCGTCGGGATCGAGCTTTGCGGAACTGCCCTCAGGGCCCTTGGGAGCGGCGCGCTCTACTGGCCCGAGAGGTCCGTCCTCGTGGTGTCCGACCTTCATATGGGTAAGTCGGAGCGGATCGCGCGGCGCGGCGGCACGATGATACCGCCCTACGAGACCCGCGACACGCTGGCGAGGCTCGAACGGGATATCGCTCTCTGCGCGCCCGAAACGGTGATCTGCCTTGGCGATTCCCTTGATGACAATGTGGCCCGCGCGGGCCTTCTCGATGAGGAATGCGCGGCGATCGCGCAGATGCAGGAGAGGCGGGACTGGATCTGGATCGCGGGCAACCACGATCCGGCACCCGGCGATCTCGGCGGCCGGACGATGACCGAACTGTCGGTCGGCCCACTCGTCTTCCGTCATATCGCGACGCCCAAGCTGGGCGAAGTGAGCGGTCATTACCATCCGAAAGCGCGGCTGGCGCTTCGAGGCAAGGCAGTCTCGCGGCCCTGTTTCCTTCATGACGGCAGGCATCTCGTGATGCCGGCCTACGGGACCTATACCGGCGGACTGGACTGGTGTTCGCCACCGCTAGATCGTCTGATAAGGCCGGGCGCGACCGCGATCCTGACCGGGCGTCATCCCTGCGCCTTGCCGGTACCGCGCCGCGACGCCGCGTAGGGTCCAGGGAGAACCCCGCGGTTTCAGGCAGGTTTGCGCGCATCGGCAAAACGGCTATGATCGACCCTTCACGACCTAACGAGAAATCATTCCCTGCGGAGCAAGCCAGAAGAACTGGTGATAAGGCGATGGCGTCAGCTCAGACCGGCGAGGCGTTGGCCGATGCGGGTACCTCACGGTATTCCGTTCGGGGCATAAAGACCTAGCGCTCGGCTGAAATGCTTATTCGGGAAAAAGAAAAGGACCGTGCCCGAGGGAAAGAGGGCACGGTCCTCACTGTGGAACCCGTGGGTCCGGAACGCGATCAAACGAGGGCGATTGCCGCCAGCGTCATACCAAGAAACAAACCGCCATAGATCGCGAGGCTTGCATTCATCATCTGAATTCTCCTCGTCATTGCCGGGTGAACCCCGGCCCGACTTTTCCGGTTCCATCTTCTGCCGAAAAGTTTTCCGTACGGTTTACGCTGACTGAGTTGCTGCCGATCGGCCCGTCGTTTCAAAGTAAGCCGCCCTTGCCGTTCGGCAGGGAAATGCGCTTCCGATCCCTTATCGGCGAACGGGCCCAAGGTGCTACATCCGAACACCGCTGGAACGAGGCCGGGCCGAGGTACTGGCATCGATCCGCGACAAACCCTAAGATACCGGCTTGCCCGCGTGACCGGGCATGATCTCACAGGTGATCCATGAGCGCCCGACGCGCATTTCTCAGCATGATGGCCTCGCGGGCGGTGAGCCTGTTGATCATGCTGGTCGGAATGGCGGCACTGGGACGATTGCTCGACCCCGAAGCCTTCGGCCATTTTGCCGTCCTGATGGCGTATTTCGGCCTTGCGAAGACGCTGAGCGAATTCGGGCTCAGATCCTATCTCGTACGGACCGCCGATATCTCGGGCCGAGAGCTTTCCGGGGCCACGGGATTGTCGCTGGCCATATCGGCGGCGATCTGCGGTCTTGGCGTCCTTCTGTTCCTTGGCCTGCCCAATTCGCTGGTCCCGGCCGAGATGGCGCTCGCCGCCTTGCCATTGGCGCTGGCGCTTTTGGTGTCGAACTTCAGCCTCGGGACGGAAATGCTTCTGCACCGGGGCCTCGACTTCGATCTCATATCGCAGGTCAGCGTGGGACGCGTGATCGCCGAGTCGGGCATTTCGATCTTCCTCGCGGCAATGGGCTACGGAGCGACCGCCCTCGCCTGGGGCTTCCTCGCAGGGCACCTTGCCTTCGGCGCGGCACTGTTCCTGTGCCGTGGCCCGTCCGACCGCATCTGGCCCGGCATCGGCGGCTGGCGCGACTATGCCACCTTCGGCACACGGCTCTCGACCACGCAAGTCCTGCCATCGGCGGGCGAGATCGCGGTCACGTCCATCGTCAGCGTGATGCTCGGTACGGCGACGATGGGCCTTTTGAACCGCGCGCAGACGATCCAGAAGATCATCGACCGCACGCTGTTCGAAGGAATCCTGCCGGTGGTGCTGCCCGCCATGAGCGCGGCCCTCGCACGGGGCGTCCCGCCCATGCAGCTTTATTCGAAACAGATCGATTATCTGGTCGCGATCTGCTGGCCCGGCTTTGCGGTGATCGCCCTTCTCGCCGACCCACTCGTCTACGTGCTGCTCGGCCCCAACTGGGATGAAACGGTCGCGGCCGTCCGCCTGCTTGCCATTGCGGGCGTCGCGATGCCCTTCACGAAGATGAGCCTCAAGCTGTTCGTGGCGCTGGGCCTTGAAAGCGTCTACCTGCGGATCACGATCGCGATGCAGATCACGCGCGTCGTCTTTGTGGCCGTTGCCGCGCTCATTTCCTTCAACGCGGTCTGCCTGGCGATATCGCTGGCATTGATCACCAAGGCCGTGAACATCGCCTGGGCCGTCGAAACGCATGTGGGTCGGGGGGCGGATCGCCTCTGGGCTGCATCGCGCGGGGTCCTGCTGGCGGTTGCGACCTGTATCGGCCCTGCCATCATTCTTCTGCTGGGCCTCGACCCGTTCTTGACGGTCGTGCTGTCGATTCCGGTCTGTGCTGCTTTCTGGACGGGGACGATCTTTGCCCTCGACCACCCGCTCGCCGCGGAATTGCGCATGCTGGGACAGAATCTCAGAACCCGTCACAGGGTCCGGGGCTGACCCCCGGCGCGGTCGATTTCGGGACAGGGCAAACTCATAGAACGCCCGCGTCGCGCCGTTCCAGCAGATGGACCGCGAGCCGTCTTGCCAAAGCCAGTATCGTGAAGGTCGGTGAGTAAGAGGGACCGGTCGGAAACACCGCCGAGCCCGCGACAAACAGATTGTCGGTCCCGAAAACACGACAATCGGTGTCTACCACGCCCTTCTCGGGGTGGATCGCCATCCGCGTCGTGCCCATCTGGTGAGCGGCGTCCGTCATTGTTTCGATCGTCGGCGAACCATGCCCGAAATCGAAGACACCGAGACCGGCAGCCTCGAAGCGCTCCCGACAGAGCTTCACAATTTCGGCGAGGGAGCGATGGTCCTGCTCCGTAAATCGCCAGTCGAGCGCGGCTTGTCGCATTCCCAGGCGATCGCGCGCGTGGTCGAGGCGCACGCGGCTTTCCGGGTTGGGAACCTGTTCGGTTGCGAGCTTGACGCGGTAATCCGCGACGCGCCCTATCCCGTCGCGGCATGCGGGCCTGCGAAGCAGCGTATCGAGTGCGGCCCGCTTCCGGCTCGAATAGATCGGCTTGAGGTAGACCACGTGCTCAAGCAGATTTCGGCTTTTCTGTGTCTTGTCGTCGAGCGCAAAACACACGCAGAATCTAGGCTTCGGGCCGTATTGCAACTCATTCGCGAAAGCGCGGGTCGTCGGCCCGGGTGCCAGGGTCGCGCTATGGTGCTTGGGATGATCCGAGTAGAACCGTCCGACCAGATCATGGGCGTTTCCGATACCGCCGGAGCGATCCCGGTCGGACGCCAGCAACAATCGAGGGGTCTCTATCGCGCCCATCGCGAGAACGACCTGATCGCCCGTTACGTCCAGGCTGCGTCCCTCGAGCGAGCGGCACGAGACGGTCTCGATACGTCGCCCCGATCGGTCGAGCCGAAGCTCCGTGGCCGTCGCGCCGAGGACGACACGCAGATTCGTCAGGGACTGCATCTCGTCGCCAAAACGGAGGCGCGTCCGCGTCGGAGATTCTTCCCACCAGAAGCTCGACATCTTCAGTCCGGCATCTGCGATTCGCGTGCGGAGTCTGCCAAGTTCGGGACGTTGCGTTTCCGCTTCCAGATCCTCGAACCCGTAATCCGCTGCAGCGGCGCGGTAGTGAACCTGCAATTCCTCGTAGGAGAGAGGCCATTCGCTGAATGGAACCCAGGGGCGTTCCGCGAAATCGCTGGGCTGGAGATACTTCCACTTGCCCGTCCAGACATTGCTGGTTCCTCCGAACTGGCGTACGCGGCTGACCCCGCGCAATTGCGGTGGCAGATACGCGTGGTATCCGGCCTCGGGGTCGAGGGCGCGGTGCGGCTTTCCGAGGAAGGTCACATCGTTCAGTGCCTGGATCTCGGGGTCGAAGACCTCCCGACCGCTTTCGAGCATGATCACGTCGACACCCCGGCGGGCGAGATGCATCGCGACACCCGCGCCGGCAATCCCGGATCCGACCACCACGACCTCTGCCCGCAATGACTCGTCTTCAGGCAGATCCCGGACATCGACGATCATGAATGGCGTTCCGGCTTGGCCTCGGGTCCGGCAGTCCGGCCGAGCATGTTTCGATGAGTGGCCTCGAAAAGTTCGCGACGCGCAGGGTCTGCCAGAAGATCAGCGTGTTTTCTTGCGATATAGCCGTGGCTTTCAGCACGGAGTGCCGGGTTCGCGGTCAGCTTGTCGTGGCCGCCACGGTTCAACCGATAGACCGGCATCGCATGGCCCGCGACCGCCGTAATCTCCGTCAATCGATAGAACATCTCGGAGGAGGACCGAGAGCGCAACGCTTCGTCCCATCCGCCCACCGTTTCAAGCGCAACCCGGGGAATCGCCGCGGCCTGTTTGGTATTTATGCTGTGCCCGTTCCGGGAGAGATGGGCATCGAGACCCCAGATCTCCCTTTTGCGTGACGACGCAGGTCTTCGGATATGAGGCCGACGCGCAGATCCTTCGACGACGATTCCGCCGACCACGATGCTCAACGGATCTTGCGCCGCCGCGGCCCTGATCCAGCGGCGATAGAACCAGCCGGCCCACGGCAGGAGCGCATCGTCGTCATCGAGAAATATCAGGTGGGAGCTTTCCGAATGCCCCATGCCAGTGTTGCGCGCGGCACAGACACCCCGATTCTCTTCATGTCGAACCAGCCTGACCCGATCGCCTCGGACCTCATCCAGATCGACCGGAACAGGCGAGGCATCATCGACGACGACAACCTCGTCGACGCCGCTCCGCACCGCACTCCTGACAGCCCGTCGAACGTGCTCCGGGCGCCCGAAGCTCGGAATGACCACTCCGAGCGAGGCGTTATCTGCGCGGGATCGCCCGTCCTTTTCCGAGGTCAAGAGACATGCCTGTCCTGCCGACGGACCATGGCGGCATTGACGAGCCGTTCGGGAAACATGCTGGCGCGGGCGAGCTTCTTCGCCAGGGCGTCGTTCTTTCCGACGAATGGCAGACCACGCATCATCGGGACGAGCATGCCCTGCATCCGGCGGCCCGCATAGATCTTGCGCTTGCCTTCGACGTAATCGGGCTTGGGCCTCAAGTTCCACTTCGTGATGAAATGCTCGAGGCTTCGCGTCCCGTACGCATCCGACCAGCGCAGCGCGAAGAACGGCCAATCCTCCCGGTTCATCGGCCGCGCACGACAGGGAAACACGTAGGTGACGACGGATGCAGGCTCGAACCAGACGGTCCCGCCGGCCTGCCGCACGCTCATCGAGAAGTCGATATGCTCCTTCGTCGACAGAAGCTTTTCGTCGAGCGGGCCGATCCTGTCGAAGACGTCGCGACGCGCGAGCGCGCAGTGAAACTCGCACATGCCGGTCTGCTTGCGTTCGAGCCGTCCCTGCCAGTCCGAGACCTTTTCGGAGTGACCGTGCATGACCTCGTCGAGAGCGCGGCCGTGCTCGGGATTGTTCTCGAAGAAGCCCGCCATGTCGCCGCCGGGGGCGTAATCGCCACCGGCATGGTGGATCTCGGTATGGGCGGGAAGACCCTGACAGGTGAGCGGCGCGACGATGTCGGCCCCCTCCTCGTCCGCGCAGGCGACGAGGGGCGGCAGCCAGTTCTCGGTGAAGAGAACGTCGTTGTCGATGAAGACGACATAGTCCGTCTTGGCTTCGGCCACGCCGATATTACGCGCCTCGTTCGGCGTGAGAAACCGTTCGCGACGGATGAGCTTGAAGCCCCGCGCCTCGGATTCACGGCGAAGCAGTTCGGCGATCCGGGGCGGCGACTTGCCGTCGACATAGATCACGTCGACATTCGACGTATGCTCGTAAAGGCTTTCAAGCGACTCGACGGTCATGCCGAACCGCTCACGCTGACTGATGATGATAGTTACACGGGGGTCGGTCACGGTCGATCTCTCCTGATGGTGAGCGCGCGTCGATAGGCCAGAAGCGTTTCTTCAACGATATGACCTTGATCGAACTCTTCCAAGACCTTGCGACGTCCGGCGGTTCCGAGATCAGCCCAATCCCCCCGGCGACCCATCATGGCGGCGATCGCATCGGCCAATGCGCGCGGATCGCGTTCGGGCACGAGATCGCCGTTCTCTCCCGGAATGACGAGTTCGGGAATTCCTCCATGATGCGTGCCGATGACGGGAAGGCCGGTCGCCATGGCCTCTTTCGCCGTGTTGACGTTCGCATCCTCGTCGCCCGATGACGCCCTTACCGACGGGGTCAGCGCGATATCCGCACGGTGAAGGGCCTCGATGACCTGTCCGCGGTCTGCCGAACCGGCAAGCATCACCCGATCGGTGAGACCCGCCTCCGAAATCTGGGCTGCAAGCGCGGATCGCAAAGGGCCGTCGCCGAGGATTTCCAGCGTGACGTCGTGACCTTCGCGTATCAGATGGCCAATCGCGGCGACCGCGTCCGAAAACCCCTTCTTCTCCACGAGCCGACCGACCGCGACGAGGCGGGTCGGTCCCTCGGAAACCCGCCGGTTGGCGGGAGGCGAGAACGCCCTTGTATCGATCGGCGATCCGATCACGATGATCTTGTCCGCAGGACATCCGAGCGCAATCGCCTTGTCTCGGAAGTATCGGCAATTCGCGATGAAGAGGTCGGCCTCTCGGAACAGGCGCGCATAGACCCGCACTCCGCGTTCCTCGACATGGCGGGTGATGTCGTAGCCGCGGAGATGCACGACAAGCGCACGCGTCCGCAGCGTGCCCCAGCGACGATGCCGCGCGGCGAGAAGGCCCAGAACCCCGAACTGGGCATGAACGACGTCGAAATCGGGCGCGTCCGCCATGAGGCGCGTGACCGCCAGGCGGGCGGGCGAGATACGATCGGCCAGCATCAGGCCGAGATAACCCGGTGAATGTCGCGGGCTCCGACGGGCGAGGTCCAGACCGCGCTTCAAGGAAAGTCTGCCCTGATAACGCGCCCGCATGATCCGTGCCTCGGGCAGACCGTACGCGTCGAGAATGTCCTGCCGCGGCGCGGCGGCATCGGCATTCGTGGCGAGGATCCGCAGGTCCTGCCCCGACCGCAGAAGCCCCGCCGCGAGCGTCGTCACGAAGGTTTCCGAGATGACCGGAAATTCGTGCACCACCAGCCCCAAGCGGAGCGCATCGACCGAGCTGTGCCTATCCGACGTCATTGCCGGCTCGCGACCCGGCGGCGCAGGGTTTCGTGCAGCGGGCCGGGCAGCAGGCTGGCGAGTGCTGCCAGCGTCCGGATGCGCGCCAGCCTGTCGCGCGACGCCGCCTTCGGATCGAGCCGCCAGCTCTGCGCGACAAGCCGTCTGGTGGCGGCGTAATCGCCAGCCTGATAGGCCAGCGTTGCCCAGTAGATCTGGTTACGGGCCTTGGCGCGGCGCAGCTCGTCCGCATCGAGCCCCTCGCCCATCAGATCCATCTTCTGCAGCACCCGCGTCCAGTTTGCCTCCATCCGCGCCCAGTTTGCAGTGATCTGTCCGTCCCGCTTGCGGTAATCGGCAAGGGGTTCCGGCACGATTGCAGCCGCCTTGCCGCGCCCAGCCACAACCCGTACGAACCAGTCGAGATCGATGCAGCCGGAAAGGCCGGTGTCGAATTGTCCGGCTTCGCGTGCGGCATCGGCCCGAACAATCACGCCCGTCGCGCTGTGAAGCGGACCCTCAACGACGAGAGAACGTGCATCGTGCCTCAGATGCGGTGCATCCGAGACGATCCCCGTCGGATGACCCTGGGCGTCGACGTAACGCCACAGCCCGGAGGCGAGAACCAGGTCGCGATCGTCGGCGAGAACATTCGAGACCCGCTCGACCATCTGTGCATCGAGCCGATCGTCGGAATCGAGAAAGCAGATCAGATCCCCGCTCGCGCGATCGAGACCTGCATTGCGCGCGGCCGCCGCGCCCGATTGCGCTTGCCGATGAACGATCATGCGACGCTGCGGCCCGGTCCACGAACCGGCCAGCCGCTCGAGGAGCTCTCCCGTTCCGTCCGTGGAGCCGTCGTCGATCGCGACAAGCTCCAGACGCGGCCATGTCTGCCGGGCGGCAGACGTGACGGCTTCGGCCACGAAATCCACCACGTCGTGGCAGGGCATGACGATGCTGACCAGCGAGGTCACGAAAACACCCCGCACCAACGTTCGGGGAAAGGCGTGTAACTGCCGTCGGTTTCGAAGACGAGACTGTCGCTCATGCTGCGACCCTAGCGCTCCTCCGCGGAACTTGCACGAGCCGTGAATATCCGATCGCCTTCATGTCGGGGGCGAGAGCCGATACCGGGGAAAACGCCCTCCGCACGTGGCTTCGACAGGCATCGGAGTTCCCAGGCCGATCATCTCCAACGTACCTCGCACGAAACAAAATACCCCGCGGAAAGGTCAGGTCGGTCGTTCCTGCCGAAGGATCCCCACGAAACAAAACCTTGTCGAAAAAGGTCATGCGATACTTGGGAAAGCGAAAGACGTGATCGGCGTCGAGGGCTGCGCGATCGCAAACCCGGGGCGCTGCAGGAAAGGGTCAGGGCCCTGGACCGTTCATGCGGTAACCGACACGGGGCAAGAACCGGTCAACGAACGAGGAACGGAGAGCGATGACGACCCTGCTACTGACCAGAAACGACGTGAGGGGCCTTACCGACATGCCCGCCGTCATCGCCGCGGTGGAAGAGGCCTACCGCAGCTTCGGCGACGGCAAGGTCGACCAGCCGCCATATATGGGCATCCACCTCTCCACGCCAGGGGCCGAGATCGACTTCAAGGCGGGATACAGCCGGGCGAACGAACTCGTCTCGCTCAAGGCCTCCTCGGGCGGGTTCCGCGACAATCCCGATCGCCACGGCGTGCCGAACGGCATGGGCACGGTGATGCTCTTCGACGGACGCAGCGGGGCGTTGGTCTGCATCATGGACGGAAGCCTCCTGACGGGTTTGCGCACCGGTGCAGCGGGCGCGATCTCCGTCCGCGCGATGGCGCGACCGGACGCGCGCAGCCTCGCCGTGATCGGCACGGGCAGCCAGGCCCGGATGCAGGTCCGTGCCATCCGCGAAGTCATGCAGATCGAAACCATTCGCGCCTGGGGACGCTCCTCCGCGAATGCGGCGGCCTTCGCCGTGGAGATCGAAGGCCAATTCGACATTCCGGTCACGCTTGCGGGAACTGCCGCGGAAGCCGCGGCGGATGCGGATGTCGTCGTCACCACGACCCGCGCGAGCGAGGTGGTCCTTCGGCCCGGAAGCCTGAAGCCGGGCACGCATGTCGTTGCCATCGGCACCGATCAACGCGGCAAGCGGGAGCTCGACCCGGAGCTTTTTCGCGATGCCTATGTCGTTGTCGATTCCGAAGCCCAATGTGCCGAGAAGGGCGAAGTGCAGCACGCGATCGCCGCCGGAATCATCGAACAGGCCCACGCGGAAATCGGCCAAGTGCTTCTTGGCCGGCGTCCCGGACGGACGAGCGCGGAGCAGATCACGATCTTCGACTCGACGGGAATGGCGATCCAAGACAACGTCACCGCCGCCGCGATCCTCGCTCTTGCGCGCGAACGAGGGGTCGGAATGCCCTTTGACTTTCTGACGCAAACCTCCTGATGGGACAGCAAACGATGTGCGACTTTCCGACGATCGACGATATCGAGGCGGCCCGGCACAGGATCGCGCCGCATATACGCCACACGCCGCTTCTGCGCGCCGACAGGATCGAGCCGTCGGTCGGCTGCGAACTGTTCCTCAAGCCCGAGATGCTGCAGGTGACGGGGGCATTCAAGATCCGCGGGGCGCTCAACACCGCGTTGCAGCTTCCGCCGGAGCGCATTGCACGTGGCTTCATCTCGTCCTCGTCCGGCAACCATGCGCAGGGCTTGTCCTGGGCGGGCCGGCTCCTTGGGACAAGGGTGGTTCTTGTCCTGCCGACCACAACGCCCGCGCAGAAGGTGGCGAATACGCGCGCCCTGGGGGCGGAGGTGATCCTCTACGATGGCGACACCGCTGCGCGCTGGAAGGAGGTCTACCGAATTGCCGAAGAGACGGGCTACGAGACGATCCACGGGTTCGAGGATCCGCGCGTCATGGCCGGACAGGGCACCATCGGTTGCGAGATTCTCGAGGACCTCCCGGATGTCGACACCGTCATCGTGCCCCTGGGCGGCGGTGGGCTCATCTCCGGCGTGGCGACCGCGCTCAAGGCGCTGAAACCGGGTATCAGGGTGGTGGGCGCGGAACCGGCACTGACCCCGAAATACCATCGAAGCAGGTCGAGCGGGAAACGCGTCTCGCTGCCGCTGCGCGACACGGTCGCGGACGGGCTGCGCATCAGCGTTCCCGGCCAGAACCCCTGGCCCATCATCGAGCGCCATGTGGATGAAATCGCGCTGGTGGACGAAACAGACATCGTTGCGGGGATGCGGGCACTCGCACGCGATGCGAAACTCATTGCGGAACCTGCAGCCGCGATCGGCGTGGGCGCGCTTCTCGGAGGCGCAATCTCGGTTCGGCCCGACGAGAAGGTCTGCACCATCCTCACGGGCGGAAACTGGGGCCTTGAGGATCTTGCCGCCCTCTACGCAAGGGAACCCTCCGCTATCGAAGCCGCGTCCTGAGCGAAACAGCGCCGAGGATCGTGATGCAGCGACGATCAATCATGCCGGTCATCCAAAGCCAGTTCGTCCTCGCGTGACACGGCGGATATGTCCGCCTGATCCTTCCGTCCGGAAACTTCCCAGATCGCGTATGGCCGCCCCCGGAATGCGATTTTCCGGTCGGGCCGCCACGGGAGGGGATGGTCTTCCAAGCGGCTGAGGATCAGGCCTTCGGGATGTTCATCGGCCCATTCCGCCAACATGGAGGCCGTCTCCAGTTCGGCAACGGGCTTGGTCAGGCGGCCGGCGAAGGTGAATTCCCCGTGATATTCATCGGAATAGAGGGCGATGCCTTCCTCCTCCCGGTCGGCCAGAAGACCGGCAATTCGACCCGCATCGTATCCCGCGCCCAGTTCGGTCGCCCCGACGAGCAGGTTCAATCCGAGGATCGCACCGAGCATCGCAAGCGACGTACCGACCGCGCTACGGAATCGTGCCAAGGCGATCCCCATGCCGATGAACCCGGCTCCTACAAGACCGACCACCGCAACCGGATGCAGCATCGCGTCGATCCGTCCGAACGAGACGAGCCCGGACGCGGAAGCGAGCAGAAGGCAGCCGACGGCTCCCGCGACGATCGCAGGCAACAGCGGGCGGGGCCGAACGTCGCGAAGCAGACGGCCCACCACGATCGCGACGGCAGGAAGTTCCGGGACAAGATAATGAAGCTGCTTGCCGCTGATCAAGCTGAAGGCGAGCATCGCGGGAAGCATCCAGACGAGGGCGAGCCGAAGGCCGGGTTCCGACCACCGGATGCGGACGACCTGCCGCCAGACGGATGGCAGAAAGGCCCAGGGGAACAACAGCAGCGGCAGAAGCGCCGTATAGAACCACCAGGGCCGGGCATGGGCGAAGGCATTCGTCACGCGTCCCGCGCTTTGCCGCCAAAGGACGGCGTCGAACCACTCGGGTCCGACTGAGAGCCCCGCCGGAACGATCCAGAGCGCGACGAGGCCCAGTCCCGCCGCAACCGCGAGGACGAGGCCCGCGGGCAGATCGCGCCAGCCGGAACGGCCATTCGACCCCGCCCACCAGGGAAGGGCCAGCATCGCGGGCAGCACATGGATCAGGATGACCGGCCCCTTGGCGAGCCCGCCGAGCCCGAGCGCAAGGCCCGCGACGATCCACCAGCGACGCTCTCCAGTCTTTGCCGCGGCGAGAACGGCGAGCATCGTCAGGACGGCGCAGAGCGCGAGCAGCGCATCGAACATCGTCAGCTGACCCGAAAGCGCGAAGACGGCGCTGCCGGCAAGAGCCCAGCCCGTCCGACCGGAAGCCCCGTGATCGTCGGGCCAGAGCCGCGCGGCGAGCAGTCCGGTCGTCAGGATCGTCGCGGTCGCGGCAAGCGGCCCCACGAGACGCGCCGCGATTTCCGATACGCCGGTCACGGACCACATCGCCTGGATCAGCCAGAAGAACAGCGGCGGCTTGTGGGTGTAGAGCGCAAAGTTCTTCGTCGGTACGAGAAGATCCCCACCAAGCCACATCTCCCAGGCGACGGTGAGGTACCGCGTCTCGTCGATCGGCAATGCGGGCCGGAGAAGCACGCCCGCGAACGCGACGGCCAGGAATATGAGCGCCGGCGCGATCGCGCCCTGGATCGGCGAACCGATCTTGCTGTCTGTCTTCAATTTCCCGCGCTCCGTCCGGTTCGTTGGCGGACCCGTGCGGTTGAAAGCTTGCGCCAGCCTGACGGCGAGTGTCAGGACACCTCATCGATCGGAAAATGCAGCGCAACCCGGACGCGATCATCCGTCACGCACCGATCGAGCGTCAGGTCGAGCTGCTGGGCAATGGTCTCGACGATCGTCAGCCCGAGTCCGGTGCCCTGAGAGGTTCTGCCCTTGTCGAACCGGGCAGCGTGCAGGACGGCACCGGGTGCCGCACGGTTCTCGACCGCAAGCATGTCAGGCCCGATCCGGACTCGCACGCTACCGAGCCCGTGTTCGAGTGCGTTCGCCACGAGGTTTCGCAGGACGATTGCCACGAGGTCGGCATCGGTTCGTACCATCATGCGCGAGGCGTCTCCGTCGTCGAGGACGACGCCGGCGGGAAATTCGGCAAGGACATGACGCGCGAGCGAGACGAGATCCACCGGCTGCGCCCGCGCGGCGTCGCCCGCTTCGGCGCGGGCGAGCTGCAACAGGCGGTCCACGATCCGCGTCAGCCGCTCGAGCCCGCGATCCACACGCTCGATCGAGCCGTGTCCCGCCGCGAGCGCCGCCGTCTCGGCCCGTGCCGTGGCGAGCGGGGTCCGTAATTCGTGGGCGGCATTCGCCGCGAACGACCGCTCGGCGGTGAGGAGCCGGTCGATACGCTCCAGGTGATCGTTCACTGACAGCGCCATGGGCCTCAACTCGCCCGGCAGGCCCTTCGCTGATAGCGGCGTGAAGTCCGCCGCGTCGCGCCCCGCGATCGTCGCGGCCAGTCGTCGCGCCGGGCCCAGCGCCGCGCGCACGGTCAGGACCACGGTCAACGCGACGACGATGACGAGCGGGACCATGACCACGATGAAGGCCCCCGCGCTTTCCCAGAATTCCTCCCGTCGGAAGGCGGAGGACTGGCCGATCTCCACCGCGCGACCACTCCGCTCGGCGCGAAACACGTGCCACGACACCGTACTGCGCGAGGCACCATCGCCCTTCGGCCAGGGGGCCGCGTCGCCGTCGATGCTGAGGACATCGCCCTCGCCGATTGGGATTTCCTCGGCTGGGACCCCCGCCTCGAGCAGATCGAGTGCGTAACGCGCACGGATCTCCAATCCGCGATCGAGAGATTCGTCGATTTCGTGGGCGAGCGACCAGAGACCGAGTGCCATGGCAAGCGACCATCCCAGGATCACGATCGTGAGGATGCGCCGGACGAGCCGCCCGGTAAGCGTCCAATGCGCGCTCACGAGACGCTGTAGCCCAGGCCCCGCCGCGTCTCGATCACTTCCCGGCCGATCTTCGAGCGCAGCCGCGAGACGTAGACCTCGACCGCGTTGCCCGCGACTTCGTCATCGAAGGCAAAAAGCCTCTCCTCGAGAACCGTGCGACTGAGGATGCGGCCGCGCGCCGCGACGAGCGCATCGAGAACCGCCCATTCCCGTGACGTCAGGCGAATTTCGATCCCGTCCCTGTGGACCCGCGCACGCGCGCGGTCGACCACAAGCGGCCCGATCGCGATCTCGGAACCGGCAAGGCCGTCCGCCCGTCGCGCCACAGCGCGCAGCCGCGCCTCGACCTCGTCCGGATCGTATGGCTTCACCACGTAATCGTCGGCACCGGCATCGAGGCCGGAGATCCTGTCGCTGATCTGGTCGTAGGCTGTGGCGATGACCACCGGCGTGAGGTCGCCAGCCCCCCTCCGCTCCCGCAGGAGGTCGAGCCCCGAGCCGTCCGGCAGGCCGAGGTCGAGCAGGATCGCGGCATACTCGGCCACGAGCCACGCAGCCTCCGCTTCGTCGCAGGCTGCGACATGGTCCACGGCGTGGCCTGCCCGGCGCAGATGCCGTGCGACCGCCGCGCCGAGTTCGGCCCCGTCCTCAACGAGAAGTATCCTCATCCCCCGGCTTTAGCCCAGCCTTGCGTTCGGCCGCGAGAAAAATCGGCATCGTAAGCGGCGCGCAAGCTTGGAGGGCGAGACGGGGCCATCTTCACTTCCATCAAAGGAACAGATCATGCGTCTCCCCCTTCTCGCCGCCCTTCTGACCGCCGCCGCCCTTCCGGCCTTCGCCGAGGACATCTGCAACGTCGACAAGGCGGATTGGCGCCCCGTGGAAGAGCTGAAGTCGGAGCTCGTCGACAAGGGCTGGTCCATCTCGAACGTCAAGGAAGAGGACGGCTGCTACGAGGTCTACGGCAAGGATGCCGACGGCCAGCGCGTCGAGATCTTCTTCGACCCCGCCTCATTCGAGGAGATGGGCTCGGATGACTGAGTCCGCGACGGCCCGGACGGTTCGGGTCTGGGACCCGTTCGTCCGGGTCTTCCACTGGTCACAGGTCGCGCTGATCGGCGCGGCCTGGCTGACCGAGGACGGACCGAAATGGCTGCACGAGAATGCGGGCTACCTCCTTGCGGCGCTTATCGCGATCCGGCTCGTCTGGGGGATCGTGGGGTCACGGTATGCCCGGTTTTCCGATTTCGTCCGGGGCCCCCGGGCCGTCGCGCTGTATCTCGGCGAATTGTCGCGGGGTCGGGAACGCCGCCATCTGGGGCATAACCCCGCGGGCGGCGCGATGATCGTTACGCTTCTGACCACGGTGACCGCGACGATCCTGACGGGCTGGCTCCAGACGACCGACATGTTCTGGGGTTCCTCCGCGATGGAGAAGATCCACGAGGTCGCCGCCATTCTCGTCCTCGTCCTCGCCGCCATCCACGTCGCCGGCGTGGTCTTCGAAAGCCTGCGCCACCACGAGAACCTCGTCGGCGCGATGATCCACGGGCGCAAGCGCGTGGATGGAAAGGAGGCACCGTGAGCCGAGCTGAAACCTTTGACCGGAGTGCAGCCTTCGGCACCACCCCGGACCTCTCGATCGTGATCCCTACCCGCAACGAGGCCCAAAATATAGGTCCGCTGATAGACGAGATCGCGGCCATCGCCGATCTAGGTCGCGTCGAGATCATCGTCGTCGATGACGGTGCGACGGACGGCACGGGCGATGTCGTGCGGGGTCGCATGGCCAGTGTCCCGGGGTTGCGGCTCCTCGCGCATGAATACGGTGCGGGCCAGTCGGCCGCGATCCGCACCGGGGTCGAGGCTTCCCGTGCGGCGATCGTTGCGACGCTCGACGGGGACGGCCAGAACCCACCGGCGGATCTTGTCGGCATCGTTCGACCGCTTGCAGATGGCGGTTGCGGGCTCGTCGCAGGTCAGCGCGTTGCGCGGCAGGATGCGTTTTCCCGCAGGCTTGCCTCGCGTGTCGCCAACGGGGTGCGGGCCGCCTGCCTCGGCGATGGCACACGCGATACCGGTTGCGGGCTCAAGGCGTTCCGGCGGGAGGAGTTTCTCTCCCTGCCCTATTTCGACCATATGCACCGGTTCCTTCCGGCCCTCTTCGCACGCGAAGGCCTCGCGGTGCGGCACGTCACCGTGGGGCACAGGCCGCGCGGCGGGGGGCGATCGCATTACTCCAATCTGGGTCGAGCCCTGTCGGGCATCGTCGATCTTGCGGGCGTGATGTGGCTGATCCATCGCGGACGCGGCAGGCAGATACGCCCCGCGCAGATCGCCGCATCCGACATCGTCACCCGACATGCGGATGCCGCGCAGTGAGTGGCCTCACGACCTCGGCCAGCAACTGGCCCGACCTCGCATGGCTGATCTTCGGCCTTCTCGGCCAATGCCTTTTTGCCGGACGCTTCGTCGTGCAATGGCTTGCCTCTGAACGGGCGCGACGCTCCGTCCTGCCGAACATCTTCTGGTACTTCTCGATAGGTGGCGGTCTCTGCCTGCTTGTCTATGCGGTCCACCGAAGCGATCCGGTCTTCGTTCTGGGCCAGGCTCTCGGCCTTTTCATCTATGCACGGAACCTGTGGTTCGTATGGTCGGAGAAACGGAACGGCCGATCGTCCGCCCAAGACCCCTGCCCAACCGCGGCGGAAACAGGCCGCGATCCGGTCGAGGAAGAACTGCTCGCAGGAAGGCACCCAGCATGACAGAGACCAGCGCCCATCCCGGAGAGCCCCATTACATCACCCGGAGCGGTTGGCTGCGCGCCGCGGTGCTCGGTGCGAATGACGGCATCGTTTCGGTCTCGTCGCTCATCGTCGGCGTCGCGGCGGCAGACCCCGCTCCGCGAGCGGTCCTGATCGCAGGCGTCGCCGGCCTTGCCGCCGGAGCGATGTCGATGGCGGCGGGGGAATATGTCTCCGTCTCGTCGCAATCCGATACGGAACGCGCCGACATCAGACGCGAAGAGATCGCCCTGACGGAGATGCCCGAGGAGGAATTCGCCGAGCTGGTCGCAATCTACGAGGCGCGTGGCCTCAGCCGACGGACCGCCGAGATCGTCGCGCGCGAGCTGACCGAGAAGGACGCGCTCGGCACGCATGTGAGGGACGAGCTCGGCCTGTCGGAGATCCACTCCGCAAACCCGCTCCAAGCCGCCCTTGCATCCGCAGCGACCTTCAGCGCGGCAGCGTCGGTCCCCCTCATTGCCGCGCTTGTTTCGCCCTCATCCGTGGTCATTCCGGTCGTCCTGCTTGTCACCATTCTCTCGCTTGCCGCCCTCGGGGCCCTCGGCGCGAAGGCAGGGGCGGCACCGGTGCTGCCGGCGATCCGACGCGTGGTCGTCTGGGGGGCCTTCGCCATGGGGGTCACGGCATTCATCGGCTGGGTCTTCGGCGTGAGCGTCTAGCGCAGACCGGCTCCCGGTGGATCGGTGTCCGGAAACCCTGCCGTATTTCGAATTCGGGGAGCTCGCACGCTCATGTATCTGCAAAGGGCGATGATCCGGTATGGCCCGCTTCCGGTAGAGACTTGCTGCGGCGTTCCCTTCGGCTATCTTCCGGAGGCGTCACGTCGATCCGACCCGAACAGATTGCCGCATGCGGGGAACGGGGACCGTCATGCAAGGTTTGCACTCCAATCCCGAAATTTTCTGGTCTTTCCCGAAGACCGTGCGAGGTAGGTACGAGTGACGGTTTTTCTCCACGGTCTGGCAACCGCCTTACCCCCGCACGAGCTTCCGCAGGATCTCGTGCAGACCCGCGCCCAAGCGCTTCTCGGACCGCATTATCCGCAATTCGAACGGTTATCGCGCACATTCACCACCGCCGGGATCGAAAGACGGTATTCCGTCGTGCCCATCGACTGGTTCGAAGCCGACCATGGCTGGAAGGATCGCAACGACGTCTATCTCGACGGGGCAACCGCGCTTTTCATGGACGCCGCGGGGAAGGCGCTGGCCGCATCCGGCTGGACCGCGCCCGAGGTGGACTGCATCGTCACGGTTTCTTCCACCGGGATCGCGACACCGACGCTAGAAAGCCGCGTCGCCGCGCAGATGGGCTTTCGCGACGACGTTCTGCGCGTCCCGGTCTTCGGCCTGGGCTGCGCGGGTGGTGCCTCGGGGCTGACGATCGCACAACGGCTTTCGGCAGCACGACCGGACGACCGGGTGCTGCTGGTGGTCGTGGAAGCCTGCACGCCCTCGTTCCGGACCGACCGGTTGCAGAAGGCCGACATCATCGCGACCGTCCTCTTCGGAGACGGTGCCGCCGCGGCGTGCCTGTCCGGCCGACGGGCCGAGAGCGGCATCGAAGTCGGCACGGGGACGCAAATTACCTGGCCCGACACGCTCGGCATCATGGGATGGGATGTGGACGATATCGGGCTCGGCGTGGTGTTCGACCGATCCATTCCAGATTTCGTCTCGACCAATCTCGAAAGTGCCGTTTCGGGTGCACTGGAGCGTTGCGGGCTTACCTTGGACGAGGTGGATCGCTTCGTCTGCCATCCGGGCGGAGCGAAGGTGATCACGGCGATCGAGCGGGTGCTGCACCTCGATCAGGGAACGCTGGCCGAGGAGCGTGAAGTGCTGAGAGACGCGGGCAACATGTCCGCTCCCACGATCCTCTTCGTCCTCGAACGCGTCTTGCAGGGCGGCGCAAGCGGCACCCTGATGGGCGTGGCACTCGGCCCCGGCTTCACCGGTTCCTTCGTCCCGCTCCGCGTCGCGGCATGACCCTCGGCGCGTCGCTCTTCATCGGGTTTCTCATCGTCCAGCGCCTGTCGGAACTGGTGATCGCGCAACGCAACACGAAGGCGCTGCTGGCCGAGGGCGCAGTCGAGGTTTCCGCCCGGCATTACCCGCTGATCGTCGTGGTCCACGCGGCATGGATCGCCGCCATAGTGCTTCTTGGAATGGACGAAAGCATACGACCGGGCTGGCTGGCCGTTTTCGTGCTTCTGCAGGCGTTCCGGGTCTGGATACTGGTTACGCTCGGCCGTCGATGGACGACCAGGATCATCGTGACCGGTACGCCACTTGTGGCGAAAGGACCTTTCCTCTGGCTGCGTCATCCCAACTACACGCTGGTCGTCGCGGAAATTGCCGTGGCCCCCATGGTACTGGGGCTCTGGCAGGTCGCGCTCGTCTTCAGCATCCTGAACGCGGGCGTGCTGGCACTGCGCATTCCAGCCGAGGACCGCGCACTTCGACCCTACCGGGACGCATGAAGCAGCAGGAGTTGTCCCCCGACAGACGGGCTCGTCCCTCCGTGTCGTCGCCGAAATGCCGCCATGGCGTCGAGCTGGCACGCTCGGTGCCATCGAAACCAACTGGCGGGCGCTTGATGCGACCGCCAGGCCCGACCCTATCCTTCGCCGATGTGGACGCGACGTCCGCCTTGAAGCCGCTCGCCCCGTGGAGGACGATGACACCTGCGCAGACCGCCTCCGATCATCGCGATTCAGTGAGGTGCGCTTGCAAATACGACCGTGCCGTCATTCAATGAACGGCAAGCAAATCCAACATCTTAGAGACCTGCAGGAGGTAGACATGAGACACCGAGCAATCTCGGCCGCCACACGATTGTCGGGCACGGCGATGGCCGCGCTCCTTGCCGCATCCCCCCTCATCGCCGCGGACGTGCCCGAAGGCGTCGAGCTCGCGGAAGACCAGACCTTCTCCTATCGCGAGCTGGACCAACCCGCATCGTTCGATCCGCAACTGGTCGAGGGCGTGCCGGGCGCGCATGTCGTCCAGCAGCTTTTCGAAGGGCTGATGATCCAGGACGACCAGGGCGAACTGATCCCGGGCGTCGCGACCGGGTACGAGGGCAACGAGGACAATACCGAGTTCACCTTCACCCTGCGCGAAGATGCGCGCTGGTCGAACGGCGACCCCGTCACCGCCGAGGATTTCGTCTATGCGTGGCGGCGTGCCGCAGATCCCGCAACCGCGTCCGAATATGCCTGGTTCGTTGAGCTTGCAGGGATCGAGAACGCCGCCGAGATCATCGCCGGAGAAGCCGATCCCGAGACGCTGGGCGTCGAGGCTGTGGACGACCGCACCTTCCGAGTGTCCCTGTCCGAGCCGAAACCCTATTTCCCGCAGATGACGGCGCATACGACCTTTGCGCCCACGCATCGCGCGACGGTCGAGGAGTTCGGCGACGCCTGGACCGATCCCGCCAACATCGTTTCGAACGGTGCCTACGTTCTGCAGAACGTGCAGCTGAACGAATACTGGAACGCCACGAAGAACCCCGAATACTGGGACGCCGACAACGTCGTGATCGACGAGGTGGTAAGCTACATCATCAACGACACGAGCCAGGCGCTGACCCGCTGGGAAGCGGGCGAGTTCGACATGCTCGAACCCGTTCCGGCCGGCAGCTATCCGCGCCTCCAGGAGCAGTATCCAGACGCCGCCCATTCGGTGCCGCGGCTCTGTTCCTACTACTACGAGGTGAACCAGCGCGAGGATGCGCCCGAGGCGTTGCGCGACCCGAACGTGCGTCGCGCGCTGTCGCTTGCCATCGACCGCAGCGTCATCACCGACCAGCTGCTGCAGGGCGGCCAGTCGCCGGCCTTCTTCTTCACCCCCGAGGCCACTGCGGGATTCGAGCCGCCCGAGATCGACTATGCGTCGATGAGCCAGGCCGAGCGTGACGAAGAGGCGAGCCGCCTCATCGAAGAGGCCGGCTATGACGATCTGAGCTTCGATCTGCTCTACAACACCGACGAGAGCCATCGCCAGATCGCGACGGTGATCGGACAGATGTGGCGTCAGAAGCTCGGCGTCGACATCACGCTGGTGAACCAGGAATGGGCCACCTATCTCGACAACAAGCGCAACGGCAATTTCGATATCGCACGTTCCGCCTGGTGTGGGGATTACAACGAGGCGTCCACCTTCCTCGATACGCTCGGCACGGACATTCCGCAGAATTCGGGCCGCTGGTCGAACGACGAATTCGACAACATCCTGTCCGACGCGGCCACGTCCGAGGATCCGCAGCAGAACTACCAGCAGGCCGAGCAGATCCTGTCGCAGGAGATGGGCATCCTGCCGATCTATCACTACACGAACACCTTCCTGCTCGAGCCGACGCTCAAGGGATTTCCCTTGGGCAACGTCGAGAACAACTGGTACGTGAAGGATTTCTACCGCATCGCGGAAGAATGATCTGAGCGGGAGGCGACGGTAACGTCGCCTTCCCTTTCCCCAACGATGCGCGCCCCAGCGGAGGTATCATGCTCGTCTATACGCTCCGCCGCCTTCTGGTGGCGATCCCCACGCTTCTGGCGCTCATCGTGCTGTCCTTCGTGCTCATGGATCTCGCGCCCGGATCGCCCTTCGCCTCCGAACGCGGGGTCCCGCCAGCGGTGCTCGCCAATCTCGAGGCGGAATACGGCCTCGACCGGCCACTGATCGAACGCATCGGCGTCTATACCTGGAACGTTGTCACCAATTTCGATTTCGGCCCCTCCTTCGCCTATTCGGACCGCAGCGTGAACGACCTGATCGCACAGGGTTTTCCGGTCACGCTCACCTACGGGTTCTGGTCCTTCGTCGTGGCCGTCATCGTCGGCGTGACGCTCGGGGCGCTGGCGGCGATCCGGCAGAACTCGGTCCTCGACTATCTTGCGGTGGGCGTGACGGTGGGCGCGCAGGTGCTGCCGAACTTCGTCATGGCACCGATCCTCGTCATCATCTTCACGCTCTGGCTCGGATGGCTGCCGGGCGGCGGCTGGCAGGGCGGGCAATGGCAATACGTCATCATGCCGGTCATCGCCCTCTCGACCTCCTACATGGCGTCGATCGCACGGATCACGCGCTCCTCCATGCTCGAGGTGCTAAATGCCGGCTTCGTGCGGACCGCACGGGCCAAGGGGCTGCCGATGCGCCGCGTGATCCTGCGCCATGCACTGAAACCCGCCATGCTGCCGGTCGTAAGCTATCTCGGACCGGCCTTCGTCGGAATGATCACCGGGTCGGTCGTGGTCGACGTGTATTTCTCGACCGGCGGAATCGGACAGTTCTTCGTCAATTCCGCACTGACGCGGGACTATTCCGTCATCATGGGGATCACCGTGCTGATCGGTGCCCTCACGATCACCTTCAACCTGCTGACAGACATCGCCTATGCCTGGATCGACCCCAAGATCCGCTACTGAGGGAGAGAGATGACCGAAACGACGACAGACGAGGCGATCGAGGCCGAACTTTCCGTCGGCAAGGGACGCTCGCTCTGGGCCGATGCGCGGCGTCGGTTCCTGCGCAACCGTGCGGCGATGGTCAGCGCGGTGGTCCTTCTGCTCGTGCTTCTCTTCGCGAGCTTCGGCCAGTTCTTCGCCCAGTGGTCGAACGAGGAGATCGACTGGAGCCTTCTGGGCCAGATCCCTCAAGCGGGTGGTCCGAGCATCGAGAACGGCCATTACTTCGGCGTTGACGAAACCGGTCGGGATCTCTTTGCGCGCATCGTGCAGGGCACCCGGATCAGCCTCGCCGTGGGCATCGTCGGCGCGCTCATCTCGGTCATCGTCGGCACGGCCTATGGGGCCATCGCGGGCTATGTCGGGGGGCGGACCGACAGCGTCATGATGCGGTTCGTCGACCTCATGATGTCCATTCCCTACATGTTCGTGCTCATCATTCTGCTGGTGATCTTCTCACGCTCGATCGTGATGCTCTTCGTGGGGATCGGGCTGATCTCCTGGCTCGACATGGCCCGGATCGTCCGCGGGCAGACGTTGTCGCTCAAGAACCGCGAATTCGTCGAGGCGGCGATCGCGACGGGTGTGCGGACACCCCGGATCATCACCCGCCATATCGTTCCGAACCTGATCGGCGTGGTCGTGATCTACGCGACGCTGCTCGTGCCACAGATGATCATCTTCGAAAGCTTCATCTCGTTCCTGGGCCTCGGGGTGCAGGAACCGATGACGTCCTGGGGGGCCCTCATCAATCAAGGTGCGGCCAATCTCAGGAACGGAACGCCCTGGATGATCGCCTTTCCGCTCGCCTTCTTCGTCGTCTCCCTCTTCGCGCTGTTCTTCCTCGGCGATGGGCTCAGGGACGCGCTCGACCCCAAGGATCGCTGATGCCTCTTCTCGACGTGAAAGATCTCGGCGTCGCCTTCGAGACTCCCGACGGCACCGTCAATGCCGTGAATGGCGTGTCGTTTTCGGTGGACCCGGGCGAAACGCTGGCCGTCGTCGGCGAAAGCGGTTCGGGCAAGTCGCAGACTGCCTTTGCGGTCATGGGCCTGTTGGCGCGCAATGGACATGCAAGCGGATCGGTCCGCTTCGACGGCCAGGAACTGCTCGGCCTTTCGCAGCAGCGCCTGAACAAGGTGCGCGGTGCCGCGATCTCGATGATCTTTCAGGATCCGATGACCTCGCTGAACCCCTATCTCAAGATCGGGCCGCAGATGACCGAGGTGCTGACGCTGCACAAGGGCATGTCCCGCGGCAAGGCCCGCGAAGAGAGTGCCCGGATGCTCGACGCGGTGCGCATACCCGATGCGAAGGCTCGGCTCGACCAGTATCCGCACGAATTTTCTGGGGGCATGCGCCAGCGGATCATGATCGCAATGTCGCTGCTCTGCAATCCGCGGCTGCTCATTGCGGACGAACCCACCACCGCGCTGGACGTAACGGTGCAGGCGCAGATCATGTCCCTCCTGTCCGAGATCCGCGAGGAATTCGGCACTGCGATGATCCTGATCACCCACGATCTCGGGATCGTGGCCGATACCTGCGACCGGACGCTCGTGATGTATGGCGGCCGGGTGATGGAGCGGGGCGGAACCGATCCGCTTTTCGAAGACCCGACGCATCCCTACACCCTCGGCCTGCTGCGAGCCGTGCCGCGGCTCGACGTCGATCAGGACGACCTTTCGACCATTCCGGGCGAGCCGCCCGACATGTCCCGCTTGCCAGCCGGATGTCCCTTCGCACCGCGATGCAACTGGGCGATGGACGTCTGCAGGGCCGAAATGCCTCTCCTACTCCCTCACGGACAGCTCGAGCGTGCCTGCCATGCCGATCCGGATCGCGTGAAATGAGCACGGGACCAACTACCCAAAAGGAGCGCCGATGACCCTTCTCAGCGTCAGAAATCTCGACGTCACCTTCGACATCGTGCCGCGCGGGGCATGGCCATGGACCCCGCCGAACAAGCTTCAGGCCGTTCGGGACATGTCCTTCGATCTGGAACCGGGCCAGACGCTCGGGGTGGTGGGCGAGTCGGGCTCCGGCAAGTCGACGCTTGCCCGCGCAGTGATCGGGACGGTTCCCGCGAGCCGCGGTCAGATCCTCTGGGGGGATACGGATTTGCGCAAGATGTCGGCCTCGGAGCGGCGCAAGCATAGGCGTGTCGTGCAAATGGTCTTTCAGGATCCACTGGCGAGCCTCAATCCCCGGATGAACGTGGGTGAGATCATTTCCGAACCGTTAGTGACCCACGATCCCGGCATCTCGCGTGCCGAGGCGCGCCGCCGTGCGGGTGAGATGATGGAGCGCGTCGGGCTGCTGCCGAACCTCCTCAATCGTTATCCTCACGAGTTCTCGGGTGGTCAATGCCAGCGCATCGGGATCGCGCGCGCGCTGATCCTGGAGCCGGAACTCCTTATCTGCGATGAGCCGGTCTCCGCGCTGGACGTGAGCGTACAGGCGCAGGTGGTGAACCTCCTCAAACGCCTTCAACGCGAGATGGGCCTTTCCATGATCTTCATCGCCCACGATCTGAGCGTCGTGAAGCATGTCTCAGACCGGATCCTCGTCATGTATCTCGGCCGCAAGGTAGAGGAGGCGGATGCACGCGAATTGGTCCGCGGCCCCCGCCATCCATACACGCAAGCCCTCATTTCCTCGGTCCCGATCCCCGACCCCAAACGTGAGCGGCTGCGAAACCGCCCCGTGCTTGAGGGAGAGCTACCCTCTCCGGTCAACCCGCCGTCGGGCTGCGTTTTCCGCACCCGCTGCCCCAAGGCACGTCCCGACTGCGCCGAAGGCGTCCCGCCGATGCTGATGCCCGAACCCGATCACCTCGTCGCCTGCCCCTATCACGAAGTCATGCGGCCTGTCCTTCAGGAAGCCTGAAGCGCCAATACGTCCAGCACCGGAAGCCTTGGAAGCATAGAGGGCCATGCTGGAGAACCCGGCTGATTGGTCTAACGCACCTCACTTTCAAAGTCGCACAGGATCTAGCCCTTCTCTACCAGACTCAGATGATAGCTCACCGTGGCGCTATCGGACCCTTCGCTACGGCACCGCGCCACGATGCATTGCACGAGCTGGTCTCGGCAGTCGTCGTTCGTCCCTGCTCCGATGGCGGGCACGCGGTCGAGCTGGAGGGTAAGGTTCTGGGGTTATTGGGTTTTGCGGACAGCAAAAAGGCCGCTGCCCTTTCGGGCGCGGCCTGTTCGCTAAAGCTGGTTGCGGGAGTAGGATTTGAACCTACGACCTTCAGGTTATGAGCCTGACGAGCTACCGGACTGCTCCATCCCGCGCCGGATGACGGTGCGCAGGTATGCGCGGTCCCGTCGATCATTCTGGGTTTCGGTGGCGGTAGGATCCGGCACCATCATCGTTTCAGAGAGATCATCGGAGCTTCTCGTTAGGTTTGGCGGCGACCTACTCTCCCACGTCTTGAGACGCAGTACCATCGGCGCAACGGCACTTAACTGCCGAGTTCGGGATGGGATCGGGTGTTTTGCTCGCGCTGTGACCACCAAACCGAAAGAGAAGCTTCTGTCCGTTCCGCTTGTTTGAGCGGGCAGGACATCCATCAGTTCCAAGTCGTGTACACTTCGGTGTATGCTTTTGGTCCAGCCAATCTTCTACTGGATCAAATCAAGCCTATCGGACAATTAGTACCGGTCAACTGAGCACATTGCTGCGCTTACATCTCCGGCCTATCGACGTGGTGGTCTACCACGGTCCTCAGGGATACCTTGTTTCGAGGGGGGCTTCCCGCTTAGATGCCTTCAGCGGTTATCCTTTCCGATCATAGCTACCCAGCACTGCCATTGGCATGACAACTGGTCCACCAGTGGATCGTTCACCCCGGTCCTCTCGTACTAGGGGCAACTCCTCTCAAGTATCCTACACCCACGGCAGATAGGGACCGAACTGTCTCACGACGTTCTAAACCCAGCTCACGTACCTCTTTAAACGGCGAACAGCCGTACCCTTGGGACCTGCTCCAGCCCCAGGATGAGATGAGCCGACATCGAGGTGCCAAACGGTGCCGTCGATATGGACTCTTGGGCACCATCAGCCTGTTATCCCCGGCGTACCTTTTATCCGTTGAGCGATGGCCCTTCCACGCGGGACCACCGGATCACTATGGCCGTCTTTCGACTCTGCTCGACTTGTCAGTCTCGCAGTCAGGCTGGCTTCTGCCATTGCACTCAACGAGCGATTTCCGACCGCTCTGAGCCAACCTTCGCACGCCTCCGTTACTCTTTGGGAGGCGACCGCCCCAGTCAAACTACCCGCCACACAGGGTCCCGGATCCGGATAACGGACCGCGGTTAGACATCAAGCAAGGCAAGGGTGGTATCTCAAGGATGGCTCCACCGCGACTGGCGTCACGGCTTCAAAGCCTACCACCTATCCTGCACATGCCTGGCCTGATGCCAGTGTGAAGCTGTAGTAAAGGTGCACGGGGTCTTTCCGTCTAACCGCGGGAAGCCTGCATCTTGACAGGCAATTCAATTTCGCTGAGTCGATGTTGGAGACAGCGGGGAAGTCGTTACGCCATTCGTGCAGGTCGGAACTTACCCGACAAGGAATTTCGCTACCTTAGGACCGTTATAGTTACGGCCGCCGTTTACCGGGGCTTCAATTCAAGGCTTGCACCTCTCCTTTTAACCTTCCGGCACCGGGCAGGCGTCAGACCCTATACGTCGTCTTGCGACTTCGCAGAGCCCTGTGTTTTTAGTAAACAGTCGCCACCCCCTGGTTTGTGCCCCCAGCCACTAGTTGCCTAGAAACTGGGCCTCCTTCTCGCGAACTTACGGAGGTATTTTGCCGAGTTCCTTCAACATCGTTCTCTCAAGCGCCTTGGTATTCTCTACCAGTCCACCTGTGTCGGTTTAGGGTACGATCTCATGATGGAGCTATTTCCAGGAACCGCTCAGCCGCCCATTCAATCCGATAAGGATGAACGACCCTTGCGATCCGTCACTTCCATCTGGCCCAGGAATATTAACCTGGTTCCCATCGACTACGCCTTTCGGCCTCGCCTTAGGGGTCGGCTTACCCTGCTCAGATTAGCTTTAAGCAGGAACCCTTGGACTTTCGGCGACAGGGTCTCTCACCCTGTTTGTCGCTACTCATGTCATCATTCTCGCTAGTGATCTCTCCACCGGATCGCTCACGCGCCGGCTTCACAGAAAGCCTCTCGCGTCCAATGATCCCCGAAAGGATCGAAGGACGCATGAGACTATGTCACACTACGCTCCGCTACCACTGCTATGCAGTCCTAAGCTTCGGCTCATGGCTTGAGCCCCGTTACATCTTCGCCGCAAGACAGCTTAAATTTAGACCAGTGAGCTGTTACGCTATCTTTAAAGGATGGCTGCTTCTAAGCCAACCTCCTGGTTGTTTTGGCCGTCTCACATGCTTTCCCACTTAGCCATGAATTAGGGGCCTTAGCTGTAGGTCAGGGTTGTTTCCCTCTCCACGACGGACGTTAGCACCCGCCGTGTGTCTGCCATCTAGTACTCCCCGGTATTCGGAGTTTGGTTAGGATCAGTAAGCCTGTGGGGCCCCATTACCCATCCAGTGCTCTACCCCCGGGGGTATTCGGATGACGCTCTACCTAAATAGATTTCGCGGAGAACCAGCTATCTCCGAGTTTGATTGGCCTTTCACCCCTAGGCACACCTCATCCCGACCTTTTTCAACAGGTGTGGGTTCGGACCTCCAGTAAGTGTTACCTTACCTTCATCCTGGACATGCCTAGATCACTCGGTTTCGGGTCTGATCCCACGAACTCATTCGCCCTATTAAGACTCGCTTTCGCTGCGCCTACACCTAACGGCTTAAGCTTGCTCGTGAGAC
Source organism: Palleronia sp. LCG004 (assembly GCF_032931615.1). Lineage (NCBI taxonomy): Bacteria > Pseudomonadati > Pseudomonadota > Alphaproteobacteria > Rhodobacterales > Roseobacteraceae > Palleronia > Palleronia sp. LCG004. The sequence goes on from NZ_CP136759.1 coordinate 2,419,767, forward strand.
CAAGTCGATGACCCATTATACAAAAGGTACGCCGTCACCCCTCAAGGAGGCTCCGACTGATTGTAGGCGCTCGGTTTCAGGTACTGTTTCACTCCCCTCGTCGGGGTGCTTTTCACCTTTCCCTCACGGTACTGGTTCACTATCGGTCAGTAAGGAGTACTTAGCCTTCGAGGGTGGTCCCCCGATGTTCAGACAGGATTTCACGTGTCCCGCCCTACTTAATACGTCCGATCG